>DXDT01000189.1 GCA_019115335.1 Candidatus Brachybacterium merdigallinarum
GTCTCCGTGCATCCCCGCTTCCGGGCCAGATCCTCAACCACAGTTCGCTCCAGAGCGGTCGAGAATCAAGCATTTCCGGGAGGTGCGGGGCCTCGTCACCGCTGCGTGCGGGCGATCCGCATCGAGAGCCCGCGCTGGGCGACCTCGGCGACCACGCGGCGGATCCGCTGCTCGTCCGGGAGGCGGAGCCCGCGCTCGGCCATCGTGCGCCGCAGCCGCAGCAGGATCCGCAGCGGACGGTGCAGGTCCTTGCCGTTGGCTCGGCTCAGCGTCCAGCCCCGGGAGGCGAGCTCGTCACGGCGCTCCTCGTCATCCCGCCACTGCCCCTTGGTCAGCCGGTGACCGTCGCCGTCATACTCCAGTCCGAACCCGATCTCCTCCCAGGCCAGGTCGATCATTCTGGTGCCACCGGTCCCGGGATCAGGGACGGGGTGATTGAGCGTCGGCTCCGGGAAGCCCGCCGCCTCCAGCAGAAGTCGGAAGATCGTCTCTCCCGGGGAGCGCACCCGCGTGCGAGCCAGTCGGAGCGCCTCAAGAGTGCGCGGCGTCCCCCGACGTCTGCGGGCGCCGGAGACCGAGCTCCTCAGGGTCTCGATGCTCTCCGCGGGGCAGCGTGCTGCCGGACCGAGCACGGCGTCGGCGGCGGCGACCACGTCCCACAGCGGCATCATCGTCGCGAGCTCCCGCAGCACCTCGGACGGTGACGAGAGTGTGAGCGAGGCGGGATGGTCGGTCGGGGTCCGGTAGCCGGGATAGGCCGTCGTGAAGTGGTCCGAGGCCAGATGGCGCGAGTGGAACCCCAGGGCCCTCCACCTGCTGTGATGGACGAGGGCCCCGCGGTACGGCTCGAGCGACTTCCGCATGGTGCCGACGTTAGCCACCGCCGCTGCATCGCGTTGGCGAGCAGCGTGCGGTGTGGATGACCGGAGGGTGTGGAGGATCGGTGGCAACCGCTGCACCGCCGCAGGTGCTATCGGCCGTGGATCAGTCGGAAGGACTCGCAGACGACGTGCATCTCCGGTGAGAATCCACCGACCGAATGCTCACCCGCGGTCTCGTAGTCCCCCAGCGCCGAGGCCAGCACCGATCAGGTCAGGATCTCAACCACATTTCGCTCCAGAGCGGCTGAGAACGAAGCATTTCCGGGCGGGTGAGCACCGCGCTCACCCCGCGGCCGCGGAGAGGTCCAGGCGGTTCTCGCCCGTGTAGAGGTTCATGCGGCCGTCTCCGTCGTCATCGGCGCGGGTGAAGCCCAGCAGAGTCATCCCGAACTCCTCGGCGGTCTCCACGGCGAGGGAGCTGGCGGCGGAGACGCAGGCCAGCAGCGGGATCCCGGCCATGGCTGCCTTCTGGGTGATCTCGAAGCTGGCACGGGAGGAGACCAGCAGGAAGCAGTCCTGCAGCGGTAGCATGTCCCGCAGCAGGGCCCAGCCGATCACCTTGTCGACCGCGTTGTGGCGGCCCACGTCCTCGCGCACCACCAGGGTCTCGCCGGTGCGGGTGACCAGGGCGGCGGCGTGCACTCCCCCGGTCTTGGCGAACACGGTCTGCTGGTCGGAGAGGCGGCGGGCGGCGTCGAGGATGGTCTGCGGTGCGATGGTCCAGCTGTCGGCGAGGGTGTACCGGCTCTTCTGGCGCACGGCGTCGATGGACTCGGAGCCGCACACCCCACAGGCCGAGGAAGTGGTGAAGCTCTTGGCGACCAGCGGCAGCAGCTGCGGCCGGGAGGTCGTGAAGTCCATGACGTTGTAGGTGTTCTGGGCGAAGCCGGTGCCGGAATCGACCACGGCGCCGTCGCAGTAGCGGGCCTCGGAGATGTCCTCGCGGTGGGCGATGATCCCCTCACCGTGCAGGAAGCCGTGGATCAGCTCGAGATCGCTGCCGGGGGTGCGCATGGTCAGGGACAGCTGCTGGCCGTTGACGCGGATGTCGAGCGGCTCTTCGACGGCGACGTGGTCGCTCTTGCGCCCGGCGTACAGCTGCCCGTCCCGCACCCGCACGGTGCGGATCCGCTTCGTGCCCGTGACCCTGCCCATCCCCCGAGGGTAGCCCGCTAGCCGGGGCTCACGACGGCAGGCCGGCTCAGGGCGCCGTGACCGCCGCCGCGAGCTGGTTCAGGGACTCCTCGAGGTCGGCCTCGGGGATGGCCGGGAACCCGACCTGCTTCTGCAGGGAGGCGTCGACCTTCGACCAGTCGTAGGTCAGGGAGACCTCGGTGGAGTCGGCGCCGCGGGGCTTCAGCTGGTACAGCCACTCCCAGCCCAGCGGCTCGGTGGGGGCGCTGCCGTCCTCCGCTTCCGGGGCGGGCTGCCAGCCGACCATCTTGTTCTCGTCGAAGGCGGTGACGAAGTTGTGGGTGCGGTAATCGCCGCCCATCTGCTCGCGGTGCATGTTCATCACGAACTTCTCGCCGACCTTGCCGATGCGCTCGGTGCCATCGGCGCTGCGGACGGTGCCGGAGCCGTCGAACTCGTGGTGGCGGGCGGGCAGCGTGAGCAGCTCGAAGATGTCCTTCGCGGGGGCGTCGACGATGCGGGTGACGGTCAGGTGCGTCTGGTCGCTGTTCATGCCCCCACCCTGCCGTGCACGGGCGGTGATGTCACGCAGCGGCTGACCGGCCGGTTCCCCTCGCAGGTCACAGCGGGTTCGCCGCCACCTCCGCGAGGCCGAGGGGTGCCCGCCCCAGCACCGATTCGACGTCTGCGGTGACCACGTCCAGGGCGCCCGAGGCGATCGCCGTGTAGGTGCTGATCCAGGCCTCGACCTGCCAGTCCGGGGCGCCGTAGGGGGCGCGGGAGGCGCGGGCCTCCTCCAGGGTCTCGTCGACGTACCGGTACTGCTCCCCGCGCGCCTGGGTCATGATCGCGGCGGCCTCCGCGAGGCTCAGCGCAGCGGGCCCGGTGAGGTCCAGGGTGCGGCCGGCCCAGGGCGCCGGGATGGCCAGGATCCGTGCGGCGACCGCGGCGACGTCCGCGCGGGCCACGAAGCCGCAGCGTCCCTCGCCGCCCGGGCCGCGGATCACCCGGTCGGGGCCAGCGAAGTCCAGCAGCACGTCGGCGTAGAAGCTGTCGCGCAGGAAGGTCCAGGCCAGCCCTGACTCGCGGAGCATCTCCTCGGTGGCGGCGTGATCGCGGGCCAGGGTGAACTCGGCGTCCGCGGCAGCGCCGAGGAACGAGGTGTAGACGACGTGGCCCACGCCGGCATCGACCGCGGCGCCGATCACGCTGCGATGCTGGGCGAGGCGGTCGGCCGACTCCCCCGCCGAGACCAGCAGCAGGGCGTCGGCCCCCTCGAAGGCGTCCTGGCACACCAGCCGCTCGGAGTACTCGGCCTGGAACACCTCGGCGCCGAGGATGCGCGGGACGCGGCGCGGGCTGCGCACGAGGAGCCGCAGCTCGTGAGCGGTCCCGCCGTCGCCGCCGCTGAGGAGCCGGGCGGCCTCTCCCCCGACCTTCCCCGTCGCGCCGGTGATCGCGATACGCATCAGACCAGGCCCTTCTCGCCCAGCCACTGCGCAGCGATGTCCGCCGAGGAGGCCTGGTCCTCGACGCTGCGACGATTCAGCTCGATCAGGTCCTCCGCGGTGAGCGCCTCGATCACCGCGGTCATCGCGGCCTCGGCGGTCTCGTCGACGTTCTCGGAGACCACGGGGACCACGTTCTGCGGGAGGATCAGCGCCTCGGGATCCTCGAGCACCACCAGGTCGTTCGCGGCGATCGCGGGGTCCGAAGTGTAGATGTTCGCCAGCTGCACGTCCCCATCGGTCAGGGCCTGCACGGTCAGCGGGCCGCCGGAGTCCTCCACGGGCACCACGGAGACGTCCACGTCGTAGACCTCCTTGACTCCCTCGGGCCCGTAGGGGCGCACCTCGAACTCACTGTTCGCGGCGATCTGCAGACCCTCGATGCCGGCGAGGTCCCCGATCGCGGTCAGCGAGTTCTCGGCGGCGAAGTCCGAGGTGGTGGTGTAGGAATCCTGATCGGTGGCCTCAGCGAAGGGCAGCAGGCGCAGACCATCCGGCAGGGCTTCACCGAGCGCGGTGTGGATCTCCTCGGGGGTGGCCGAAGCGGCCTCGGGGTCATAGTGCTGGAGCAGGTTGCCGATGTACTCCGGCAGCACGTCCAGGGCGCCGCCCTCGAGCTCCGGCATGTACACCTCGCGCTGGCCGATCTGGTACTGGCGGTCGACGGTGAGCCCCTCGGCCTCGAGCACCTGGGCGAACAGCTCGGCGATGATCTCGTTGGAGTAGTAGGCCTGGGAGCCGATCGCGATCGCGCCGCCCGCCCCGCCGCTGCCGTCGTCGGAGGCGCCGGAGCCTCCGGAGCCGTCGCCGCCCGTGTCGTCGGCGTCCTCGAAGGGATCGGAGGTGCCGCAGGCGGCGGTGCCGAGGACGATGCCGCCCGCGCCGATCGCTGCGAGCAGGTGACGACGGGTGCTGTGGATGGTCATGGGATTCTCCTGGGAGGTGGGACGGCGGATCGGGGCAGGACGGACGGTTCTTGACGGGGCCGGCGGAGCGGGATGGGTCAGGTGGGGCGGAGCCCGCGCGGGGCGGTGAGGCGCTGGCCGAGCAACAGGGCGAGGTCCAGCAGCAGGGCCAGGGCGATCACCAGCAGGGAGCCGGCGATCATCTGCGGATAGTTCTGGGTGCCCAGGCCCTGGAAGATGTACCGGCCCAGGCCCCCGTTGCCCACGTAGGCGGCGAGCATGGCGGTGGCGACGACTTGCACGGTCGCACCGCGGAAGCCTCCGATCAGCAGCGGCATCCCCAGCGGCAGCTCGACGCGGGTGAGGATCTGCCATTCGGTCATGCCCTGGGCACGGGCGGCATCGACGGTCGCCGGATCCGCCGATTCGATCGCCGAGTACGCCCCGGCCAGCAGGGACGGGATCGCGAGGACCACGAAGGCCAGCAGCGGGGCGGTCAGCCCGATCCCCACCAGCAGGGCGAACAGGGTCACCAGCCCCAGGGTGGGCAGGGCGCGAGCGGCCCCCGCGGCGGCGACGGCCAGCGACTTCCCGCGGCCGGTGTGGCCCACCAGCAGGCCCAGCGGGATCGCGATCAGGGCGGCGACGGCCACACCGAGCGCGGTGTAGCCGAGGTGCTCGAGCGTGCGGGCCGGGATGCCGGAGGCTCCGGACCAGCGCGTGGGCTCGGCGAGCCAGGCCAGCGCCTCGGCGAAGGGGTTCTCGTTCATGGCCGCCGCACCCCCTGGGCCCGGGTCCACGGCATCAGCGCACGACCCAGCAGCACCAGCAGCGCATCGGTGACCAGGGCGAGCACGGCGGTCAGGACCACCCCCGCAGCGATCTCCGCGATGATGCCGCGGCGGAAGCCGTCCACGAACAGCATGCCGAGGCTGGAGACCCCGAGCACTCCACCCACGGTGACCAGGGAGATGGTGGAGACGGCCACGACCCGCACCCCGGCCAGCAGCACCGGCCCGGCCAGCGGCAGCTCGACGTGCAGGAAGCGGGCCAGCGGGGCGTAGCCCTGGGCGGTGGCGGAGCTGAGCACGTGACGGTCCACGGAGCGGAAGGCGTCGGAGGCCGCGGGGACCATCAGGGCGAGCCCGTACAGGGACAGGGCGATCGCGATGTTCAGGGGGCTGCGCACGCTGGTGCCGATCAGCCCCGGCAGCAGCACGAACAGCGGCAGGGAGGGGATCGCGTACATCAGCCCGGAGGTGGTGGTGACCCCGGTGCGCAGCCAGCCGCGGGCGTTGGCGAGCTTCGCCATCGGCAGGGACAGCACGAAGGCGATCAGGATCGGGGGGAGGGCCTGCAGCAGGTGCGATCCGGTGTGCCCGGCGATGAGATCGAGGTTCGCGCCGACCCAGCTCATGGGCGCCACTCCTCGGCAGGGCGGGGCTGCTCGAGCACGCCGGCGGCGCGGCCGTCCGCATCGACCACGACGTTTCGGCCGTCGATCGTCTCGACGTGGAGGGTGCGGGTGCCGCGGTCGGCGCCGACGAAGCTGGTCACGAAGTCGTCGGCCGGGGCGGCGAGGATCTCCTGCGGGGTGCCGACCTGGGCGATGATCCCGCCGGGGCGCAGGATCACCACCCGGTCGCCGACCAGGAAGGCCTCGTCGATGTCGTGCGTGACGAAGACGATGGTCTTCTTCAGCTCCTTCTGGAGGCGCTGCAGCTCGAGCTGCAGCTCGCTGCGCACGATCGGGTCCACGGCCCCGAACGGCTCGTCCATCAGCAGGATGTTCGGGTCTGCGGCCAGGCCCCGCGCCACCCCGACGCGCTGCTGCTGGCCGCCGGAGAGCTGGGCGGGATAGCGGGCGGCCAGCGCGGGGTCCAGGCCGACGGTCTCCATCAGCTCCTGCGCACGGCCGCGGGCCTCCCGGCGGGTGGTGCCGCGCAGCACGGGCACGGTCATGATGTTGTCCAGCACGGTGCGATGCGGCATCAGCCCGGAGGCCTGCATGACGTAGCCGATGCTGCGGCGCAGCTGCACCGGGTCCAGGCCCGCCACGTCGTCCCCGTCGATGTGCACCCGTCCGGACGTGGGATCCACCATCCGGTTGACCATCCGCATCAGGGTGGTCTTGCCGGAGCCGGAGGTGCCCACCAGCACCACGGATTCGCGGGAGGCGACCTCGAGACTGAAGTCCTCGACGGCGACCGTGCCTCCGGGGTACTCCTTGCGGACGTTCTCGAATCCGATCACGGGGCCTCCTGACGGGGCGTCGTGGGGGTGGGTGACGGGTCGACCGATGTCCGGGGGAAGTGCGGGTCCTGCCCCGATCGCGCCGCGGGGGCACCGTGGCGAGCTCTCACCCTAACGCGCTCCCCTGACGAGCCGCGGACTCGACGCGGAGGTGCCGGCTCAGCGGGGCAGGTTGCGGATGTTGCTGGCGGCCATGTCGAGCATCTTGCCCACGCCGCCGCCGAGCACCACCTTGGTCGAGGCGGTCGCGAAGCCGCGGATCTGCTGGGCGGTGATCTTGGGCGGCATCGAGAGGGCATCCGGGTCGGTGACCACGTCGATCAGCATCGGGCCCGGCGTCGCGAGCGCCGCGGCGAGCTGCTTCTTCAGCTTCTTGGGGTCGGTGATGCGCACGGACCCGATGCCCACGGCCTCCGCGATCGCCGCGTAGTCGACGTCCTCGTGATCGGTGCCGTGATCGGGCAGACCCTCCACGAGCATCTCGAGCTTGACCATCCCGAGGCTGGAGTTGTTGAACACCAGGATCTTGGTGTTCAGGTCGTGCAGCTTCACCGTGAGCAGCTCCCCCATCAGCATGCCGAGGCCGCCGTCGCCGCTCATCGAGATGACCTGCCGCTGCGGGAAGGCCAGCGAGGCACCGATCGCCTGCGGGAGGGCGTTGGCCATGGAGCCGTGGTGCCAGGAGCCGAACACACGGCGCTTCCCGTTGGGGGTGATGTAGCGGGCGCCCCACACGTTGCACATGCCGGTGTCGACGGTGAACACGGCGTCGTCGTCGGCGAGGTCGTCGAGGGTCGCGGCGACGAACTCGGGGTGGATCGGTCGCATCCGCTCCACGTTCTTGGTGTACGCGGAGACCACGCCGGTCAGGGCCTTGTGGTGGGCCTTCAGCTGCTTGTGCAGGAAGCGGGTGCTCTTCTTCCCGGTCAGCAGCGGCAGCACGGCCTGCAGGGTCAGGGCCACGTCCCCGTGCAGGGCGAGGTCGAGCGGGACGCGGCGGCCCAGCCGGGAGGCGTCGGCGTCGATCTGCACGATGCGGCGCTGCTTCCTGCCGTCGGCGGCGGGCAGGAACTCGGTGTACGGGAAGTCGGTGCCGAGCAGGATCACGAGGTCCGCCTCGTGCATCGCGTCGTAGCAGGCGCCGTAGCCGAGCAGGCCGCTCATGCCCACGTCGTACGGGTTGTCGTACTGCATCCACTCCTTGCCGCCGAAGGCGTGCCCGATCGGGGCCTTGACCCGGTCGGCGAGCGCGAGCACCTCCTCGCGGGCGCCGCGCACCCCGGCCCCGGTGAACAGGGTGACGGTGTCCGCTTCGTCGATCAGCTCGGCGAGACGGCCGACGGGCCCGGGGGCGGGCTGGACGCGACCCAGCTCGACGGCGAGGTCCTTGGTCAGCGGCCCGTCGACCTCGTCGTCGGCGACATCGCCGGGCAGCACCAGCACGGAGACGCCGCTCTTGGCGATCGCGGTCTGGATGGCGCTGTGCAGCAGCGTGGCGCCGTGGCTGCCGGAGGTGACCATCTCGCAGAAGTGGGAGCACTCCTGGAACAGACGCTCGGGGTGGGTCTCCTGGAAGAAGCCGGTGCCGATCTTCTCCGAGGGGATGTGGGAGGCGATCGCGAGCACGGGGGCGCCGTCACGGTGGGCGTCGAACAGGCCCTGGATCAGGTGGGTGTTCCCGGGCCCGCAGGATCCGGCGCAGACGGCGAGCCGACCGGTCAGTCGGGCCTCGGCGCCGGCGGCGAAGGCCCCGGCCTCCTCGTTGCGGACATGCACCCAGTCGATGCCCTCGGTGCGGCGCACCGCATCGACGACAGGGTTCAGGGAGTCGCCGACCACCCCGTAGATGCGCTCAAC
>DXDT01000190.1 GCA_019115335.1 Candidatus Brachybacterium merdigallinarum
CCGCCGGTCGGCATGCCGATCCGGGCCTGGGCGATCGAGGCGGAGTCCGAATCGTCGTCCGCCAGTGCTGCGGTGAGCGAGGAGATCGTCGGCTCGTGACCGACCACCATCACCACCTGGTGGCGATCCTCGACCGCCCGCAGCAGCGCTGCGAGCTCGCCGGCGCCGCCGGTGTAGATGTCCTCGTGGAAGGTGACCTCGCCGTCGAAGCCGGGCATCGCCGCGACCACCGCGTCCCAGGTCTGGGAGGTGCGGGCCGCGTCCGAGACCAGCACGTGGCTGACCTGCACGTTCTGTGCGGCCAGGTACTCGCCCACCAGGGCGGCCTGGGTGCGACCCCGGGAGGCGAGGTCGCGGGCGTGATCGACGGTGCCGCTTTCCGCCTTGCCGTGTCTCATCAGCAGCAGCAGGCGCGAGGGGGGCTCGGAGTCGGACATGGCCCTCAGTGTCCCATGCCCAGGCCGCCGTCGACCGGGATCACGGCGCCGGAGATGTAGGCGGCGTCGTCCCCGGCCAGGAAGGCGACCACGCGGGAGAGCTCGTCCGGGTCCGCGAAGCGGGCGGCGGGAATGGCCTTGAGGTACTCGGCCCGGCGCTCCTCGGAGAGCTGCTGGGTCATCTCGGTGTCGATGTATCCCGGGGCGACCACGTTCGCGGTGATGCCTCGGGAGCCGAGCTCGCGGGTGATCGCGCGGGCCATGCCGATCAGGCCGGACTTCGAGGCGGCGTAGTTCACCTGTCCGGGAGTGCCGTAGAGACCCACCACCGAGCTGATCAGGATGATCCGTCCCCGCTTGGCACGCATCATCGACTTGATGACCCGCTTCACGCTCCGGAACGCGCCGGTGAGATTGGTGTCGATGACCTGCTCGAAGGACTCGTCGCTCATCCGCAGCAGCAGCTGGTCGTCGGTGATGCCAGCGTTGGCGACCAGCACCTCGATCGGGCCGTGGGCCTCCTCGACCTGCGTGATCGCGGCGTCGAGGGAGCTGCCGTCGGTGACGTCCGCGGCGACGGTCAGGGTGCCCTTGGGGCCGCCCTCACCGGAGCGGCTGGTGACGGCGACCCGGTCGCCCCGGCGCACGAACTCCTCGGCGATGGAGCGGCCGATGCCGCGGTTACCGCCGGTGATCAGGACGCTGCGGGGAGAGGCGATGGGGTCGGACATGGACGCTCCTTGGGACTCGATGGACATGCGGTGTTCTACGATACGTGGAGACAGCGCCGGAGCCCTGGGGGACTCTCCGGCCCCGGACTTCATCCATGGGGAAGGTTCCACTGATGGCCTACCGTTTCAATCCGCCGCCGAACTGGCAGATCGAGGATCCGGACTGGACGCCGCCGCCCGGTTGGCAGCCCGATCCGGCCTGGGGACCCGCACCCGATGGCTGGAACTTCTGGATCCCGGCCGACGAGGCACCGCAGGATCAGGCCCCCGACGACGATGCGACCCGAGTGGTCAGCACCGGCGAGCAGACCGGCGCACCCGCTGCCGACGACGACGACGACGCGACGCGCGTGGCCAGCACCGGCGAACAGGCCGGGGCGCCCGCTGCCGACGAGGATGCGACCCGGGAGGTCTCCTCCGGTGAGTACCCCGTGGAGGCGGCCCCGGTGGACGATGCGACCCGTGTGGTCAGCACCGGCAAGCAGGCCGGCGCACCCGCTGCCGAGGACGACGCGAGCCATGTCGCCGGAACCGGTGATCAGGCACCTGCCGCGCCGCGGAGCTACGAGCAGGCCGCCGACGCGTACGGTCCCGCCGAGACGCAGGCGCCCGCGGCCGCTGCCCCCGCTGCCGAGGAGACGGCGGAGCCCGTCGGGGCCGCGGAGGCCGTGGAGCCCGAGAGCTCTGCGGAGACCGCCGAGTACACCGGCCCCGATCTCGACGCCGATCTCCAGCAGCAGACCCCCTACGAGCAGGCTCCGTACGAGGAGGCCCCACAGGCTCCGTATGAGCAGGCCGCACCGTACGAGGCGCAGGAGCCGGCGGACGATCCCTCCGCTGCCCCCGCGGCGGCAGTCGGTGCACAGGAACTGTTCTCCCAGGACCAGCAGCCGGTCGGACACGAGCCGGGCTACGGTCAGGCGTCGCCCTCGCAGGGCTACGGTCAGGCCTCGCCCGCGCCCGGCTACGGTCAGCCCTCCGCCGGTGAGCCCCAGTTCGGGGACAGCTCCGGCTGGACCGCGACCACCGATGCCCAGGATGCGCCGAAGAAGGGCGTCGTCCAGCGCTTCTGGTGGCTCGGCTGCCTCGGGCTGCTGCTGGTCGCACTGCTGGTCGCCGCGGTGATCGGGGGCGTCGTGCTGGTGACGCGGGGCGGCGACGAGCCCACGGGCGACGGAGAGACCACCGCCACGTCCCCGGAGCCGTCGGACGAGCCGACGGAGGATCCCACGGAGGAGCCGTCGGAGGAGCCGACCGACGATGACGAGACCGTCACCCCGACGGCGCTGCCCGTGATCGACGAGGCCGCCGCCGTGACGCAGGATGTCGTCGGACCCGATGGCGTGGGCAGCATGGCGATCCAGATGGCATGGGTCCCGGGCGAGGACATGCCCAGCACCTACGGCGGCACCATCGAGCCGGCCGAGCACGGCGAGTACCTCGTCGTGACCGCGCAGATCACCGTGACCGAGGGCACCATGACCATGGGCCCCTACGACTTCGAGGTCGTCACCCCCTACGGCGGAGCCGTCGACTACTCCTCGGAGACCTACGGGCTGGAGGTCTCCGGCCTCGACTTCGACGCCCCGAACGAGTTCTCCGCCGGTGAGACGTACACCATCCAGCTGCTGTTCGACTTCCAGCGAGCCGGCGGCAACGTGCTGAACTACGAGACCTGGACCGATACGTACTCCTGGGACGTTCCTACGTGAGTGAGCGCTTCAACCCCCCGCCGAACTGGCCGGAGCCGCCCCACGACGGGTGGCTCCCGCCGGCGGACTTCCAGCCGCGCTTCGACTGGGGACCGGTGCCGGCAGGCTGGCGGCTTTGGTTGCCCGGTCGACGCCTGGCCAAGGAGCAGCCCCCGCTACAGCCCTCGGAGAACGTCCCGGCCAGCGGAGCACGCCCCCGCCCTCGCGTGGCGCACTACCCGGTGACCGTGGCCAATCCCGGGATGTGGTCGCTGAACCACCTCGAACAGGAGGACTACGGATTCCCCGAGCCGAGACCGGAGCGGAAGCGCCCGCGCCTGCGCCTCGGCGTGACGATCTCGGTCACCGTGCTCGGATTCCTCATCGCAGCACTGACCGCCGTGATGTTCGTATGGCTGGTCGACTTCGCGGTGGAGGACCTCATCGGCGTCCTCACCGAGATGCAGACCTCCCTCTCCTCACCGTCCGCACCGACCGGTGAGGGTGCCGGATCCGCGACGACCGGATGAACCGCTCCACCGTCCGTCGTCGGGTCCTGCTGAGCCGGGAGACCCTGCTGGGCGCACTGGTCGTGATACTGGCCAGCGCGCTCTGCATCGGCCTGGGCCTGTGGCAGTTCGGCCGCTACGAGGATCGGCGCGACAGCGCCGCCATCGTCGACGCGCAGTACGACGCCGACCCCGTCCCCCTCGACGAGGTGCTCGACAGTCCGACCACCCCTCTGGCGAGCCAGCAGCAGTGGACGCCCGTCACGCTGACCGGCAGCTACTGCGACGAGCCTGCCTGCGTGCTGCATGTCCGCAACCGCCAGCTCAACGGCAGCGTGGGCTTCTGGGAGACGGTGCCGTTCCGGAGCGACGACGGCGTGGTGCTGTTCGTCGTGCGGGGATGGGTCGCCGAGGACGAGAGCACCTCGGCCCCCGCGAAACCCGCAGCGCTGCCCGAGGGCGAGATCACGATCACCGTGCGGCTGCGTCCGATCGAGCCCGTGCTCGACCGCGATCCCCCAGCGCGGCAGGCGCACTCCGTCAACCCTGAGCAGATGGCCGAGCTGATCACTGGCGCCGGGAGCGACGCCACCGCAGGCACCCTGGTCACCGGGGCCTTCGGTGAGCTCGCGGCGGAACAGCCCCCCGGTCCCCGCCCGGCGCCCCTCGAGGCGCCCGACACCTCGCTGGGCCCCCACCTCTCCTACGCCTTCCAATGGTGGATCTTCGCGCTGTTCTTCCCTCTGGCTCTGGTGGTGCGCACGCGCAAGGTCCTGCAGGAATCGCTCGAGGACCTCGAGGCGGAGCATGAGACGGTGGAGACGGAGCTGACCGCAGTGCGACGACCGCGCCGCGAGGTCCACACCTCCCATCGCGGCCAGGACGAGGACGAGGAAGATGCACTCATCGACAGCTTCTACCGCTGACCCGCTCACCCGTTTCCTGCCGGGGGCGAGGCCCCGCCGGATCGCCCATCGGGGCCTGTCCCCGGAGGGCGCGGAGAACACCCTCGCCGCCTTCGGCGCCGCCCTCGAGGCCGGAGCCGACCTGCTCGAGACCGATGTCCGGGCGACCGCTGACGGCGTCGCCTGGCTGCTGCACGACGAGACCCTGCAGCGCATCGCCCAGGATCCCCGGCCCGTCGCCGAGCTCACCGGGGCGCAGATGCGCGAGGTGCGCGTGGCCGGCATCGAGCCGGTGTCGCGGCTCGAGGATGCGCTCGGAGAGTTCCCGGATGCGCAGTTCAACATCGACGTGAAGGTTCCCGAGGCGATCGCCTCCACCGTCACCGCGATCGCCCGCACCGGCAGCGCAGAGCGGATCTGCCTGACCAGCTTCCACGGTTCCGTCGCCGCGGACGCCGTGGCCCGGGTGCAGGCCGCCACCGGCATCCTGCCGGCGCGCAGCCCGTCCCGCGGTGCCATGGCCGCCTTCCTCGCTGCGCGCGCACTCGAGCTGCCGGCGGCGTGCCTGGCGCGGCTGCTGGCCCCCTACGGGGCGCTCCAGGTCCCGCCCCGCTATCCGTACTCATCCCGCTGGGCCGTGCCGATCGTCACCGAGGCCAATATCGCCGCAGCTCATCGCGCCGGGGTCGAGGTGCACGTCTGGACCGTGGATGAGCCCGCGGCCATGCGCGATCTGCTGGTGAGCGGCGTGGATGGTATCATCACCAATCGGGTCGATCTGCTGACGGAGCTCCTGGAGGGCACCGCACCGACCACCCGCTGACGCTCCGCTCCCCCGGCGGCCGAGTACCCAGTCGCCAGGAACACGGGCGCCGGGAACAGAACCACGGCCGCGAGCGTTGATGCCAGCAGACCTCCCGGGATTCCGAGCCCGGCACCGATGAGCACCGCAGGAAGCGAGAACCGCATGAGCAGCCGCAGCTTGCGAGGGACCCGTCTGGGATCCCTCTCCATGGAGACCGATGACGGCGTGCTGGCCGCACCGCGCCAGGAAGCCGTCTACGACTGCCCGAACGGGCACGCGATCGTGCTCCCGTTCTCCGTCGAGGCGGATGTGCCCGCGGTGTGGGAGTGCCGCTGCGGCACCACCGCCGTGCTGCGCGACCACGAGAAGCCCGAGGAGAAGCCCGGCAAGCCCGTCCGCACCCACTGGGACATGCTCCTGGAGCGCCGCAGCGAGGAGGATCTGCAGGTGCTCCTCGACCAGCGCCTCGAGCTCCTGCGCGCCGGCAAGCTCCATCAGCGCCGCAACCTCTGAGCGACTGACACCGCGCAGCCATACCACGCACAGCGCCCCCGATCCGACTCCGGATCGGGGGCGCTGTGCGTGTGGAGCTCAGTCCTGCGGGGTGGTGGGGCCCTGCTGGATCGTGGGCGGGTCACCCGCGGAGGTGGGCCGGGACTCGACGATGATCTCCCCGTCGATCACTCCCCCGGCATCACGCCGGTACAGCACCTTGCGGGCGGATTCCGATCCGCTGCTGAGCCCCATCGCCCGGATCGTACGGCGCTGCACCGGGGTGACCAGCAGGATCAGGCCCATCAGATCGGTGAGCAGGCCCGGGAAGAAGAACAGCAGCGCGGCCAGCATCGTGAAGGCGGGCCGGGAGAGGTGATCCTTGACGTCCCCGCTGCCGCGAACGGCCCGGACCAGGGAGCGCAACCGGATGAAGGACTGCTGCCCCGCGGCGACGATCAGGGCGATCCCGACCACCCAGCCCAGCACGACGATCAGCACCGACCACCACAGGCTGGTGTTGATCCCGATGACGATCAGCAGGGCGATCTCCAGGACGCCCACCAGCACGATGGCGAGGGGCACGAGGGTGCCCCAGCGGGAGCCCCGGCTGCTCCGGGAGCCGGCGTCGGGCCGGTGCGGGCTGGTGCTCACAGCAGGTCCCCTTCCGATCGTGGTGGGGCGGCGACAGCGTCCAGGTTATCGCAGCAGCCCGAGAGCCTGCTGGGTGCGGTGGCGGATCCCCCACCAGGTCACCAACAGGAGGGCCTCCCTGACGATGCCCGAGCTCATCTTGGAGGCGCCCTCGGTGCGCTCGTCGAAATCGATGGGGACCTCCCGGATCACCGCCCCGTCGAGACGGGCGCGGCGGGTCATGTCGACCTGGAAGCAGTAGCCCTGGGAGGCGATGTCCTCGGCGACCAGGCGACGCAGCAGTGGAGCCCGGAAGGCACGGAAGCCGGCGGTGGCATCGTTGACGCGCAGCCCCAGCATCACCCGCACGTACCGGTTGGCGACGCGGGAGAGCAGCATGCGCCGTAGCGGCCAGTCGTGGACCCGGCCCCCGGGGACCCACCGGGACCCGATCGCGAGGTCGGCTCCGCGACGCACCGCCTCGAGCAGTCCGCCCAGCTGCTCGGGGCGATGGGAGGCGTCGGCATCCATCTCCACCAGCACTTCGTAGCCGTGCTCGAGCCCCCAGGCGAAGCCCGCGAGGTAGGCGGGGCCGAGCCCCTCCTTCGCGGTCCGGTGCAGGACATGGACGTGGTCATCGACCGCGGCGATCTGCTCGGCCCACTGCCCGGTGCCGTCCGGGGAGCCGTCGTCGACGATCAACACATGCACCTGAGGCTCGGCGCGGCGCAGCCGCTGCAGGGTGCCGGGCAGTGCCTCGCGCTCGTTGTAGGTGGGGGTGATGACCAGGGTGGCGGGTGGGGTCACTGCTTCTTCTTCCGGCTGGCAGGGTGGATGGCGCGCCGCGTGGAGCCGAGCGCCGCCAGCCATCCCACCACACCCACGGCGGTGATGCCGATCGCGATCCAGGGGCCGGCGGCGACCGCGGGGGTGATGCCGGTGCGCAGGGGGACGTCCGCGATCATCGCGCCCTGATCCCAGTGGTCGACGTGGGCGAGTCGGCGCCCCTCCGGGGAGAAGATCGCGCTGGGCCCCGCTGTCGCCGCATGCACGACGCTGCGGCCGCTGATCACCGCCATCACCTCGGCCTGCGCCAGCTGCTGGACGGCCTCGTGGGAATCGCCGAACAGGGCGGTGTTGGACTGCACCACGATCACCTCGGCACCGTCATCGACCACGTCCAGGACCAGGTTGTCGTAGGCGATCTCGAAGCAGATCAGGATCCCCACCTGCGCCTCCCCCTGTTCGAGGGACTGCAGGTCCATCACCCCGACCTCGTCCCCGGCCAGCATGTCACGGCCCACCAGGTCCACCTTGTCGGTGATGCGGCGGAACAGGTCCCGGGCCGGCACGTACTCGCCGAAGGGGACGGGATGCCGCTTGGCGTAGACGTACGGGGTCTCGCCCTCCGGGGTGTACAGCAGGGCGTGGTTGTAGCGCTGGTCCTCGCCCACTGCCTGCTGCGTGCCCACCAGCAGCGGAGCCTCGGCGTCGGCGGCCAGGGCGCTGATCTCCCGGGCGCGCTGCGGATCCTCGCGAGGATCCCAGCCGGTGGAGTCCTCCGGCCAGACCACGAGGTCGGCCGAGACCCCGCTCTCCTGGGCGGCCCCCAGAGCGCCCTGCGTGACGTCGACGTGATTCTCGTAGACCCCCTCGGGCATCTGATAGGTCACGCCCTCGGGCTTCGTGGCCGACCCCTGGATCGCCATGATCGTCATCGAATGACGCCCTTCGGGCGGGGCGTTGCGCGGATAGGGCACGACCATCGTGGCGAGCACCGCGGCGACGGCGAGGGCGAGCGGCCACACGCCGGAGAAGCCGATCAGCCCCCGGTGGCGGCGCCCCAGCAGGGCGAGCACGCCGTGCAGCACCACCTGCCCGAGCAGCGCGACCGCGAAGGCGAGCCCGGCCGTGCCGATCCACGGGCCCAGGGACAGCAGCGGGGAGTCGGCCAGGGCGAAGGCACTGGCCCCCCAGGACAGTCCACCCCAGGGCCAGTGGGAGCGCAGCGTCTCCACCCCCACCCAGAGCGCTGCGACGACCAGGGCGGTGGAGATCGTCAGCCCCCGTCGCACCATGACGGTGCGGGCCAGGAGGCCGTACAGCAGGATGTACAGCGCCTGGACGATGCCCAGGGCGATCCAGGGAACGGTGCCGGCATAGATGTTCGCCCACTCCGTCAGGGGGATGAAGAACGCAGCCCCCCAGAGCAGGGAGACCAGCGCGGCCAACCACACCGAGCGCACCAGCAGCCCGGCCGAGAGCAGTGTCAGCGACAGCGGCAGCAGCCCCCACATGTCATAGGGCGGGAACGCGGCGAACGCCGCTGCGCCGCCGACCACCGCGCAGAGCAGCGCGAGCGGCCAGGGGGTGGGGTCGATCTCGTCCCGCCGCGCCCGAGCGCGGCGGCGGGCGATCGCGGTGACCGTGTCGACCGCGTGGGCGGGGGCCGCCGTCATCCTGGACCCTGCTGCCGCCCCGGGGCCAGCGTCCCGTCGTCGTGCACGATGCGGCCCTCGACGACGGTGCGCAGAGCGCGAGGGGAGCCCTGGGTGAGATCGGGCAACAGCGGGGTGCGGGAACGGGGATCGGTGGACCAGGTCTCGATGCGGTCCCCGTGCCCGCGTACCGTCAGGTCCCAGGGCTCCCACACCACGAACGTCGCCTCGATCCCGGTGCGCAGGGAACCGGGGTGGCGATGTCCGGCGACCCGCTGACCGCCTCGGGTCGCGGCGAGGAAGGCCGCGCGGTCGCTGATGCGCTGGGCCGGATCGCCCTGCTGCGCGGCGGCGCGCACCCAGTCCCAGGGATCGCCGGCGCTCTCCTCCCCCGCGGAGCCGAACGCGAGCGGGGTCCCGTCGGAGACCAGATCGAGGTACGGCGCCTGCTCGGCATCGGTGACCGGGGAGACCACGCGCACTCCCTCACGCATCCCGAGCGGTCCGGGCAGACGCCGCACGATGCCGCGCGCCGCGGCGGTCAGGTCGCCCGCCGGGTCGGGGGCGGTGGCATCAGCCGTGGCGGCGGCATCGACGAACCCGGGGGTGAGCAGGCAGCCGGTGGCGTCGACGCGCCGGGCATCGGGGTGCAGGATCGCGGCGCTGTCCTCGGGGCCGGTCCAGACGATCATCCCGTCCGCGACCAGCATCGCCGAGGCCTCGGGATCGTCGGTCGAGTAGAGGACGATTCCGGTGTACAGGTCCGGGCCGGGCAGTGCAGTCACCCGCCCAGCTTCTCGCGCGCACCTGGGAATAGGCTCATCGCTCGATCTCCTGGGCGACCAGTCCGCGCCGCACCCCCGCGATCGCGGCGCGGGCCGTGGCGGCGAGCTCGGGATCGGCGGTGAGCTGGTCGAGCAGGTCGATGACCTGGCGGGCGTGCCGCACGAAGTCTCCCGGAGGCAGGGTCGATCCCTCGAGGGCGGCCGCGAAATGGACGCCGCGGGCCCAGCGGTGCACGATCGCGGCGATCGCAGGATCAGGCGGCGGGGTCAGATCGATATCGTGTCGTGACTCGGCGGCCTGGAGATCGGCGGCGACCCGGGCCGAGGCCTCCAGCGCCGCCTCGACCGCGGGATCGGGGATCGCCTCCGGGGCGAGGGGATCATCGCGGCGCCCCTCATGGACCGCCGCGGAGACCACTGCGGCCAGGCCCGCCGGGTCCAGTCCCCGCCAGGCACCGTGCTCGATGCACTCGGCGATCAGCAGGTCCCGGTCGCTGAACAGGTGTCGCAGCCGCATCCCGCGCTCGGTCGGCACCAGCTCCTCGGTGCCGCCGGGGGCCGGCTGCTCGCGACGCAGATAGCCGAGCTCGAGCAGCAGGGCGCTGAGCTGGTCGAACTGCCGGGCCAGGGAGCTGGTGCGGCCCTGGATGCGACGGTGGACTCCCTCGAGGTCCCGTCGGGTGCCGCGCCAGCGTGCGACCCAGCGCAGATGGGACTCGAGCTCCGGGCAGTCGGAGCAGGGATGCGCGGCCAGATGCTCCTTCAATCCCAGCAGGGTGGGATCCTGCGCGGCGGTGGACGGGGTGCGGGGGGCGCGCCGGCGCACCTCCTTGCGGGCGTCCTCGTCATGGCCGGAGAGCTTCTGCCGCAGGGCCGCGGCGGAATCCTTGCGGACCTTCCCGCTGCTGAGCCGCTCCGGAGCTGGGAGTTTCATGGCGTCGATCACCGCGGGCGGCGCCGGAACATCACCGGGGCGGATCGTGCGACGCCTGCCCTCTACGTCCAGCAGATGCACCTGCGGTCCTCCCAGCACGTCCCGCTCGACCTCGAGCACCACGGCGTAGCCCTTGCGCCTGCCGCCGGGCAGGGCGAGGATCTCACCGCGGCGCAGGCCGCGCAGCACGCTGCGGATCCGATCGCGGTCAGCGCTCGCGCGGGTGCGGGCCAGCTGCTTCTCGCGCTCCCCGATCTGCTCGCGCAGATCCGCATACTCCAGCAGATCACCCCGGTCGCAGGTCATCGCCTCGAGATAGGAGTCGGCGGTGTCCTCGAGCTCCCGGGCGCGACGGGCGAGCCCGACCACCGAGCGGTCGGCCTGGAACTGGGCGAAGCTGGTCTCGAGGGTCTCCCGCGCCCGGGAGAGGTCGAAACGCTCCAGCAGGTTCACGGCCATGTTCGGGGTGGGCCGGAAGGCGGAGCGCAGCGGGTAGGTGCGCCGGGAGGCGAGCGCCCCGACCGCCTGGGCGTCGAGATGCTGACTGCCGACGACGACGGCGTGCCCCTCGGTGTCGATGCCGCGGCGTCCGGCCCGGCCGGTCAGCTGGGTGAACTCCCCCGGCGTCAGATCGGCGTGCTCCACCCCGTTGAACTTCACGAGCTTCTCCAGGACCACGGAGCGGGCCGGCATGTTGATGCCCAGGGCCAGGGTCTCGGTGGCGAACACGACCTTCAGCAGACCCCGCGCGAAGAGGTCCTCGACCACGTTCTTCAGCAGAGGCAGCATGCCCGCGTGATGCGCACCGAAGCCGCTGAGCACGTTCCGGCGGAAGGACCGGATCCCGAGCACCTCCTCGTCCTCGATGCGGACCGCAGCCAAACGCTCGTCGAGGATCCTGCGGATCTCGCGCTGCTCCTCGTCATCGGTGAGCTGGACCCGGCCCTGGGCGCACTGGCGCACCGCCGCTTCGCAGCCGGCGCGGGAGAAGATGAACACGATCGCCGGCAGCAGGCCGGCATCGTCCAGCAGGCTGATCAGCTGAGGTCGCCCCAGCGGCCGCACGCCACCGCTGCGACGTTCCTCGCGGCGCTCCGGGCCCCGGTGCCCGCCGCCCGGGGCGTGCCCGCCCCCGCTCGCCCTGCCGTTCCCGCTGCCGCGACGACGATGGGGCGGTCGGTGCCGTCCCGCGCCGCGGGGACGATGCCGCCCGCCGCCGCCCTTGCGATCGCGATACTCGCCCCGGCCGTGGTCGACCGGCAGAGACAGCGAGGCCATCCGCGCGATCTCGGGGTTCACCTGGCGCTCGCCGCTCGCCCCGGGGCCATGGGAGACGACCGCCTCCCCGGCATCGTCGACGAACAGGTCCACCAGCTGGTCCCCGAGGACCACGTGCTGCCACAGCGGGACCGGACGGGTCTCGGAGACCACGATCTCGGTGTGCCCGCGGACCTCCTGCAGCCAGGCACCGAACTCCTCCGCGTTGGAGACGGTGGCGGAGAGCGCGACCAGCTGCACCGAGCGGTCCAGGTGGATGATGACCTCTTCCCACACCGGTCCGCGCATCCGGTCGGCGAGGTAGTGGACCTCGTCCATCACCACGAAGCCCAGGCCGTCCAGCAGCGCCGAGTCGGCGTACAGCATGTTGCGCAGCACCTCGGTGGTCATCACCACCACGTCCGCGTCCGGGCGCAGGGAGGTGTCGCCGGTGAGCAGGCCCACCCGCTCGGCCCCGAGGGAACGGGCCAGCTCGCCGTGCTTCTGGTTGGACAGCGCCTTGATCGGAGCGGTGTAGAACACCTTCTGGCCCCGGGCCAGCGCCAGGTGCACCGCGAACTCCCCCACCACCGTCTTCCCGGCCCCGGTGGGGGCGGCGACGAGCACCGAGTGGCCCGACTCCAGGACTCGGCAGCCGGCCAGCTGGAACTCGTCCAGCTCGAAGCTGTAGCGGGAGGAGAAGGCGCCGAGCTCACTGCGCTCCAGCTGCTTCTGCTGCTGCCAGCGGGCGTAGCGCTGCGCCGGGGACTCCTCGTCCGAGGTGGGCATCAGCGGGGCCCCTCGGGCTCTTCGATCATCCCGGTGCTGCGCAGATCGGCGAGCAGGCGGACCGCACCGGGGAGCACCCGGGCGGTGATCGGGAGCAGCGCCCGGGCCTCACCGTCGGCGTACGCCCGCAGGGCCCGGCCGTGGCGCAGCCCGATGGTCAGCTCACGCACCGGCTGGATGGAGAAGCCCGGGACGTCGGTATGGGTGCCGGAGAAGACCTTCGGGAAGAACCGCAGCAGGCGCGGGCGGCTGAGGCCCTGCACCATCGCGAGCTCGAGCTGTCCGTCATCCAGGAGTGCGTCGGGGACCAGTCGCATGCCTCCACCGTAGACGCCGCTGTTGCACAGCGAGACCAGGGGGGCGTCCACCTCGATGCGCTCCCCGCCGTCGATCTCCATCCAGTACGGGAAGGGGTGGAAGGAGGCCAGCTCCCGCAGCACAGCGGTGGTGTACCGCATCGTGTGGCCACGGCTCGAGCCATTGGCGCGGGCGTTGACCAGGGCGTCGAACCCGAGGTTGACATTGCCCACGGCGACCGTGCGGGGCGAGGGCTGGGCGGCCTGATCGGGCGAGGTGATCTCGATGGCATCGATCGCCATCACCGGGCGCGACAGGGCGTGCAGGAGGCTCCGAGTGGATTCCTCCGGGTCGTTGATCGGCAGCCCCAGGGCGCGGGCGAAGTCGTTGCCGCTGCCGGCCGGGACCACGCCCAGCCGCACCGGGGTGCCGGCCACGATCGAGGCGCCGAGGGAGACGGTGCCGTCCCCGCCGACGACGACGAGGGCGGTCAGTGTGTCCCGGATCTCGATCGCGCGGGCCTGCGCCACTTTCGCAGACGGCCCCGAGAGGTCGACCACGGAGATTCCTGCGAGACGCAGCAGGTGACCGACCTGTCGGCCGATCCGCTGGGAGGTGCCCTGGGCTGCGGTGGGGTTCGCCAGCAGCCCGACCCGCAGTCTGCTCACCGTGTCCCCGTGCCCTCTGTCCGGTCCGTGTCGTCGATCGGTTCGACCGCGTCCTCGATGACGCTGGCCTGGTCATCGGGGATGTCCTCGCCCTGCTTCGCGGCCACCCGGCGGTCATGGAGCAGGGCGATCACGATGGCGCCGAAGAAGAGGGCGGCGATCGCACTGGACATCACGATCAGGGTGACCGGTTCCGGGGTCGGGACCATCACCGCGGTGAAGGCGACGGACAGGAAGATGATCCAGCGCCAGGCCTTCAGCATGGTCCTGCCCGAGAGGATCCCCAGGAAGTTCAGCAGGACCATCACCACCGGGATCACGAAGGCGATCCCGAAGGCGAGCATGGTCTTGATGACCAGGGTGAGGTACTGGTCGTACGGGATGACCTGGCCGACGCCGTCGGCGTCCGGCGTGAAGCTCATCAGCACCGGGACCAGCTGGGTCACTCCCCAGAAACCGGCCGCGCAGCCGATGAAGAACAGGGGGATCGCGCTGCCGAAGAAGCCCAGTGCGTAGCGCCGCTCATTGCGGTGCAGGCCCGGCATCAGGAACAGCCAACCCTGGAGCATCAGCATGGGGCTGGCCAGGATGATCCCGATATAGGCGGAGAGCTGCAGGCGCACGTTCAGGCCGGTGCCGACGCCCTGGAAGTTGATCAGGGCCTCGACCCCGGTGTCCTCGGCACCGGCGAGGATCGGTGCCTTGAGGGCCTCGAAGACCCAGGGGAACACCATCCAGCCCACGACCGAGAGGACCACGATGGTGATCGCGCAGATCACGAGGCGGTTACGAAGCTCGACGAGGTGCTCTCCGAGGGACATCCGACCCTCGGGGTCCTTCTTCTTCCGCGACTTCTTGGCGCGCGCGGCGGGCGCTTCGGCGTCACTGGCCACGACTCTGCTTCCTCCCCGGCACTCCGGGCCCCGACGCGCCGGCGTCCGGGTCCCTCAGCTCTGCCCTGCGGCGATCCGTCTCGCGCACAGGCGACCTGCTTCAGTCGCGTCGGTAGGAGTCCTCGTCCTCGGACGCGCGGACAGGCTCGCGGTCATCGCGGCGGTCCTCGTCCCGCGGATCGTACTCGCGCTCGGGGCGGGCCTCGCGGCGGCGGTCGCCGTCGCGGGAGGAGCGGCGCGCGGGCTCGTCGTCCTCGTCCTCAGCGGTGTCCGCATCGTCCCCGCGCAGCTCCTCGACCTCGGACTTGAAGATGCGCATCGACTTGCCCACGTTGCGGGCGAGACCGGGGAGCTTGCCGGCGCCGAAGAGCAGCACCACCAGCAGAACCAGCAGGACGATGACCCAGGGGTTTCTGAAGGCACCCATAACAAACCTTTCGTCGACGCCGCGTGCTTGATCGGGCGCTTCCATGGTCCCACATCGGACCGAGTTCTCGTCGGGGCGCGGCGACCGCGTACCGCCTCACCGAGGGGTGAGGCTCATCAGCGTAGCGCTTCGTGCTGGGTGTGGCGGTCCTCCGCGGCGCGCGTCACGGTCACGATCGTGTTTCTGAACACATCGGGGCTGAGCACCTCCGCGCCGCCGGCCGTCTCCAGCACCGCGTCGACGAGGGCGGCCTGCAGCGGCTCCGGCAGACGGGCGAAGAGGGAGCCGTCCGCGCCGTCCCGCAGCTCGGCCGCGGAGAAGGACTCCGCGATCCAGCGGGCGGGCGGGCTCAGCCGCACCCAGACCTCCCCCTCGAGCAGACCGCGGAGGTCGGGCCCGGGAGCGGCGTCCGCCTCGGGGGATCGTGCAGACGGCGTGCCCTCGGGCAGGATCTCCACGATGCGGTCGAGCCGGAAGCGACGCTCCGCGCCGGCCAGCTCGCAGTGGGCGCGCAGGTAGGAGCGGGAGCCGGTGGTCTCGATCCGCAGCGGCCGGATCCTGCGCACGCTGGTGCCGGGTCTGTCCGGGCCGGAGTACCGAATGGTCAGCGCGGCGGCAGGGTCCGCAGTATGGAGGCTGTGCTGGACGGCGGCGAGCACCTCCTCGCCGCGCCGGGCGGTGGGGTCGGCGCGGGCGGCAGGCTCCGCGGCGGGCTCGGTCGCTGCCGGGACCGGAGTGCTGGGTGGGGCCGTGTCGAGGCCCGCTGCGGCCAGCAGCTTGGTACGGGCGGAGTCGAGGATCGCCTCGGTCTCTCCGGCGGCGGGCTCCAGCGCGGCGATGCCCGCCAGCAGGGCCGTGACCTCGACCGGGCTCAGCCGCAGAGCGCGGCGCAGCGGCTCCGCATTGCGCACACGCACCGTGCCCTGCTCCCACTCCGCCTCGATCAGGTCCTCCCACCCGTTGCCGAGGTCGCCACACAGGAACAGCACCTGCAGGTCGTCGATGAGCTGCTTCTCGGTGATGCCGAGCTCGCCGGCGAGCTCGGCGAGGTCGCTCTCGCCCTTGGCCATCACGTGGGAGGCGACCCCGAGCAGGCGCGAGAGGTGGTCGGTGCCGGAGCTGGAGGTGCGGATCCTCGTGGGAGGGCGCGGCGTGGCCGCCTCGAGCGCCGAGAGATCGGCGGGACCCTCGTGGAGCGCGGCAATCGCCCCGAGCACCTCGGCGAGCTCGTCACGCCAGGCGCGGGGCTCCCGCAGCTCGATCCAGCGGGACTCCCCCAGCAGCAGCCGACGAGCCGCCGGGCGGGGCAGCTCGGGAAGCGTGAGCTCGGTGACGTCGAGCTCTGCCCCGGCACGGTCCCGCAGGGCGAGCGCCTTGTACGGGGCGGCCGTGATGCGGGCGGTGGCGCGGTCGTCGCTGCGGTGCTGGTCCTCGAGAACGGCAGCGAGGTCCAGGCCCTCGGGGCGGGGCTCCGCGGCGGCGGTGCCGAGGGTCGGGAAGGACTCGATGCGGGAGGCGCGGAAGACGCGCGGAGCTCCGCGGTCCCGATCCCAGCCATGGATGTACCAGTACCCCTCGTGCACGCCCACGATCCAGGGCTCCACGACGCGGGTGGACGGAGCACCGCTCGCGCTGCGGTACGTGAAGGAGACCGCGCGGGCAGAGGTGACCGCCTCCAGCAGCGGGGAGAGCACCGGCAGGGACTCCACGGCCCCGCGAGGAGTGCGGCGCAGCAGGTCGGGGTCCGCGTCGTGGCCGAGGCTCAGCAGCTTCGCCCGCACCCGCCGAGCCGCTCCCCCGGCGGCGGCGTCGTCCCAGGCCCGGCTCGCGGCCAGCAGCACCGTGTACTCCTCGGTGGTCACGTCCAGCACGGCATCGGCGCCGGCGGTGTCGATCC
The DNA here is from genome assembly GCA_019115335.1 of Candidatus Brachybacterium merdigallinarum. Classification (GTDB taxonomy): domain Bacteria; phylum Actinomycetota; class Actinomycetes; order Actinomycetales; family Dermabacteraceae; genus Brachybacterium; species Brachybacterium merdigallinarum. The sequence goes on from DXDT01000190.1 coordinate 16,589, forward strand.
GGTAGTAGACCGTGTTCTCGTCGAGCACATCGGTCTCCGTGACCAGCGGCAGGCCCAGGTCCAGGATTGCGGCCTTGTCCCGCTCGAACATCCGCTCGACGGCTTCCGGGCTCGTCGCCGCGGCGTAGTCGGGGATGACGGCGAACAGCTTCGTCCGGTCGATCCGGCGTCGCGATCCGATCGTCATGATGACGTTGAGCAGTCGTTCCACACCTCGAGCAGCCACCGTCCCAGCCTACAGTGGGCGCATGCTGCGCTACGCACGAGGAGTCGTCTCCGCCCACCGCTCCGCCTGGCCCGGGGTGGTGCGCTTCCGGGCCCGCCTCGAGGACGGTGCGGAGGTCCCGGTGCTCGGCTATCCGGAGCTGAGCGGGGCCCCGGCGCTCGGGGAGCGGGTGCTGTTGAACACCACCGCCCTGGAACGGGGCCTCGGGACCGGCGGCGACGCCCTCCTGGTGGCGCGCCTGGACGAGCTGCCGGAGCCTCGCGCGCAGATCGCGGGCCACATGGTCAAGGCGCGCTACACACCGCTGCAGACCATGGTCGACGCGCTCGACGATCCAGCCGGCGAGCATCACGCGGTGATGCGCGCGGCGGAGGATCTCGAGAGGATGCCGGTGGTGGCCGCTGACCTCCACTCCTCACTGCCCGCGATCATCGCCGGGGCGCTGCTTGACGCCCCCGAGGCGCGGATCGCCCTGGTGCACACCGACGGGGCTGCTCTGCCCGCGGCGTACTCGGCCACCGCCGCGGCGCTGCGGGACAGCGGGCATCTGGCCGCAGTGATCAGTGCCGGGCAGTCCTTCGGCGGGGATCTGGAGGCGGTGACGGTCCACTCCGCGCTGCTGGGGGCCCGGCATGTGGTGGGAGCGGACCTCGCGATCGTCGTGCAGGGGCCGGGGAACCTGGGCAGCGGCACGCCCTGGGGCTTCTCCGGGGTGCAGTCGGCGGAGGCGCTGCATGCCGCGACCGCGCTGGGAGGCAGGCCGGTGGCGTCCCTGCGGGTGAGCCAGGCCGATCCCCGGCCCCGGCACCGCGGGCTCTCCCATCACTCGAGCACGGCCTTCGGCAGAGCCCTGCTGGCCTCGGTGATTCTCCCCGTGCCGCGGCCGGACACCACCCCGCACAGTGAGATCCATGCGTTGGTGCGGGAACAGCTGGAAACATCTGTCATTGATCCGGTGGGGCGCACCGCTCCCCCGCACGAGGTCCGCGAGGTCCCGACCGACGGCATCCCCGACGCACTCGCACAGCTGCCGGTGCGGCTGTCGACCATGGGGCGCTCCCTCGAGGAGGATTTCTGCGCTTTCCTCTACGCGGCGATCGCAGGTCGAGCGGCGGCGGCGCTCATCCCGCCCCGGGGAACGAGCCCGGCGCAGCCTCCCCCCGCTCCCTGACCAGGGCGGCGAGGCGGTGGGCGGCGTCGACGGCGCGCCGGCCGTCGGCCCTCTGCAGCGCCATCGTCGCCAGGGTGCGGCCGTCGTGCAGGTCCAGGTGCGCCCACGGATCTCCCATCGGGAAGCTCACCCCGAGGATCTCCTCCCAGCTCACGGTGCGGGTGGAGAGATGGTTGCGCACGGTCACCGTGGTGGGGCCGGCGATGATCCGCACCCTCGCCTCGAAATGGCACACCAGCAGGCCGATCAGTCCCAGCGCGACCAGACCCAGCCTCCCGCCCAGCGAGAACGCCGGCATGATCACGGCGAAGAACACCATCCCCGCCAGCATCGCCACACCGGTGGGGTACCCCAGCAGGCGCACCATCCGGGGCCGGAACACGATCGTGTCCCGCTCCGACGCGGCTGCCGATCCCGCCAGGGTGCTCAGATCCTGCAGGCCTGGATGGCGGTGACCAGGATCGCGCGCGCCCCGACCTCGTAGAGGGAGTCCATCATGCGGTGCGCGGAGCGGCGCTCGACCATCACCCGCACCGCCGACCACTCGCCGCCGTGCAGCGGGGAGACGGTGGGCGACTGGAAGCCCGGGGAGATCTCGACCGCACGCTCCAGCGCGGCGGTGGGGATGTCGTAGTCCAGCATCACGTACTGCCGGGCCACGAGCACGCTGCGCAGCCGCCGCTCGAACACCTCCAGGGTGTGGGCGGGCCCCTCCGCGAGCTCCAGGCCGGGCCGGGAGAACAGCACGGCCTCGCTGGTCATGATCGATTCTCCGAAGGGCTCGAGCCCGGCCTGGCGCAGGGTGGTGCCGGTCTCGACCACGTCCGCGATCACGTCGGCGATGCCGAGCCGGATCGAGGACTCCACGGCGCCGTCGAGGTGGACCACCTCGGCCTCGATGCCGCGCTCGGTGAGGTGGTCGGAGACCAGGTTCTCGTAGCTGGTGGCGATGCGCGCACCGGAGAGATCGGAGACGGAGCTGCGCTGCCCGGCGGGCGCCGCGAAGCGGAAGGTGGAGCGGGCGAAGCCCAGCGGGAGGATCTCCCGCGCCGGGGTGCGGGAGTCCAGCAGCATGTCCTGACCAGTCACGCCGACGTCCACGGTGCCGGAGCCGACGTAGACGGCGATGTCACGGGGACGCAGGTAGAAGAACTCCACTCCGTTCTCCTCGTCGACCACGACCAGCTCCTTGGCCATGCCGCGACCGCGGTAGCCGGCCTCCTGCAGCAGGTCGATGGCGGGCTCGGAGAGAGCGCCCTTGTTGGGGACAGCGATGCGCAGCACGGATCCTCGATCCTCCTCGGCCGCCGGGAGCGGCACGGATACTTCACGGGTGAGCCGGGACGGCTCGGAGCAGATGGTGGTCAGAGATGACGGTAGACGTCCTCGAGGGAGATGTCCTTCGCGATCATCATCACCTGCAGGTGGTAGAGCAGCTGGCTGATCTCCATGGCGGCGGCGTCCTTCGACTCGTGCTCGCTGGCCATCCACACCTCGGCGGCCTCCTCGACGATCTTCTTGCCGATGCCGTGGACCCCGGAATCGAGCTCGCGGACGGTGCCGGAGCCCTCCGGTCGGGTGCGTGCCTTCTCGGTGAGCTCAGCGAACAGTGCCTCGAAATCCTTCACGGGACCAGGGTACCGGGGCGGGAGGACCGGCCGGGCATCGGTTCGCCTGCCGGGACCGTGCCCGTCGGGCCACGCCCGCCCGTCCCCGCTCAGTCCCGTCGGATCGTGGGATCCAGGTGCGCGGTCTCGACCCGGACCGCCGCGACCTCCTGGTCATGGATCCGCCGGCGGCGCACCCGCATCCACACGAAGAACCCGATCAGGGTGAAGACGCCGTAGAACACGTACATGAAGGCGCTTGCGTAGTAGCCGGCGCTGAGAAGCAGGGGGACGCCGACGATGTCCACCGCCACCCAGATCAGCCAGAACTCGACCCAGCCCTTGGCCATGCCGTAGGTGGCCAGGAGCGATCCCATGAAGATCCAGGCATCCGCCCAGACCGGCTCGTAGGAGCCCAGCGCCCGGAAGATCGGGGTGAGCACGGCGGTGCCGCCCAGCAGGGCGACGAGCAGCAGGGCGCGGGTGCCCCAGGAAGCCCACTCGGGCTCCACGGCCGTGCCGTTGGAGCTCTTCGCCTGTGACCATCGCACCCAGCCGTAGACGGCGGTGGCCATGAACATCACCTGGCGGCCGGCCTGCCCGAGCAGATCCACCGACTCGGGATTGCCGAACAGGGTGCCCAGGAACACGGTGAGCAGCAGGACGTTGCCGGCGATGCCGACGGGCCAGGCCCAGATCCTGCGGCGCATGCCGCCGAGCGCGCTGAGGAGTCCGAAGACGTTCCCCAGCACCTCTCTGAAGAGGAGGAACTGGCCGTTGCCGAAGTCGAGTCGAGCTTCGAAGAGCCACTGCAGGAAATCCATCGCGGTCCTTTCTCCCGTCGGATGCAGTGGCTCCGGGGGGAAAAGGATGCCGGCACGGGCACCGGGGTGCGCGGAGGCGCCCGGTGGCATGCAGGACGTGCGCCTCTCATCCAGGCTGTGACTGTCGGTGCCGGAGTTCCACCGGCTCCACCGCATGATGCGGGTCGCGGACTATGACCGCCGGCTCGGACTTTCACCGACCCCGGAGCACGTCACTGGAAGTGACCCGCACACTGTAGCCCCCGCGACGGCTCCCCGTCGCCAGGTTCTCAGTGGGCGGAATGCGCCGCGGCCAGCTCGCGCAGCGCGGAGATCTCCGCCGCCGCGTCCTGGGCGCGGTAGATCGCGGAGCCGGCGACGAACACATTGGCCCCGGCCTCGGCGGCGCGCTCGATCGTCTCGCGGGAGACGCCGCCGTCCACCTGGATGGAGACCTGGAGGTTGGCCTCGCTGATCGCGGCGCGGGCGCGGCGCACCTTGGCGAGCATCGACTCCAGGAAGCTCTGCCCGCCGAAGCCCGGCTCGACGGTCATGATCAGCAGCATGTCGAACTCGCCGATCACATCCAGCAGCGGCTCGACCGCAGTGGCCGGGCGCAGGGCGATGCCCGCCGCGGTGTTCTTGCGGCGCAGCTCGCGGGCCAGGCGCACCGGTGCGGCGGCGGCCTCGGCATGGAAGGTGACCGAGGAGGCCCCGGCCTCGGCGAAGACGGGAGCCTGACGATCGGCGTCCGCGATCATCAGGTGAGCGTCGACGGGGATCGGGCTGCGCTCGACGATCTGCTCGACCATGCTGGGCCCGAAGGTGAGGTTGGGGACGAAGTGGTTGTCCATCACGTCCACGTGGACGCTGTCAGCGGTGCCGATGCGGTCCAGCTCCTCGCCGATGCGCATGAAGTCCGCGTTGAGGATGCTGGGGTGGATGAACTGGGCATCGGTCGAATACGAGGCGTTCACGAGGGGTCCGTTCCTTCCGGGTGAGCGCCGCTGCGGCGCAGCAGGCTGATGAACATGGCATCGGTGCCGTGGAGATGGGGCCACAGCTGCACGGCCGGGCCGTCCCCGAGCTCGAGCCCCTCCTGGGACTCGGGCAGCACCCCGGCGCGCACGGCGGAGCGAGCGTCGAGCTGCTCGACGTCCTGTCGCCGCTTGAGCACGTCCGCGACGACCAGACGGGTCTCGGCCAGGTGCGGGGAACAGGTGACATAGGCGACCACGCCGCCGGGAGCGGCGGCATCGAGCGCAGAATGCAGCAGGTCCCGCTGCAGCGCACCCAGGTGGCCGATGTCCCCGGGGGTGCGGCGCCAGCGCGATTCGGGGCGACGGCGCAGGGCACCCAGGCCCGAGCAGGGCACATCGGCCAGGACCCGGGAGAAGCGTCCCGGCAGCTCGGCGCCGATCGTGGTGCCGTCCGCGGTGCGGGTGGTGATCTCGCAGCCGGCCTCCTGCAGGGTCGCCACCGAGCGGTCCACCAGCTCGGTGCGGTGGGGCTGGAGCTCGACGGCCAGCAGATCGGCGTCGTGCCCGATGGTCAGGCCCCCCAGCAGGGCGGTCTTCCCGCCCGGGCCGGCGCAGAGGTCGAGCCAGTGGGCGTCGTCCGCCAGCACCAGATCGTCGGCGCCCAGGGCCAGGGCGAGGGCGGCAAGCTGACTGCCCTCGTCCTGCACGGCAGCGCGTCCCTCCCGCACCGGGCCCATCCCGCCGGGATCGCCGGAAGGCCAGGAGGCACCGAACACGCTCCAGCGGGCCTCGCCCGCGCCGTCCGCGATCATCTCCTCGAGATCGGTCAGGCCCGGACGCATCACCAGCGACACCGCAGGGGCCTCGTTCTGCGCGGCCAGCAGGGCGTCGATCTCGTCGCGGTCGCGGCCGTGGCCGGCCAGCGCGTCGCGCAGGGCGCGCACCACCCAGGCGGGATGCGAGTGGACCACCGCGAGGTGGCCGATCGGATCGCTGTCGCGATCCGGAGCGACCTGCTCGAGCCAGTCCCCGAGGGGCTTCTCCCCCACCCGGCGCATGATGGCGTTGACGAAGCTCGCCCCGCCGGCACCGATCACCCGACGGGTCAGGGCCACGGTCTCGGAGGTCGCGGCATGCGGGGCCACGGTCATGTCCAGCAGCTGGTAGGCACCGAGGCGCAGCACGTCCAGCAGCTCGTCCTCCACCTGGTCCAGCGGCCGGTCGATGCAGGCCGCGAGGATCGCGTCGAGGCGTCCTCGGGCCCGCAGGGAGCCGTAGAACAGGCCGGTGGCGAAGGCCGCGTCCCGACCGGAGAGACGGTGACGGCGCAGCAGGCGCGGCAGCACCAGGTTCGCGTAGGCGTCATCCTCGGTGACCGCGCGCAGCGCCTCGTAGGCGACCAGGCGGGAGGGCGTCGAGCTGCGGCTGCGCTCGGAGGGGCGGGACTCGGACCAGCCCCGTCGGGGTCCGCCCTGCCCACGGCTCCCGGAGCGCTGCCGACCGCGATCGTCGCGGTGCGCACCGCGGGACGGGCGTCGCTGTTCGTTCATGCCTGCTCTCCTGCCTGCTCGGAGCGGGGCTGCTCGAAGGTGGTGGTCTCGGTCAGGCCCGCCCCGCGCGCCCAGTCGGCGCCGCGCATGGGCCGCTTCCCGGCGGGGGCCACGGTCTCCAGCGCGAGCACGCCGGTGCCGGTGCCGACCAGGAGGTGCTTCCTGGTGGCCGCGAGACGGCCGGCGGGAAGGTTGGGATGCTCCGGCGGGCGGGTGAGGGCCAGGATCTTGAAGCGGTCGCCCGCCAGGGTGGTCCAGGCCCCGGGGTCCGGGCTCATCCCGCGGATGTGGGCGCTGAGCTCGGCGGCCGGGCGCGTCCAGTCGATCCGGGCCTCGGCCGGGGAGAGCTTGGCGGCGTGGGTGGCGGCGGCATGATCCTGCGGGGTGAAGGTCGCGGTGCCGGAGGCGAGGGCGTCCAGGGCGTCCAGCAGGAGAGGGGCCCCCTCGACGGCGAGGCGGTCCAGGAGCTGCCCGGCGGTCTCGTACTCGCCGATGTCGGTGCTCGCGGTGGCGAGCATGTCCCCGGTGTCGAGCCCCTCCTCGAGCCGGAACACGCTCATCCCGGTCTCGCGCTGTCCGGCGAGGACGGCGCGCTGGGCGGGGGCGGCGCCGCGCCAGGCGGGCAGCAGGGAGAAGTGGAGGTTGAGCCAGCCGTGGGCCGGGATCTCCAGCGCGGCGCGCGGCACCAGGTTCCCATAGGCCACCACGGGGGCGACGTCCGGGGCGAGGTCCCGCAGCTGCTGGTGGACGGCGTCGTCGCGCAGTGTGGTGGGGGTCAGCACCGGCAGCCCGGCCTCGAGGGCGAGGGCCTTGACGGGGCTGGGGCGCAGCGACCGGCCGCGGCCGGAGGGGGCATCGGGACGGGTCAGCACCCCGACCACCTCGTGGGGGGAGTCGAGCAGGGCGCGCAGGGAGGGGAGGGCCACCTCGGGGGTGCCGGCGAAGAGCAGACGCATGATGAGCCGAGTCTACGTGGCCGTCAGAACACGTCGGGCGGGTCCAGCCGGACCCGCAGCGACCCGGGGGCCTTGCGGGCCGAGCGGGCGGCGACCCCGGCCCGCAGCGCCTCGGCGAGCTCCTTCGCCCGCCGCGGGTCGATCCGCACCACGGCGCGGGCTCGGCCTCGGGCGTCCGGGCCCTCGAGGTCCACGGGGCCCAGCAGCTCGGCGGTGTCGGGCAGCTCGGTCTGCTCGACGAAGGCGAGGCAGGCGGCGCGGTCGCCGACGATCTCAGCGACCCTGGTGAAGGGCGGCAGATCCGTCGCCCGGCGGTCCGCGATCACGCGTTCCAGGAACACGTCCGAGCGATGGGCGACCAGGTCCCTGATCGCGGGGAGGGTGGAGGTGCCGACCACCAGCACCTCTCCCCCGTGCTCTGCGGTGCGGACCAGGGCGATGGCATTGCGCCAGCGGCGCACGGCCTCGACGTCCGCGTCGAAAGCGGCGCGCCCCAGCATCGCGTCGGCGTCCAGCAGCACCGCGGCGGCGAATCCCCCCGGCGGCGCGGGTTCGGCACCGGGAGTGGCCACGACGATCCCGTGCTCGGGCACGTCGTGGTCCTCGAGCGCCCCCTCGGCGCCGCCGGCGATCCGCAGCGTAGCCTCGCGGAATCCGCGGGCGAGCTCCTCGGCGGTGCGGGTGGAGCCGATCACCACGGCCCGCACCTGGGTGCGGTCGCACTCGGGGCAGCGGTAGCCGTCCTCCCGGCGTCCGCAGACCCGGCAGTGGAGGGGGCCGGAGCGGCCCATCAGAGACAGCGGTGCCGAGCAGTGCGGGCACTGCGCACGGGTCCCGCAGAAGGTGCAGGCGGTCGCCGGGACATAACCGGTGCGCGGCACCTGCACGAGCACGGGGCCGCGGGTGATGCCCTGGCGGATCACGCGCATCGCCTCCTGGGGAAGGCGGGACCTGCCGGAGGGCCCTTCCCGCTCCCGGAGATAGCGGTCCATCGCCACGATGCGGGGACGCAGCGTGTTCAGCGGTGCCGGGAGCGGCTCCAGGCGCAGCAGATATCCGGTCTCGACCAGGGCGCGCAGCGGGACGGACTCGGAGGCGGCCAGGAACAGCAGTGCGCAGCGCTGCTCGGCGGAGCGGGCCTGGAGGATGGTGCGCAGGTGCGGGTACGGAGCTCGGGGCTCGACGAGCAGGTCGTCGGCCTCGTCATAGGCGATCACCAGGGCGAGGTCCGCGACCGGGGCGAAGGCGGCGGAACGGTTGCCGAGCACGATCCGGCTCGCCCCGCGCAGTATCCGCCGGAAGGTGCGATAGCGCTTCTCGGGCCCTTCGGCGCCGGTGAGCACCTCGTGGTCGATGCCGCGCGCGGTGAGCTCGCGGCTGAGGCGCTGGACGTCGCGGCCGTCCGGGGCGATCACGAGTCCCCCGCGGTCCGGTCCGAGGCTCGCCAGGGCATCCGCGGTGACGACGGTCCACGGATCGGCGGGCTCCAGGGTGACGGTGGCGCGAGGGACGGGGCCGGTGTCGCTGCCGGCCCGGGCCAGCAGGGCGGTCAGTCCCGGGTAGCGGTCCAGGGTGGTCGCGGTGGACTCCTCAGCCGCTGCGACCTCGGCGGCTGCGTCCACTGCCCCTGCATCCGCGGCGGCTGCGCTCTCCGCGGCTCTGTCCTCGGCGGCGCGGTCGCTGCGCTCGGCGCGGGCGTGGCGGGGCGGCAGGGCCAGACGGAGCACATCACCGACGCTGCCCGCGCAGTGCTCCGCGACCCGCTCGCACACGCGCATCATCGCGGGCGGCATCACCACGTCCTCCGAGACCAGGCGGGTCAGCGACGCGAGCGGACGGTCGGTGGTCGGCTCCGCCCTCCGCTCCAGCACGATCCCCTCGGTGTCCTTGCCGGAGAAGCGCACCCGAACCCGCATCCCGGGGCCAGCCCGCTCGGAGTCCGGGGTGACCGCGTACTCGAAGGGCCGGTCCAGGTGCGGCAGCACCCCGACCAGGCGCACGCTCGCCACCGGATCCTGCCGGGCGATCTCGAAGCCGGCGGTGGTGCGCAGCCCGCCGGCCCGGGTCTCGGCGGCGGGACCCGGGTGGGAGGCGACGGGAACAGCAGCGGCGGGGGCGGGAGCCTCGAAGAGACTCTCCTGCTCCCCCGCCGCGCCGGTGGCTGGCGTGCTCAGCGCTTGTGCACCGCCACCAGGTCGCACACGAAGATCAGCGACTCGCCGGGGGCGATGACCGGCGGGGCGCCGTGGTCGCCGTAGCCGAGATGGGCGGGGATGTCGAGGCGGCGGCGGCCGCCCACGCGCATGCCCTGGACACCCTGGTCCCAGCCGGAGATGACCTGGCCGACGCCGAGCTGGAAGCGCAGCGGCTCGCCGCGGTCCCAGGAGGCGTCAAACTGCTCTCCGGTGGAATGGGAGACGCCGACGTAGTGGACGTCGACCACGTCGCCGCGTCCGGCCTCCTCACCGTCCCCGGTGATCTCGTCGGTGATCACCAGGTCCGTGGGCGCGGGGCTCTCGGGGTGGTCGATCTCGGGCTTGGTGCGGTCGTTCATGCGGTCCTCCAGATCAGGCGTTGGTGTGCGCGGCGTCCAGGATATCCACCACGAAGATCAGCGTCTGCCCGGTCAGCGGGCTCTCCTCGGTGGGCTCGCCCTCGCCGTAGCCCTCGACGGGCGGGACCACGAGCATCACCTGGCTGCCGACGGGCAGCTCGAGCAGGTTCTCCTCCCAGCCCTGGATCACCATGCCCTGGCCCTGCACGAAGGAGAACGGGGCGCCGCGCTCCCAGGAGGAGTCGAACTGCTCACCGGTCTCCCAGTTCCAGCCGGTGTAGTGCATGGTCAGGTAGTCGCCGGCGCGGGTGGTGTCGTCTTTCGCACCCTCGATCAGCACCTCCCGCTCGGTCGCCGCGGGCGCCTCTCCCTCGCCCGGGCCGGCGATGGCGGGGGCGCCGCTCTCGTCGAGGGTGACCTCGGGGAAGTCGCCGGAGGGATCCTGGGCCTCGCCCTCGGCGCGCATCGGGGAGACCTTGCGGATCACGTCGCCGACCTGCAGCAGGGAGTAGGCCTGGCCGTCCATGCCCTGCTGCCAGCCCGCCATCGCGATGCGGGAGCCGACCGGGACGGTGGTGAGGAAGCCGAACGCCGCCTCGCCGATCATCTCGAGGTCGACCGTCAGGCTGGAGGCCGGGGCCCCCTGCCACCAGGACTGCAAGGTCTCGCCGGAGGTGGCGTCCACGAACATGTTGTGCCAGATGATCAGGTCACCCTCCGCGATCAGCTCGCCGTCCCCCTCGACGATCAGGGCCGAATCCGCGGCATCGACCTGCAGAGGGGAGGTGAACTCGACCGTCGGCTCGGCCCCGAGGTCCTCGCTGACGCTCACGCCGTCCAGCGGGTTCGCGCCACCGCCGTCGGAGGCACCGCCGCCGTCCGAGGCTCCCTCGCCGTCCGTGTCGTCGGTGCAAGCGGCCAGGCCGATGGCGGCGGTCGCGGCGATGGCGGTGGAGAGCAGGGTGCGGCGGCGGATCACGGGGGGCCTTTCGGTGCGGACGCCCCGGGCTGGGGGCACGGGGAACAGACTACGCAAGGAGCACGGGCGGGAACGGGGTGGGAGCTGTCACAGCACGGCGGCTGTGGTCTCTTCCTCACCGAGCTCGCGGATCTGGGCGAGCAGGCGGTCGACCTCCGCGGACTCGGTCTGGAACGGGTCCAGGATCTGCACCGGCAGAGTGCCGCTGCGGGTCAGGCGCATCGTGGTCCAGTCGGCGACGTGATCGACACGATGGGCCTGAGCAGCGGTGACGACCTGTCCGCGCAGGTGGGCCCGCGTGGTAGTGGGCGCGACGGTGCGAGCCCGCTCGATCCTCTGCTCCGGCAGGACGGCCGGGGCCAGGCCCCGCCGCTGCAGCGCCCAGAACATGCCGCGATCAGGGTCGATGTCGTGATAGGCGAGATCCAGGCGCTCGATCGCCGGATCGGAGAGGTCGATCCCGCGACGCTCGGCGACCTGTGCGACCAGTCGCTCCTTGATGGCCCAGTCCAGATGGGTCGCGGCCCAGCTGCGATCCCCGGTGCGCACCGCGTCCAGGGCACGCTGCCAGGTCTCGAGCGTCTCCTGCTCGGCGGCGACGCCGGGATCGGCGATCTCCGCGGCGCGGTCCAGCCACTGCTGCTGCACCTCCAGGGCGGTGGTGGTGCCGCCGTCCGCGAGCGGGATCGATGCCGCACCGGCCAGATCGCGGGCGATGGCGCGGATCGCGGCGATGTCATCGGCCAGTGCGAGCTCGGGCAGGGAGCGGCCGGACTCGATCAGCCGCAGCACCAGGTCGGTGGTGGCGAAGCGCAGGTGCGTGGAGACCTCGCTCATCGTCGAATCGCCCACGATCACGTGCAGGCGGCGATAGCGGCTGGGATCCCCGTGCGGCTCGTCGCGGGTGTTGATGATGGGGCGGGTGCGGGTGGTGGCCGAGGAGACCGCTTCCCACATGTGGTCGCTGCGCCGGGAGAAGACGAAGCGGGCGCGGCGCTGCCCGGTCTCGTCCTCGTCGTGCACCACTCCCCCGGCACCGGTCACGATCTGCCGGGTGACCAGGAACGGCAGCAGGTACTTCGGCAGGCGGGTGAACTCGCCGCGACGGTCCACCAGGTAGTTCTCGTGAGAGCCGAAGGCGTTGCCGACCGAGTCGACGTTGTTCTTCAGCAGGTGGATGCGGGCGTCCTGCCCGTCTGCGGCCAGGGCCTGATTGGCCTGGGCGGTGAGATCCGCGAAGATCCTCTCCCCGGCCCGGTCCTGGGCGACCAGCTCCCACCAGTCATCGCACTCGGCACTCGCGTACTCCGGATGGGAGCCGACGTCCAGGTACAGCCGGGCCGCGTTGCGCAGGAAGACGTTCGAGGAGCGTCCCATCGCGACCACGGGGCGGAACAGCTCACGGGCGGCGGCCTCGGGCTCGAGCGCGCGGGAGCCGTCGGCCCGCACACACACCAGCCCGAACTCGGTCTCGATCCCTCCGACGCGGCGGATCATCGGGTCACTGCCCGCCCTTCTGGACGAAGGAGCGCACGAAGGTCTCGGCATTCTCCTCGAGGACCGCATCGATCTCGTCGAGGATCGAGTCGGAGGACTGTGCGGAGGCGAAGGTCTGCCCGCCGCCGACGGTGGTATCGACGGCCTCGTCGTCCTCGCCGGGGCCGGGCGCGTTCAGGGACTGCTGGGACATGGGGTACTCCATTCTCGGTTCTCAGTGCTCAGGTCGTCGGGGATCAGGGTGCTCCGGGGCGCAGGGTCACGGTGCGCCGACGGCGGCCCGCAGCGCCGCGAGCAGGTCGGGGACATCGGCGGCCGGGTCCACGCCGTGACCGCTGCACCAGGCGGCCGAGCCCAGCAGCGGGTCGGCCAGGCGCAGCCGCGCCCCGGTCTCCTCCGTGGCCAGGGTCAGCACGTCCCAGCCAGCCGACGGCACCGCGTCCCGGTGCTCGCGGATCAGGGAGCCGCGCAGGAAGGCGCGAGTGCTGGCAGGGGGTGCGGTGACCGCCTGCTGGACCTCCTGCTCGGTGACCAGGGTGCGCACCGCACCGGCGGCGCGGAGCTTCTCGAACAGGCCCCGGCCGGGGCGCAGATCCGAGAACTGCAGGTCGATCGCGAACAGGCGGGGATCGGACCAGTCCGCGCCGTGCCGGGCCCGGTAGCTCTCCAGCAGCTTGAGCTTCGCGACCCATTCGATGCGGTCGGCGGCGAGCATCGGATCCTGCTCGAGCAGGTCCAGCAGCTCGCCCCAGGTCTGGATGACCTGCGCGGTCTCCGGATCCTCGGCATCGGCGTGCGGCCTGATCGCCTCGAGATAGGCGCGCTGGATCTGCACGGCGGTCAGTTCGCGCCCGTCACTGAGCGGCACGGTGACCTGCAGGCTCGGATCGTGGCTGAGGGTGTGCACCGCAGCGACCGGGTCGGCGAGGGTCAGCTCGGGCAGCAGCGTCGTCCCGGTGCGGTTCTCTGCCTCCAGGGCGGCGAGGACCAGGGAGGTGATGCCGAGCTTGAGGAAGGTGCTCTCCTCGAGCAGGTTGGCGTCCCCGATGATCACGTGCAGGCGCCGGAAGCGGGCGGCGTCGGCATGCGGCTCGTCACGGGTGTTGACGATGGGGCGGTTCAGCGTGGTCTCCAGGCCCACCTGGGCCTCGAAGAAGTCCGCCCGGGAGGAGATCTGGTACCCGGGCTCGGTGCCCCGGGTGCCGCGCCCCACTCGCCCCGCTCCCACCAGCACCTGGCGGGAGGTGAAGAAGGGGATCATCGCTGCGCAGACCCGCTCGAAGGGGACATCGCGATCCAGCAGATAGTTCTCGTGGGTGCCGTAGGAGGCGCCCTTGCCGTCGGTGTTGTTCTTGTACAGCGCGGCCGACGGGATCCCCTCGGCGGCATCCAGCAGCGCCATCGCGCGGCGGGCGATGACCTCGCCGGCGCGGTCGCTGACCACGGCCTCGCGGGCACGGGTGACCTCGGGGGCGGAGTACTCGGGGTGGGCGTGGTCGACGTACCAGCGGGCACCGTTGGTCAGCACCGCGTTGCCGATCGAGCGCTGCACCGCCCAGGTGAGGATCTCGTCGTCAGAGCCCTCCGGGGCGATCTCCGCGCCCTGCAGGGGGGCGTCCATGTCGACGCTGGGCAGATGCGCATCCTGCACCGCGTCGGTGAGCTGGCTGGGGTGGGCGGCGGCGCGCTGGATCTCGAAGCCGCGGGCGTCGCGCAGCGGGGTCTCGTCCCCGTAGTCCCAGCGGACCCGGCGCCCGCGCTCCCCCTCCTGCTCATCGAGCAGGGCGTAGGCGGCGACCACCAGGTGGGAGAGCATGATCGAACTGCCGGCCCCCGCGCGAGCGCGCTCCTCGAGATCGGCGTGGGCCACCCCGAACTCGGTCTCGATGCCCATCACCCGCTCGGTGCTCAGGCGCACCGGAGCCCGGCTCGACTGCATGGCGGGGGTGCTCATGCGCTCACCTCCGCGGTCACGGGCTCCTCGAACTGGCCCTGCAGCGGGATCACCGCGTCCACGCGGCGACCGCGGCGGCCCGAGATCCGCGCCCAGTCCTCCGGGTGCGCGGCCGAGGGCATGTCCTCGTTCTCGGCGAACTCCGCGCGGATGGCGGCGCGCAGATGCTCGGCGGTGAGCCCCGCCACCCCGGTGGAGAGCTGGTCCTTCACGGCGAACTTCTTGGCCCGGTCCGTGATGTTGCGAAGGGTGGCGCCGGAGACGAAGTCACGGAAATGCAGCACCTCGGCGGTGCCGTCGGAGTACTCGATGCGCACGAACGCCGACTCCGGGGAGTCGTCGTAGATCGCGGCCACGGCCAGGTCCAGCAACTCCTCGCGGTCATCGCGCATGGGCACGGCGCCGTCGAGGTACAAGCCCAGGATCTCGCGGCCCGAGGCGGCGTCCGGGCGCCGCACCCGGATCTTCACGTCCAGCCGGCCGGGGCGCAGGATCGCCGGATCGATCATGTCCTCCCGGTTGGAGGCACCGATCACGATCACGTTGTCCAGGCCCTCCACACCGTCGATCTCGGCGAGCAGCTGCGGCACGATCGTGGTCTCGACGTCACTGGACATGCCGGTGCCGCGAGTGCGGAACAGCGACTCCATCTCGTCGAAGAAGATCACCACCGGGTGCTTCGCGGAGGCCTTCTCGCGGGCACGCTCGAAGACCAGCCGGATCGAGCGCTCGGTCTCCCCCACGTACTTGTTCAGCAGCTCCGGGCCCTTCACGTTGAGGAAGGCGGAGTGCTGCAGGGCCTCGGCGACGGGCACGCCCCGCGCCTCGGCCGAGCGCAGCACCAGCTCGTGGGCGACGGCCTTGGCGATCATGGTCTTGCCGCAGCCGGGCGGGCCGTACAGCAGCACGCCCTGGGGCGGGCGCAGCCCGTAGGTGCGGTAGAGGTCCTGCTGCAGGAACGGCAGCTCGACGGCGTCGCGGATCGCCTCGATCTGCTCGGAGAGCCCTCCGATCTGCTCGAAGGAGACGTTCGGGACCTGCTCGAGGATCAGGTCGGTGATCTCGGCGCGGTCGATCTGCTCGAGCACCAGCTGGGCCTTGAGATCCACCAGCACCTGGTCGCCCGGGTGCAGGAGCACGTCCCCGACCCCGCCGGCGCGGCGCAGCACGCGGTGGTCGTCGGGGGCGACGGCGACCAGCACCCGCGAATCGGGCAGTGCCTCGATCACCGGGACCACGTTCCCGGCATCGCTCGCGGGGACCGCCTCGACGGCGGCCAGGGACTCGTTCAGCCGCAGCTCGGTGCCCGGCTGCAGGGCGTCCAGGTCGAGGGAGGCGGCGGTGGCGACCCGCAGCTTGCGGCCGTTGTGGAGGACGTCGATGGTGGTGCCCTCGGCGCGACGCAGGAAGGTTGCGTACGAGTTGGGCGGATCCCCGATCCGCTCCAGATCGGACTTCAGCTCGACGATCTGGGCGCGGGCCGAGCGCAGGCTCGCCGTCAGCCGGTCGTTGTGGGCGGCGAGCTGCTCGAGCTCTGCGGTCATCTCCGCGTAGGTCTTCATCGTCGGTCTCCTTCCTGCACGTGCCGCGCTGCTATCGGTCCCGGCCCTGCCGGATGTCCCGCAGCGCGCGCTTGAGCTTTCGAGGGGCGACGCCGCGCTCCCCGAGATCCTGCGCCGACCATTCGCTGTCGGTGCCGCCGCCGAAGCCCTCGTTGTCCGGATGGCTCAGCTCCTCGGCGTCCCGCGATCCGGGGGCGGGCCGGGTGACACGGGTCAGCGCCCGGGTGCCGTGCGCGGCGCGGCGCGCGGTGAGCAGGAAGCCCGTGTGCGCGTTCATCCGATGCTCCGGCCGCACCGCGAGGCCCTCGAGATGCCAGGGCCGCACGAAGGACTCCCACGCGGAGGGCTCGGTGAACTCCCCATGGTCCCGCAGAGCCTCGGCCATCCGCGAGAGCTGGGTGACGGTCGCGACATAGGCCAGCAGCACTCCGCCCGAGACCAGCACCTCGGCCGCCGCGTCGACGCACTCCCAGGGGGCGAGCATGTCCAGGACCACGCGGTCCACCGCGGGCTCCCCCGGGCTGAGGGCCGGGGCGACGTCCTGGAAGTCGCCGACGCTCAGCTGCCAGGTGTCGACGGGGCCGTCGAAGTAGGTCTCCACGTTCTCCCGGGCGACCTCCGCGAAGTCCTCGCGCCGCTCGATCGAGTGGACGCGGCCCTCGGGGCCCACGGCACGCAGCAGCGCGGTGGTCAGGGCGCCGGAGCCCACCCCGGCCTCGAGCACCCGGGCCCCGGGGAAGATGTCCCCCCACATGAGGATCTGCGCGGTGTCCTTGGGGTAGATGATCGCGGCACCGCGCGGCATGGCCAGCATGTAGTCCGAGTACAGGGGCCGCAGCGCCTGGTAGCGGTTGCCGGCGGTGTCCTCGGCGACTGTGCCGTCCTCGGCACCGATCAGGTGGTCGTGGTGGAGCACCCCGCGATGGGTGTGGAACGCTCCCCCGGGCTTCAGGGTGATGGTGTGCAGACGGTTCTTGGGGTCTGCGAGCTGGACCTTGTCGCCGGCGGCGAAGGGGCCGGTGCGGTCCAGCGAACGGCGGGGAGCGCGCGGCGCGGGGCCGTCCCCCGGGGTGGGGGCGGTCTCGGGCGTCGGCGTTCCATTCATGCGTTCCAGCATATGACGCGAGGTGAGACGGTGGCCCGCCTGTTCACCACGGGCGTCACCCGTCGTGGCGCGGGGCACCTCCCCGCAGCACCTGGTTCAGATCGCTGCTGAGCAGCAGACGCTGCACCGCACCGTCGCTCTCCCGGACCAGGTACGCCGGGAAGGGCTGGGCCATGATCACGCGGAGCAGCTGCTCCCCCTCGAGGGCGGCGTCGAGCACACCGATCGGTCCGAGCCACCGCGCCACGGCACCGAGCTGCACCTGGTCGCGCAGCGTCGTCGGCACCGAGGCGGCGGCCTCGGCATCGAGGCGATATCCCCGTCCCACCCCGGCACGGGCGGCATCGGCCGCTCCGCGCGGAGCGGGGTCCGGGGAGAGGATCAGGAGGTCCTGGAGGTGCCGGGCGAGTTCGGCCGGATCCTCCGGCGCGTCCGGGCCGAGCACGGCGGCCAGCGGCGTCTCGGCGCGCAGCAGGCGGACCGGCCGGGTGAGCTGTGCAAGGTGCAAATGCTCGACCCGACTGCGCATCCCGGCGTCGCGCAGCGCATGGGAGGCGCCCTGCCAGAGCATCCCGGCGATCAGCAGCGCCCACAGCAGGGTGATCAGGGTGCCGGTGCCGGCTCCTCCGCTGCGCAGGATGAGCACCAGCGGCGCCGCCACCACGCCGACGGCGATCGCCCGGCCGATCCAGCCGGTGATGCGGGTGGCGAGAAGAGGGCGGCGCAGCAGCAGGCCGAGCAGCGACTCCAGCGCGCGACCACCGTCCATCGGCAGACCGGGCAGCAGGTTGAACACGGCCAGCGCGATGTTCAGGGTCCCCGAGACGGCCCAGAACGCCGAGGCCGCAGTGCCTTTCTCGGTGAGCGCCCCGGCCCCGGTGGCCAGGACCGCCAGCACCACGTTGCCCGCGGGACCGGCGAGCGAGATCAGGAGGGAGGGCAGGTGCCCCATGCGCTCGGCCCGGAACTGGGTGTGCCCTCCCCACAGGGTCAGGGCGATGTGGTCGACCTTCCCACCGAAGGCCCGGGCGACCAGGGCGTGACCGATCTCGTGGATCAGCACCGAGGCCATCATGAACAGGGCGACGCCGACAGCCACCAGCACGGAGACGACGGCGGGGATCCGGGGCCCGGCGTACATCGGGAACACCAGCACGGCCAGCACGAGGATCGTGATCAGCGTGCCGGGGCTGATGCGGATCGGGGGCAGGGACCCGATGCGCAGGGCGGGGGTGGTCATCGATGGTCTCCTCGAGGCGTGCCGCACACCGCGGCACCAGGGAGGATAGCGGTCGGCGCTGTGCGGCGCGGAGAGCCTACGATGGGGTGATGAGTCGAATCGCCATCACAGCGTTCAGCGGCTGGAACGACGCGGGCGAGGCGGCGACGGGAGCGATCGAGCATCTCCTGGACGCCTGGCCCTCCCGCCCGGCCGGGAAGGTGGACGCCGAGGACTTCGTCGACCTCCAGATGTACCGCCCCGAGATCCGCACCACCGAGGCGGGGCTGCGGGAGATCGACTGGCCGGACACCGAGCTGAGGATCCTGACCCCGCCCCGGGGCCCGGAGATCGTCACCGTGCTGGGTCCGGAGCCGTCGCTGCACTGGAAGCGCTTCTGCGACGAGGTGCTCGAGCAGCTTCAGCTGCTGGACGTCTCCGCGGTGCTGAGCCTCGGGGCGCTGCTCGCGGACGCCCCCCATTCCCGTCCCCTGCCGGTGGGGAACCAGGTCGAGCCCGGGGCGAGCGAGTCGGTGGGTGAGCGGCCCCAGTACGAAGGACCGGTGGGAGTGCCCACGATCCTCGCCCGCCGCACCACCAGCGCCGGGCTGCGCACCTCGAGCATCTGGGTGCAGGTGCCCCATTACGTCTCGCAGAACCCCTCCCCCAAGGCCGTGCTGGCGCTGCTGCGGGAGCTTCAGGACCACATCAGCGCACCGATCCCGATCCAGGAGCTGGCCGAGGACGCCGCCGCCTGGGAGCGCGGCGTCGACGACCTGGCTCGCACGGACGAGGACGTCGCCGACTACGTGCGTCGGCTGGAGCGGGCGCAGGACGCCGCCGACCTCCCCGAGGCCTCCGGGGACGCGATCGCCCGGGAGTTCGAGAAGTTCCTGGAACGGCGGCGCGAGGCGGACTGACCGCTCAGGCGGTGAGGTCGATGCCGAACAGGGCATCGACGGCGGCGGGGACATCTCCCGGCCCCTCGGCCCCTGCCCCGCTCTCCGCTGCCGCGCCGTCCTCTGCTGACGGCTCGAGATCGGCATCGGCGGTGCGCACCGTGCGGGCCCAGGCGTCCAGCACCCCGAGGGCGGCCGGGGTGTCCAGGTCGCTGCGCAGCGCCTGCCGCAGCGCGGCCACGACCCGGGGATGGGCCCCGCCGAGAGCCGCGGCCTCCCGGTAGTCACGCAACCGCTCGACGGCGCGATCCACCTCGGACTGCGACCATTCCCAGTCCGCACGGTAATGGTGGGCCATGAGCACCAGGCGGATCACGGCGGGCGCGATGCCCTGATCCAGGAGCTTGTGGATGAACACGAGGTTCCCCAGTGACTTGCTCATCTTCTCGCCCTCGTGGGCGACCATCCCGGTGTGCGGGTAGACGGTCGCGAAGCCGCGGCCGAGGGCCACCGCATGGGCGGCGCTGAGATCGTGGTGGGGGAAGATCAGGTCGCTGCCGCCGGTCTGGATGTCGAAGGGCAGGCCCAGGGAACTCTCCGCGATGAACACGCACTCCACGTGCCAGCCGGGGCGGCCGCGACCCAGCACGCCCGCATCCCAGGCCGGCTCCCCCGGACGCGCGGTGCTCCACAGCAGCGGGTCGAAGGGGTTGCGCTTCCCGGGCCGGCCCGGATCCCCGCCGCGCTCGGCGAAGACCGCCATCATCTGCTGCTCGCTGTAGCCGGAGACGTCCCCGAGAGCGCCGTCCTGGCCGAGGTCCAGGTACCAGTCATCGCCCTCGGCGTCAGGAGTCTCGACCTGGTAGGCGCGACCGCGCGCATTCAGGCGCTGGACGACGTCGATGATCCCGTCCATCGACTCGCTGACCGAGGCGTAGGTGTGCGGGGCGATGACCCGCAGCGCCTCCATGTCGCGGGCGAACAGCTCGACCTGGGACGCGGCGAGCTCACGCCAGTCCACCTGGTCGCGGTGCGCGCGCTCGAACAGAGGATCGTCGACATCGGTGATGTTCTGGGCGACCTCGACCTCGAGCCCGGTGTCCAGCAGCGCCCGATGCATCAGATCCGCCGCGTGGTAGGTGGCGGCGTGCCCGAGATGCGTGGCGTCGTACGGCGTGATCCCGCAGACGTAGAGCCGGGCCCGGCCCGGGATGAGAGGCGTGATCGGGGTCAGGCGTCCGGTCCGCGTGTCATGCAGGCGCAGGGGGAGTCCCGAGGCCGGGAGCGGAGAGATCGCAGGTGAGGTCCAGGAGTGCACGCCCCGATCATACGGGCCCGCCTCCGTCCCTGTGGTGGTGAGGGGCGAGCCTCGACCGTGAGGTCAGGCACCGGCCAGCGGGTCCAGCACCCCGATGCCGAGCAGGCCCAGCAGCACCAGGCCGGCCACCACGCGGTAGATCACGAAGGGTAGGTACGAGCGGTTCTCGATCAGTCGCATGAACCAGACGATCACGGCGTAGCCGACGCCGAAAGCGACCGCTGTGGCCACCGCGATGGCCAGCAGGGAGGGCTCCCCCGCGACGGCCGCGGCCTCCCGCCCACCGGCGGTGAACAGGGACGGGACCTCCTGAGCGGCCTTGTACAGGCCCGAGGCGAACACCGCCGGGACCGCCAGCAGGAAGGCATAGCGGGCCGCCGCCTTGCGGGAGTAGCCCATCAGCAGGCCCGCGGTGATGGTGCCGCCGGAGCGGGAGACCCCGGGGATCAGGGCGAGGGCCTGGGCGAGGCCGTAGAGGATGCCGTCGCGCAGCGAGAGGTCTTTGAGCTCCTTCGGATCCACCTCCTGGGCGCGGCGCTCGGCAACGCGGTCGGCCAGCCCCAGCAGCAGGCCGAAGACGATCAGCATGATGGCCGTGATGTAGAGGTTGCGCAGGGTGTGATCGATCTGGTCCTCGAACAGCAGACCCAGCACACCGATCGGGATCGAGCCGATGATCACCAGCCAGCCCATCCGCACATCGGGGTCGGAGTGGGGGATCTTCCCGGCGAGGGCCCGGAACCACCGGCCGATGATCCGGGAGATGTCCTTCCAGAAGTAGATCAGCACAGCGGTCTCGGTGCCGAGCTGGATGATCGCGGTGAACGCCGCGCCGGGCTCCTGGCCGGGCATCAGCAGCTCGCCGAACACCCGCACATGGGCGCTCGAGGAGATCGGCAGGAACTCGGTCAGTCCCTGGATGACCCCCAGGATGATCGCTTCGAGGAAGGACACTGGCGCTCCCGAGGAGGATGCGGGCGCTCGCCTCGGCGGGCGCCATGGATTCGGACCCCCTCACGGTACGCGGCGCCGGGCCGTGGGCCGGGCGCCGCGTGGGGTCAGAGGGTGAAGATGACGTGCACGTTCGTCACAGCCTGCTCATCGCGGTGACGAACGCCTCAGGACGGGGGAGCTCAGGACCGGGGGTCGTCGTCCTCGTCGTAGTCCTCATCGTCGTCGTAGTCATCGTCGTCGTCATCGAAGTCGTCGAGATCATCGAGGTCGTCGAAGTCGTCGTCGTCATCATCGTCATCGTCATCGTCGCCGTCGAAGACGATCAGCGGCGTGGCGACGTCGTAGGCGTCGAAGAGGGCGTCGTCGTAGGTGTCGAAAGCCGTCGCCAGCTGCTCGGTGGCAGCGTCGAGGGCGGGATCGTCGTCACCGCGGGAGGCGGCCGCCGCCTCGTAGTGACGTTCCAGGGCAGCGATCAGCGCAGCAAGAGCGGAGCGAGGATCCGTGTTCATGGTTGGACCGTACCGTGTCAGGGGGCAGAATGGACAGCCCGAGCGGGCGATGGGCGAAGGACGCGGAACCCGTCGTGCGACGGCCTGCGAGCCACCGCGGTGCTCCCGCCCGTGACCTGTGACCGGACCCAGCCGAGGAGTGTGCCGTTGCCCAGCCCGGATCAGCCTCTCGAAGCCCGTGTGGTCATCGTGCGGGATCCCCGCGCGGTGCCGGATCTGCCGGTCGAGGCGGGCCGCCGCCCCGAGGACTACGAGTACCAGATCATCACGGTCCCTCCCCGCAGCTCGGTCTCCGCGGTGCGGGCCACCCTCACCGACGAGGCGGAGTACGGCCGCTGGGAGCTGGCCCGCACCCGGAAGTACATCGGCGGCGGTCGCAAGGTGTGGATGCGGCGGCGCATCATCAGGGTCCACTCCACGCTCTACGCCGAGGAGCACTGAGCAGAGCCGACGAGCACCGCGCAGGGCCGACGCGCGCGGCGTCGGCAGTCCGCTCGCTCGTCCACAGCGGCGTCCGTCCACAGCGACCGACTCCCGCCCACGGAGCGGGTACGGATCTGCTGAGATGGAGCCGTGCCCGACATCCCCCTCGCCGCCGTGTGCGTGCTGCTGGTGTGCTATCTGCCGCCCGCGACCGTGCTCGCGGTCATCGACGCCCAGCAGCATCGTCTGCCCAATCGCTGGGTCGGGGTGCTGAGCGGCACGGTGCTGCTCGGTGCGCTCCTGGTCGCCGTCCAGGATCCGGCGCTCTGGTCCGCGGTTCGCACGGGTCTGCTGCTGGCCGCGGTGGCCGGGATCGCGGCGGTGCTGGTCGCTCTCGCGGCGCCCGGGCTGATCGGGATGGGGGACGCCAAGACGTTGCCGGCCGTGGTGCTGATGGCCGCGGTGCTCGGCGGGGAGGTGCTGGTGGGGTCGCTGCTGGCGATCGCCGTGCTGGGCGGACTGCTGGGCACCGTGGTCCTGCTGGTGACCCGGCGGGCCGGAGCTCGTTTCGCGTTCGGCCCGGTGCTGCTGTCCGGCCCCTTCCTCGGGATCCTGGCCGCGCCGCTGGTCGCGCAGGCACTGGGGACGGGCTGAGGCCTCAGCGTCCCGTGCCGCGCTGACGCCCGGTCTCGTACAGGGCGATCGATCCGGCGACCGCGGCGTTCAGCGAGGAGGCGCTGCCGCCCATGGGGATCTCGGCGATCACATCGCAGGCCTCCCGCCAGGCGGCGGACATCCCCGCGGTCTCGTTCCCGATCACCAGCACCGTGCTGCCGCGCAGATCGGTCCGCTCCAGCAGGTGGCCACCGGCCTCATCGAGCCCGATCACCTGCCACGGCCGCTGCTCACCGGTGCGGGCAGGGAGGCTCGCCAGGACCTCCTGCGGTGAGGGCGCCTGCACCACCGGCAGCGCGAACATCGACCCGGTGCCGGCCCGCACCGCGGCGGGGTCCCAGGGGTCCGCGCTGTGACCGGTCACGATCAGGGCATCCGCTCCCAGCGCGTCGGCCGTGCGGGACAGAGTGCCGATGTTGCCGGGTGAGGAGGGGCGGTCCAGCACCACCAGCAGTCCTCCGGGCGCGGCCAGGTCCGCCAGGCGCGGACGTGGCACCGCGGCCAGCAGGAGCAGCTCGGGCGCACCGTCCTCCCGCTGTCCGAGCTCGGCCAGCAGCTCCGCGGCAAGCTCCACCACCGGCGCGGGCGGGTGCTCCAGGATGCGCTGCGCCCAGCTCGAGCGCTGCGGACGGCCGTCCACGAGCACGGCGCGCACGGGGATCCCGTGGCGGAGCGCCTGGGTGATCGGCCGTACTCCCTGCACGATCATCTCCCCGCTGCGGTGGCGCTTGCTGCGGTTGGTCAGCAGCGCCTGCCACTGCTGGAACAGCGCGCTGCGGCGCTGCAGACGGGCCGGCAGGGTGCGGGGGTCGATGCCGGGGCGGGACGCGGTCACAGGGTGGGACCCTCCTGTGCGGCGCCGGGATAGCCGAGCTGTCGCCAGGCCTCGTAGACCGCGATCGAGGCGGCGTTGGCGAGGTTCAGGGAGCGGCGAGCGGGCAGCATCGGGATCCGCACCCGGGCGGTCACGCGCGGATGCTCGAGCACTGCCTCCGGCAGCCCGGTGGGCTCGGTGCCGAACAGGAGCACATCCGACTCCTGATAGCGGACCTGGTCGAGCGTGACATCGCTGTGGGCGGTGAAGGCGAGCACGCGGGAGGAGTCGAGCGCCGCCAGCGCCGTCTCGAGATCGGGGTGGATCGTGAGATCGGCGAGGTCGTGGTAGTCCAGTCCAGCACGGCGCAGCTTCGCATCCTCGAAGTCGAACCCGAGCGGCTCGACCAGGTGGAGGCAGGCGCCGGTGACCGCGGCCAGGCGGATGGCGTTCCCGGTGTTCCCGGCGATCGCCGGCTCGTGGAAGAGGATGTGGACCATGCCGGGGATTCTCCCACGCCGGCTCCACTCCCCCGGTCAGTCCCACCAGCTGCTGACCAGCGTGATGCCCTCCCTCTGAAGCGCATCGTGCCAAGCCTCGTCCCGCAGCAGCCGGGACTCCCAGACCCGTTCGGCGGGGATCCCCTTCGCATCGGGGGCAGGGTGCAGGAACAGCTCGCTGGTCCCCTCGGGCAGCTCGGCGAGCCGAGCGATCACCTGGG
>DXDT01000023.1 GCA_019115335.1 Candidatus Brachybacterium merdigallinarum
GGTGGCCTGGCCGGCCTGGATCTGGAGCTTGATGATGCTCGCGATCTTCTTCTTGGGAGCCATTGCTCTTCCTTACTGTGGTGTGGTCCGGGCGGAACTCATCAAGCGTTCCTCCCACGGCGACCCCGCGCTGGCACCGGTCTCTGCCGGGCGATGCGAGGCCTTGAGCGACGTTACCTCCACGCCGCCTCGGAGTCGACCGCGATCAGGAGTGATCTGCGTCCGATCTCCGCGATCAGGGGGCGGCCGGACCTCGGTGAGGCCGGACCGCTGCGCTCAGATCTTCGCGACCTGGTCGAAGGCGAGCTCGACCGGGGTCTCGCGACCGAAGATCGAGACCAGCACCTGGAGCTTCTGCGACTCCTGGTGGATCTCGGAGATGGTCGCGGGCATCGTCTCGAAGGGGCCGTCCATCACGGTCACGGACTCGCCGACCTCGAAGGCGGGGGTCGCCTTGGCCGCGGCCTTGGCGGAACCGCCGGAGGAGCCCGAGGAGCGCTTCTTCTCGGGCAGGCCCACCGAGGGGGCCAGCAGCGAATAGATCTCGTCGAACACCAGCGGGGTCGGGTTGGTCGCATCACCCACGAAGCCGGTCACCCCGGGGGTGTCCCGCACCACGCGCCAGGAGTCGGTGGTCAGGTCCATGCGCACCAGCACGTAGCCGGGCACGCGGACGCGACGGACGATCTTCTTCTGCCCGTTCTTGACCTCGGTCGCATCCTCCATCGGGACCTCGATCTGGAAGATGTACTCCTCCATGTCCTGGGTCTCGATACGGGTGGTCAGCTGGGTCTTCACCCGGTTCTCGTGGCCGGAGTAGGAATGGACGACGTACCACTCGCCCGGGGAGGCGCGCAGCTGGCGCTTGAGGGCCACCAGCGGGTCCTCCTCCTGCTCCTCCTCGTCGGCGGACTCGCCGGCGTCGACTCCCTCGGCGTCAGCGGGGGCCTCGGGATCGGCGCCCTCGGACCCCACGGCGTCGGAGACGTCCGCATCCGCGGAGTCGTCCTCGCCCTCGGAGGCACCGGCAGTATCGGGGGCGTCGGAGGCGTCCTCGAGGGAGGTGCTGTCCTCGACGGCGCTGTCCTCCTCGGCGGCGGCCTCCGTGGCGTCCGGGGCGGACGCTGCGTCGGCCTGCGGGGAGGCGGAGAACGACAGGCTGTCGTCGACGTCCTCGTAGGAGTCCTCGGGGGTGGAGGTCTGCTCGGTCACTGGCGTGAACCTGCCTTCCTGGCGGCGGTGGATCGGTGCGGACCGCTGCAAGGCGATCCGGCGCGGGGAGACTTCAGGTCTGTGCCGTGGCTCAGTCCGGCTCGACGAACGTCATCGTGGACAACCAGCCGAACGCCGCGTCAAGGCCGAAGATGAACAGGATCATCGCGATGACGAACGCCAGGACGGTCAGCGAGTAGACCAGCAGCTCCCGACGGGTCGGGACGACCACCTTCCGGAGCTCGGCGATGACCTGGCGGACGAACAGGCCGATGGCCACGAACGGGTTCCGGGACCCTTCGCTCGTCCCCTCACCCCGAGTGGGAGTGGTCGACGCGTTCCGGCTGGAGTTCACGTAATCCTGTCCGATCTCGTCGTGGTCGTCGCTTCCCGACCGGACGATACCGGTCGGGCGAGCAGGGCAGACAGGGCTCGAACCTGCAACCTGCGGTTTTGGAGACCGCTGCGCTACCAATTGCGCCACTGCCCTTCGCCGGGACTGGTCCCGACGGCCCGCGCGGTCCTCATCCGGCACCGGGTCCCTCACGAGGAAGATCGTGATGGTCCCTCACGGTGCCGAGCGAGCAGGACGTGCTCGGGCCAGCGACAAGCATACAAGCCGCAGCCACCGCGTGCGAATCCGTTCCGCCCAGATCACAGCAGCCGCCCCCGCGCCGGTTCCTGGAACGCCTGGAAAAGTCGGGGCGCATTCTGCCACGATGGGCTGGTGAGCACCGACGACAGCCCCCGCCCCGCCCCTTCCTCCGCCCGCCGCGTCTCCCAGCGTATCGGCTCGATCTCGCCCTCGGCGACCCTCGCCGTGGATGCCACCGCGAAGGAGCTGAAGGCGGCCGGGCGACCGGTGATCGGGTTCGGCGCCGGGGAGCCCAACTTCCCCACCCCGCAGCACATCGTCGAGGCCGCGAGGGAGGCCGCCCAGGACCCGGCCAGCCACCGCTACTCCCCCGCTGCCGGGCAACCGGCGCTGCGCCAGGCGATCGCCGAGCAGGCCTCGGCGACCACCGGCCTGCAGATCGAGCCCTCGCAGGTGCTGGTGACCAACGGTGGCAAGCAGGCCGTGTACCAGACCTTCGCGACCCTGCTGGATCCGGGGGACGAGGTGCTGCTGCCCGCGCCCTACTGGACCACCTACCCCGAGGCGATCCGACTGGCCGGCGGCCGCGAGGTGCCGGTGCTCACGGGTGCCGAGCAGGGGTACCTGCCCACCGTCGAGCAGCTGGAGGCGGCCCGCACCGAGAACACCCGTGCACTGCTGATCTGCTCCCCCTCGAACCCGACCGGTGCCGTGCTCAGCCGCGAGCAGCTCGAGCAGATCGGCCGCTGGGCCCTCGAGCACGGCATCTGGGTGGTGACCGATGAGATCTACCAGGCCCTGACCTACGACGGAGTGGAGTTCACCTCGGTGCTCTCGGCCGTCCCCGAGCTCGCCGAGACCACGGTGATCGTCAGCGGGGTCGCCAAGACCTACGCCATGACCGGCTGGCGAGTGGGCTGGATGGTGGGCCCGGCCGATGTCATCAAGGCCGCCGGGAACCTGCAGAGCCATCTGACCTCGAACGTCAACAACATCGCCCAGCGCGCAGCTCTGGCCGCGCTGACGGGCCCGCAGGAGCCGGTCGCGCAGATGCGGGAGGCCTTCGACCGCCGCCGGCGCGTGATCGTCGAGAAGCTCGCCGCGATCCCCGGCTTCAGGATCCCGACCCCCACCGGGGCGTTCTACGCCTTCCCGGATGTGTACGGGGTGCTGGGCCGGGAGATCCGCGGCACCCGGGTGACCACCTCGGCGGAGCTCGCCACGGTGATCCTGCAGGAGGCGGAGATCGCCGCGGTGCCCGGTGAGGCCTTCGGCGCCCCCGGCCACCTGCGCTTCTCCTACGCGCTGGCCGATGAGGACCTCGCAGAGGGCATCGACCGCCTGGCGGCCCTGCTGGCGGAGTGAGCGCCACGGGCACTCCCGGCGCCCCTGAGATCCGCGGCGTCCGGGACCTGCGTGCGCTGCCGAAGGCGCACCTGCACCTGCACTTCACCGGCTCGATGCGTCCGCAGACGCTGTGGGAGCTGGCCGCGGAGCGCGGGCACCGACTGCCCGAGTCGCTGCGGGACGATCTGGCCCTGCAGGTCGAGCCGACCCACCGCGGCTGGTTCCGCTTCCAGCGGCAGTACGACACCGCCCGCGCAGTGGTCGACGGGGAGGACGTGATGCGTCGCCTCGTCCAGGAGGCCGCCGAGGACGACGCGGCCGAGGGCTCGGGCCGGCTCGAGCTGCAGGTCGACCCCACCAGCTACGCACCGTTCGTGGGCGGACTGACCCCGGCCCTGGAGATCGTGCTGGACCAGGCGGCGCGCAGCGAGGCCGTGACCGGCGTGAGCATCGGCATCATCGTGGCGGCCTCCCGCACCCGCCACCCGTTCGACGCCCGCACCCTCGCCCGCCTGGCCGCGAAGAACGCCGGGCCGGTGATCGGCTTCGGGCTCTCCAACGACGAGCGCCGAGGCGTCACCAGCGAGTTCGCTCCGGCCTTCCGGATCGCTCGGGAGGCGGGGCTGTTGTCGGTGCCGCACGGCGGCGAGCTGCTGGGCCCCTCCCACCTGCGGGAGGTGGTCGACTCCCTGCGCCCGCATCGGCTGGGTCATGGGGTGCGGGCCGCGGAGGACCCGGAGCTGCTGGACCGGATCGTCCAGGCGGGCATCGGGCTCGAGATGTGTCCGGCCTCGAACGCCTCGCTGGGAGTGGTCGCACGGCCCGACCAGGTCCCGCTGCGGCAGCTGGTCGACGCAGGTGCCCAGATCGCGCTGGGTGCCGACGACCCGCTGCTGTTCTGGTCGCGGCTGCTGGACCAGTACGAGACCGCCCGCGCGATGGGCTTCACCGATCCGGAGCTGGCGGAGCTCGCCGCCTCCTCGATCCGCATCTCCGCCGCTCCCCAGGACGTCAGGCAGCGGCTCCTGGACGGTGTCGCGGACTGGCTCGCCGCTCCCCCGCCGGCGGTGGCCCCGGGGGTCTGACGCCCGGATCCGGCAACCGCGCCGGAGGCGGTTTCAGCAGGTGCTCAGCGGTCCTGGCCCGCGCCCTCGGACGGCAGGGCGAGGAATGACCCCGGGGCGGTCAGCCCCTGCTCGGCGAAGGCCGCGGCGATCGCCGCGGCGACGGGCTCGGCCTGCTCCGCCTCGACCAGCGCGATGATGGAACCGCCGAAGCCACCGCCCGTCATCCGTGCCCCGTGGGCCCCGGCGGCGCGGGCGGCATCCACGGCGAGGTCCAGCTGCGGGACCGTCACCTCGAAGTCATCGCGCAGCGAGTCGTGGGAGGCGTTCAGCAGCTCGCCGAGCGCGGTGACGTGCTCGCGGACGCTGCCGGAGGCGAGCAGGGCATCGACCTCCCGCACCCGCTGGATCTCGGTGACCACGTGGCGGGCGCGGCGCCGCACCGTCTCGTCCTCGATCCGGGCGAGCTGCGCCTCGAGATCGGCCGGGTCCACCTCGCGCAGGGTGGGGACGTCGAGCAGCTCGGCGGCGCGCTCGGTGTCGGCACGACGGGCGGCGTACTCGCCGTCCACATGGGAGTGCTCGGCGCGAGTGTCGGTGATAAGCAGCGCGAGGCCCTGGCCGGCGAGATCCCACGGCACCGGCTCGGTCGAGAAGTCCCGGCAGTCCAGCAGCAGGGCGTGCCCGGAGCGGGAGAGCACTGAGGCGGCCTGGTCCAGACCACCGGTGGAGGCGCCGGCGAAGTCGGTCTCGGCCCTGATCGCGGCCTGCACGCGCTGCAGGGGGGTGGTGCCCAGGCTCAGCAGCGCCTCGATCGCCTCGGCGGCGGCGCACTCAAGGGCCGCCGAGCTCGACAGCCCGGCGCCCAGCGGCACCTGGCCGTCGATCAGGATGTCCATCCCGCGGGTGGTGGCCCCGGAGATGTGGGGGCCGAGCGCCCACAGCACCCCCGCCACATAGGCGGGCCAGCCGGTGACGGCACCGGGGGCGAGCTCGCGGGCGTCGATGTCGAGAACCTGCTCGTCCTGGGCGGAGCGCAGGCGCACCCGATCGGTGGGAGTGCGGGCGGCGGCGGCGAAGCAGCGATGCGAGATGGCCATCGGCAGGCACAGGCCGTCCTGGTAGTCCACGTGCTCGCCGATGATGTTCACCCGCCCCGGGGCGGACCACACACCATCGGGCTCGTAGCCGAAGCTCTCCGTGAACAGCGCGTGGGCGCGTGCGGCGGCCTCGGCGGCGTCAGGTGCGGTCGAGAGGGCGCCGGCGGGGGTGCCGGGGGTCGCAGCAGCGCTCAAGGGGTCCTCCGTGGCAGGGGCGGGGGCCGGAGGCGCGCTGCGCTCCGCCCCTCGTCGAGTTGGGCGCGGGACAGTCTAGTGCGAAAGGACCGCCGGAGCTCCCCGGGGCTGCGCGGTGCCGGTCTCAGGGGCGTGCTGCGAGGCAGGTGGCCGACGGGGCGGGGATCGGGTCCCCGGCGACCACGAGCTCCTCGCCGTGGCGGCGCAGCACGTCGATCCGGTCCGACTCCTGGGCGGCGACCAGCACCAGATCGCCGAGCTGGGTGAAGTGGCGGGGATGCTCCCCCACCTCGACCTCGGCGACGACCTCGGGCCGCATCCCCACCAGGCTCAGGAGCGAGAGGGAGTCCGGGCCGCGGTTGGCGACCAGGAGCACACCCTCGTCGGCCGTCAGCTCGATGTGGGAGACGTCGTTGTGGCCGGGCTGCCGGCTGGCGGAGACCGCACCGCGGAAGCTCCAGCTCAGCTCCGTGTCACCAGTCACCGGTGCCTGGCGGAGGCTCCCGGCATCCTGCCGACGGGCGGCGACCGCGACCTGACCCGAGAGCTCGCAGGCGATGAACAGCTGTCCCGACTCATGATCGGCGGCCAGGTGGCGGGGCCCCATCCCCCGGGACAGCGGGATCTCCCCGGCCAGGTCCGCCTGGCCGTGGACGTCCTGGCGGTACAGGAGCACACGGTCCAGCCCCAGGTCGGGGACCGCGAACAGGTCCGTGCCGGGCAGGCGGCTGACCTGGTGCGGATGGGGGTCGGCGCCGTCGGCGTGATCGTGGTGGTCGTGCACGTCGATCACCTCGGCGGGCACGCCGTGCTCGTCCAGCATGACGGTCTCGACGGTGCCGGATCCGTAATGGGTGACCAGGAGCGTGCCCGGGGTGGTGCCCAGGGCGAGGTGGCAGGCCCCGGCACCGCGGAGCTCGAGCTCGTCCAGGAGGCGGGCCGAGGAGCCGTCCCCGCGCACCCGGATCGCCGCCAGCCGACTCGGGGAGGTCTCCTGCACGGCGTACAGCAGGGTGCCGTCCGGGCTCCACAGCAGGAAGGAGGAGTCCTCGAGGTCCACGGTGGCGAGGTGCCGGGCGACGGGGGCGGCGTCGGCGCTCTCCTGCAGGTTCAGCAGCTGGACACCGCTCCCGCGGCCGCGACCGCTCGAGGTGTAGGCGCCGACCGCGAGGACGGTGCCGTGCGGTGCAGTCTCCTGGATCGGGGTGGCGGGGTCGTGCGCGGCCGGCATGCTCATCAGGGCTCCTCGTGGTCGGCACGCTGCGCCGGGGAGTCCTCGATGATCTCCTCGAACATGGCCGGCGACAGCGCTGTCATCTCCCCCGTCATGGTAGACGGCTCGATCCGCTCCACCTGACCAGGGCGCCGGAACATGCGCGGGCCCACGGTGACACGGCGACGCCGCAGAGTGGTGAACGGCGCCGAGATCGCCGGGGTGTAGGCGATCCCGCGACGGCGGAACCGCGGCAGGATCCGCGAGGCCAGGAGCTGCCCGAGCACGGCGCCGGCCGCG
Source organism: Candidatus Brachybacterium merdigallinarum (assembly GCA_019115335.1). Lineage (GTDB taxonomy): Bacteria > Actinomycetota > Actinomycetes > Actinomycetales > Dermabacteraceae > Brachybacterium > Brachybacterium merdigallinarum. The sequence goes on from DXDT01000023.1 coordinate 7,027, forward strand.
ATGGCGATCGCGATCTCCGCGGCGGAGAACAGCTCCTCGGCCCCGATCACGAAGTCATCGCCCAGCCCCAGCAGGCCCCGGAAGATGCGGCCGCCGGGCACCAGCGGGATCACTCCCGCCATCACGAACAGCAGGGAGGGAGCACGCAGCCTGTCCCCCAGGAACACGGAGGCCATGCCTGCCAGGAAGGTGGCGACCGCGACCGCGTTGACGCGGTCCAGCGCCAGCTCTGCGAGCAGGTGGGCGAGGGCGCTGCTGCTGCCCGAGATGAGCGCGACTCCGAGCAGCAGGCGCGCCGGGGCATAGGTGCCGATCGCATAGCCGAGCCCCATCGCGGCCCCCGAGACGGCCAGCACCACCACGGAGGCCAGGGAGATGGGCAGGGCTGCGCTCACCGCGATCTCGGCGCCGATGAGGTCGGCCAGCAGCAGCCCGCCCCGCACCCCGGCGACCAGGCCGACGGTGAGCATGAGGGTCTCCAGGATGCGGCCGGCCGCGGTCAGGTACCAGCCGGTGACCGCATCCTGCACGGCACCGATCGAGGTCAGGCCCGCCAGCTGCACGATGATGCAGCTGACCACCACGATCGAGGAGTTCGCGGCGGGCTGGATCAGGGCGACCAGCACCGCGACCAGCACGGCCACCAGTCCGCCGAGGGCCTGCGAGTAGAAGGCGGGGATGCTGCGGCGGGTCAGGAAGTCGCTGATCACGATCATCATCGCGGCGGCCAGCGTGGCGGCGAGGACCACCAGGGTGCCTGCTCCGAGGCTGAGCGCCGCCGCTCCGCCGAGCACGGCGAAGCCGCCGGCCACCAGCGAGAGGCGGTAGGCCGGTTTGGTCTGGGGGATCTCCGAGGCGACGCGCCGGGCCTCGTCCAGGCTCAGCTCGCCGGTGATGTACTGGTGGGTGACGTCCTCGAAGGCGGCCAGGCGGGAGAAGTCCTGGACTCGGTCGTTCGCGTTGCGGACCCGGGTGAAGGGGGTCGACGCCTCGTCCGCCAGGTACGAGATCGTGACCTCGCTGAAGGTGACCTGGACCGAGACGTTGCGCAGGCCGGAGGAGCTCGTGACGCGCAGCACCGTCGCAGTGACCTCGGAGGCCGCCGCACCGTTGGTGAGCAGGCCTTCTGCGATTCTCATCGCGAGGTCGAAGATGGCGTGGAGCCGCGCGGAATCGGTGGGCACGACAGCGATCGTGCCACACCCGCGGGAGTGCCGACCACCTCGCTCCCCGGGCAGGGACAGGGCTCACTGCAGGCGGTGCGCGATGGGATCCGCGGGGGTGTTCGGCGAGTCCGCTGCGCGCGGGGATGCGCCTGCGCGCGGGGGTCGGAAAGGGGCTCGCGCGCGTGCGGACGCCGTGCGGATGTGGAGAGCCCTCAGAGGTTCGGGGAGGTCGAGAGCACCGCGAGGGCGACCCCGATCACCGCCATGACGCTCGCATCCACCCCGCGGCTGCGCACCGCGAGGGCTCCCATCTGCGCGGTGGGCAGCGCCAGGCGCAGGATCGCCAGCACGATCAGCAGCGCGGCCACCAGCTGCCCGGCGAGCGAGGCGGAGTGGAGGGCACCGATCCCGATGCATCCCGTCAGCAGCACCAGGGCGGTGACGAGCACCCGCTGTCGGGCCAGCGCGGCCCGCAGGGTGAAGGGAGAGCGGTGGGTCGACATCCGCCCATCGTACGGGCCCTGGCGGCTACGCTGGTCGTGGTCGGCACCGAGGCCGGCCCCATCCCCTCCTGGAGGTTCTCCCCGATGACCGCTCCCGGTACGACGTCCGCCGCCTCCGTGCGCCTCGAGCACGACCTGCTGGGAGACCGGGAGGTGCCGGCCGAGGCCTACTACGGCATCCAGTCGCTGCGGGCGCAGGAGAACTTCCACATCACCGGGGTGCCGCTGTCGCACTTCCCGCGGCTGATCGAGGCGCTGGCGCAGGTGAAGCGAGCGGCGGCGCGCGCCAATCATCAGCTGGGGGTCCTGGACGGGGAACGAGCGGCCGCGATCGAGCAGGCCTGCGCGGAGATCGCGGGCGGCGCCCTGCACGAGCACTTCGTGGTGGACATGATCCAGGGCGGCGCCGGCACCTCGACGAACATGAACGCCAACGAGGTGATCGCGAACCGGGCGCTGGAGATCCTCGGGCACGAGAAGGGCCAGTACGAGCATCTGCATCCCAACAACCATGTGAACCTCGGGCAGTCCACCAATGACGTCTACCCCACCGCTCTGCGGCTGACGATGCTGCTGACCTTCCCGGCCCTGACCGCGGCGATGGACGAGCTGATCGACACGCTGCGGGCCAAGGGCGCGGAGCACGCCGACGTGCTGAAGATGGGTCGCACCCAGATGCAGGACGCGGTGCCGATGACCGTGGGCCAGGAGTTCGACGCCTGGGCCACCACGATCTCCGAGGACGTCGAGCGGCTGACCCGCACCGCGACCCTCTTCCAGGAGATCAATCTGGGCGCCACCGCGATCGGCACCGGGATCACCTCGGACCCGCGGTACGCCCAGCTGGCCACCGCCGAGCTGTCGGAGCTGACCGGGATCGACTTCCAGGTCTCCGTGGACCTGGTGGAGGCCACCAGCGACACCGGGGCGTTCGTGACCTTCTCCGGGGTGCTCAAGCGCATCGCCGTGAAGATCTCGAAGGTCTGCAACGACCTGCGGCTGCTCTCCTCCGGTCCGCGGGCGGGGTTCGCCGAGATCACGCTGCCGTCGGTGCAGCCGGGCAGCTCGATCATGCCCGGCAAGGTCAACCCCGTGATCCCCGAGGTGGTCAACCAGGTCGCCTTCGAGGTGATCGGCAACGACCTGACCGTCACCTTCGCGGCGGAGGCCGGTCAGCTGCAGCTGAACGCCTTCGAGCCGGTGATCGCCTTCAACATCCTGGAGTCCACCCGCATCATGACCCGGGCGATGACCACCCTCGCCCAGCGCTGCATCGCGGGCATCACGGTGAACCGCGAGGTGCTGGACGAGTACCTGCGCCGGTCGATCGGCGTGGTCACGGCCCTGGTCCCGGTGATCGGGTACGCCGCGGCGACGGAGATCGCCGAGGAGGCGCTGCGCACCGGGGACCCGGTCGCGGAGCTGGTGCTCGAGCGGGGCCTGGTCAGCGAGGCTCACCTGATAGAGATCCTCTCCCCCGCCTCGATGACGCAGCCCGCCCGGGCCACGGCCACCGGCGCGCTGCCGTCCGTGGCTCCCGGGGCGGAGGACGCACCGACCGCCGGCGAGACCTCCGCGCCGCCCGCCGACGAGATCGCGGACTCCGGGGAGATCGCCCGGTTCCCCGCGGATCCGCCCGCGGAGGGCTGAGAGCCGGTCAGCTCACTCGTCGGCCTCTTCCATCTTGCCGCGCATGACGAGCTTCGGATCCGGGGTGCCGACCACCTCGTGGTCCTTGTCCTCGTACTCGAACTGGGAGAGGAAGTAGCGCATCGCGTTGATGCGGGCGCGCTTCTTGTCGTTGGAGCGGATGATGGTCCACGGCGAGTACTTCTTGTCCGTGCGCCGGAACATCTCCTCCTTCGCCAGCGTGTACGCCTCCCAGCGGTCCAGGGACTCGAGGTCCATCGGGGAGAGCTTCCAGCGCCGCACCGGGTCCAGCTGACGGATCGCGAAGCGGGTGCGCTGCTCCTTCTGCGAGACGGAGAACCAGAACTTCGTGACGAAGATGCCGGAATCCACGAGCATCCGCTCGAAGTAGGGCACCTGGTTCATGAACGTCTCGTACTGCTCGGGCGTCGCGAAGCCCATCACCC
>DXDT01000024.1 GCA_019115335.1 Candidatus Brachybacterium merdigallinarum
ACCGCTCCGGCGCCTACGCCATGCGCTGGGTCGCCAAGAACATCGTCGCCGCCGGCCTCGCCGATCGCTGCGAGGTGCAGATCGCCTACGCGATCGGCGTCGCCGAGCCCGTGGGCCTGTACGTCGAGACCTTCGGCACCGGGAAGGTGCCCGCGCACCAGATCGCCGCCGCCGTGCGCACGGTCTTCGACCTGCGCCCCGCCGCGCTGATCGAGGCGCTGGACCTGCTGCGCCCGATCTACTCCCTGACATCCGTGCACGGCCACTTCGGCCGGGAGCTGCCCGAGTTCACCTGGGAGCGCCGCGACCGTGCCGAGGAGCTGGAGCGCGCCCTGTGAACGCTGAGCAGACGACGGCGGGCGACCAACAGCTCGACCCCCGGCTCGCGGCCCGCCTGAAGCGGGATGCCGCCGGGCTGATCACCGCGGTGGTCCAGGACGCTGCCAGCCGCGCCGTGCTGATGGTGGGCTGGATGGACGACGAGGCGCTGCACCGCACCCTGACCACCGGACGTGCGACCTACTGGTCCCGCTCCCGCCAGGAGCTCTGGGTCAAGGGGGAGAGCAGCGGGCACTACCAGTGGGTGCGCTCGGCGGCGCTGGACTGCGACGGCGACACCCTGCTGCTGACCGTCGACCAGGACGGTCCGGCCTGCCACCGCGGCACCCCCACGTGCTTCGACGGCGGCGATCTCGACGTCCGCGTCCTGACCACCGAGGAGCGCACCGCATGACCACCCCCTCGCCCCGCCCGGCGGAGGCCTATCCCGAGCTGGTCCGTGACATCCAGGGCGAGCGGCTCGGCGAGATCCTCCCCGACCGCGAGACCTTCCGCCGCCTGGCCGCCACCCAGCGCGTGGTGCCCGTGACGGTGCGGCTGCTCGCCGATGAGGACACCCCCGTCTCCCTGTACCGCCGCCTGATCGCCGGCGGCGATCCCCGCGGCACCTTCCTGCTCGAATCCGCGGGAGAGGGCGAGGCCTCCCGCTGGTCCTTCATCGGCTCCCACGCCCGCGCTGTCCTCACCGAGCGCGACGGCCAGGCCCACTGGCTCGGCGACGTCCCCGCCGGAGTGCCCACCACCGGAAGCCCCGTGGATGCGCTGCGCGAGGTCACCGAGGCCTTCCGCGCGGCGCGGCTCCCGCACCTGCCGCCCCTGACCGGCGGCATGGTCGGCTTCCTCGCCTATGACGCGGTGCGCCACTGGGAGAAGCTGCCCGATGCCCCGCCGGACGAGGTCGGCATCCCCGACCTCTCGATGATGCTCGCCCAGGACGTCCTGGTCCACGACGCCCACGACTCCACCGTGCTGCTGGTCGCCAACGCCTTGAACCTCAACGCCACCGCGGGGGGCGTGGACGCCGCCTACGACGACGCCCTGGCCCGCCTCGAGCAGATGCGGGAACGGATGCGGCGCCCGCTCGAGTCCAGCGCCATGGTGTACGAGACGGTCGCGGACGTCACCCCCAAGGCCCGCACTTCCCAGCTCGAGTACGAGCGCGCGGTCGAGGAGGCGGTGCGCGACATCGTGGACGGCGAGATCTTCCAGGTCGTGCCCTCGCAGCGCTTCTCCCTGCCCACCGCCGCGGACCCGCTGGACGTCTACCGCGTGCTGCGCCGCCTGAATCCCAGCCCCTACATGTACCTGGTCCGCACCGTCGGCGCCGACGGCGAGCCGATCGACGTGGTGGGGGCGAGCCCCGAGTCCCTGGTCGCCGTCCACGCCGGCACGGCGACCACGCATCCGATCGCCGGCTCCCGGCCCCGCGGGCAGACCCCGGAGGAGGACGAGCAGCTCGCCCAGGAGCTGCTGGCCGACCCCAAGGAGCGCTCGGAGCACCTGATGCTGGTGGATCTCGCCCGCAATGACCTGCAGAAGTTCTCCGAACCCGGCAGCGTGGTGGTGCGCGACTTCATGCACATCGAGCGCTTCTCCCACATCCAGCACATCGTCTCCACGGTGACCGGACGGATCCGGGAGGGCGCCACTGCGTACGACGCTCTGCGCGCCACCTTCCCCGCCGGCACTCTCTCGGGAGCCCCGAAGCCTTCGGCGATGGCGATCATCGACCGCCTCGAGCCGGTGAGGCGCGGCGTCTACGGCGGGACCGTCGGTTACATCGACTTCGCCGGTGACATGGACATGGCGATCGCGATCCGCACCGCCGTGCTCAAGGACGGCACCGCCCATGTGCAGGCCGGCGGGGGAGTGGTCGCCGATTCCGACCCGCTGATGGAGCACCGCGAGTCCCAGACCAAGGCCACGGCCGCCCTGCGAGCGATCGCCGCGGCCGACACCCTGCGACCGGCATGACGTCACCGCAGCCCGGATCGCAGAGCCCGGAATCACAGCAGCCGGGGGCGGAGCAGCCGGAGCCGCCTCCGGAGCCCGCCGCGTCCCGTGGCCCCCAGCGCCGCCACCTGGTGCTGGGCGGGCTCGCCGCGGCCGCGATGCTGGCCGGGAGCACCCGCCTGACCTGGATCCAGGCGCTCGCCCCGGACCTGGCCGGCACCCCGCAGAGCATCCCCGTGCTCGGCGGGGACGCGGCCCCTGCCGTGCTGGCGCTGGCGATCGTGGCCCTGGCCGCGGCCCTCGCCACCGCCCTGCCCTCCCGCTGGGTGCGCTGGTTCACCGGCCCCGTGCTGGTGCTGGCCGGCGCAGGCAGCGCAGCAGCCGCCCTCGGCGCCTACTCGGATCCGCTCGCCGCCTCCCGCTCCGCCGTCGCGCGGGCCACCGGGATCACCGGTGGGGAGATCCTCGTCGAACCCACCAGCTGGCCGCTGGGGTCCCTGCTGCCTGCCGCGGCCGTCGCCGCGGTCGGGGTGATCGTCCTGCTCGTCGGCGGGCGCTGGCAGACCCGCAGCCGCTTCCGCAGCGCCGCTGTCACCGTCGCGGCGGATCCCGCCGAGGACCCGGCCGCCGCCTGGGACGCCCTGACCCGCGGGGAGGACCCCACGCGCAGCGCCGACGAAGACCTGGACACCGACGATGACGTGGCACAATGACCACGTCGAGACCCTGACCCGGAGAAGGATGATGAACAAGACCTACGCCGTGCCGCCGCCCCCGCCCCACAACGAGGGCAAGACCGCCGCGGCCTGGACCCTGAACCTGGGCGTCGTGCTCGGCGCGCTGATCGCCGCCGTCGGCCTGGTGATGGGGGAGCTGCCGATCATGGGCATCGGTGCCGGCGTGATCGTGCTGGCCATCATCGTGGGCGTGGTCATGTCCATCGCCGGCCTCGGCCAGCCCCGTCGCCGAGCCGGTTCCGCGAACTCATGAGCCCGGCGGCGCGGACCGTCGGGGAGCGCCCCGCACCGTCCGTGCCCGTCGTCGCGCCCCGCGCAGGCCTGCGCGGGGCGATCCTCCCGCTCGCGATCCTGGCCGGAGGCACGGCCCTGGCACTGCTCGTGCAGGTCGTCTTCGATCCGTTCCGGGTCCACGTCCCGCTGTGCATCGTCAACCACCTCACCGGCCTGGACTGCCCCGGCTGCGGCGGCGTCCGCGCCGTCCACGCCCTGCTGGCGGGTGACCTGCTGATGGCCCTGCGCAGCAACGTCCTCATCGTGGGCGCTCTGCCCGCCGTCGCCGCCGGGTACCTACTGTGGATCCTGCGCCGGATCCAGGGCCGCCGCCTCACCGTGATCCCCCCGAACTGGCTGATGGTCGCCCTGGTGGTGCTGATCGCCCTGTTCACCGTGGCGCGGAACCTGCCGATGTTCTGGTTCCTCGCCCCGATCACCCTTACCGGGGCCTGACCGCGGCCGGCACCCGGCCCTCTCGGCGCCGCCTCCGGGCGGCGCCCCGACTACCGAAGCAGGAGCTGACGTGACCAGAACCGGAACCGTCCTCGACGAGATCATCGACGGAGTGCGCGAGGACCTCGAGCCGCGCCGCGCCGCCGTGCCCGCCGCACAGATCCGCGAGCTGGCCGCCCAGGCCGCTCCCGCCCGGGACGCCCGCTCCGCCCTCGCCGGCGATGGCACCACGATGGGCCTGATCGCCGAGGTCAAGCGGGCCAGCCCCTCCAAGGGGCAGCTCGCCGACATCCCCGCCCCCGCCGAGCTCGCCGGGATCTACGCCCGGCACGGCGCGGGGACCATCAGCGTCCTGACCGAGCAGCGTCGCTTCCGCGGCTCCCTCGCCGATCTCGACGCGGTGCGCGCCGAGGTCTCGATCCCGGTGCTGCGCAAGGACTTCGTGGTGGACCCTTACCAGGTCTACGAGGCCCGTGCCCACGGCGCCGACCTGATCCTGCTGATCGTCGCCGCTCTCGACGACGCCCAGCTGCGCGACCTCGACGCCCTGGTGACAGAGCTCGGGATGCAGGCCCTGGTCGAGACGCACACCGAGGAGGAGCTGGAGCGGGCCCTCGCCCTGGACGCCGGGATCATCGGGGTCAACGCCCGCAACCTCAAGACCCTCGACGTCGACCTGCAGCGAGCCGCCGGCCTGCTGCGCCGCATCCCGCCCGGCCCCCTCACGATCGGCGAGTCCGCCGTGGCCTCCGTCGCGGACGTCGAGGCCTACGCCGCCGCCGGGGCCGACGCGGTGCTGGTCGGCGAGGCCCTCGTCACCGCCGGCGACCCGGCCGAGTCCGTGGCCGCGTTCCGCGCCGTCGCCCGCCGCGGCCGCGCCCGCCAGGAAGGAGCTCGCGCATGAGCACCCCGAGCCAGTCGACCTCCGCGCCCGGAGCTCTCCCCGAGATCGACCTGAACCCGCCCAGCGGCACGCTGCGCTCCGCCACCGGCCCCTACTTCGGGGACTTCGGCGGCCGCTTCCTGCCGGAGGCGCTGGTGCCCGCCCTCGACGAGCTCTCCGAGGTCTACGCCAAGGCGTGCGTGGATCCGGAGTTCACCGCCGAGCTGCGCCGGCTGTACGCCGAGTACACCGGCCGCCCCTCCCTGCTCAGCGAGGCTCCCCGCTTCTCGCAGCTCGCCGGCGGCGCGCGGATCCTGCTTAAGCGCGAGGACCTCAACCACACCGGTAGCCACAAGATCAACAACGTCCTCGGCCAGGCGCTGCTGACCCGGCGCATGGGCAAGACCCGCCTGATCGCGGAGACCGGGGCCGGCCAGCACGGCGTCGCTACCGCCACCGCCGCGGCCCTGTTCGGCCTGGACTGCACTATCTACATGGGGGAGGAGGACACCGAGCGCCAGGCTCTCAACGTCGCCCGGATGCGCCTGCTCGGGGCGGACGTGGTCGCCGTTGCCCAGGGCTCCCGCACCCTCAAGGACGCGATCAACGAGGCCTTCCGGGACTGGGTCGCCAACGTCGACACCACCCACTACTTGCTCGGCACGGTCGCCGGACCGCATCCCTTTCCGGCGATGGTCCGGGACTTCCATCGCATCATCGGCGAGGAGGCCCGCGCCCAGGCGCTGCACCTCACCGGAGCGCTGCCGGACGCGGTCGTCGCCTGCGTCGGCGGCGGCTCCAACGCCATGGGCATCTTCCACGCGTTCCTCGACGACACCGATCCCGAGGTGCGGCTGATCGGCTGCGAGGCGGGCGGTGACGGCATCGCCACCGGCCGGCACTCCGCCACCATCACCGGCGGCAGCGGGGGGGTGCTCCACGGCGCCCGCAGCTACGTGATGCAGGACGAGGACGGCCAGACCATCCCCTCCCACTCCGTCTCCGCGGGCCTGGACTATCCCAGCGTCGGCCCCGAGCACGCGTGGCTCGCGGACATCGGCCGCGTCGAGTACCGCGCGATCGACGACGGCCCGGCCATGGACGCCTTCACGCTGCTGTCGATGACCGAGGGCATCATGCCCGCGATCGAATCCGCCCACGCCCTCGCCGGAGCGCTCGAGCTGGGCCGAGAGCTGGGACCGGACGCCACGATCGTGGTGAGCCTCTCCGGCCGCGGCGACAAGGACGTCCACACCGCCTCGCGCTGGTTCGGCCTCGTGGGCGAGGACCCGGCCCGCGGAGACCTCACCGCACTGCGCGTCCAGGCACGGAGCACCCTCGACGCCGCCATGGATGCCACAGGCGCTGCAGGCGCCACGGACAGCCCGGAGGAGACCCGATGAGCCGCACCGACACCGGCCGGATGCGCGCCGGCGACGCCCTGGATCGCGCCCGCGCCGAGCAGCGCGCCGGCCTCATCGGCTACCTCCCGGTGGGTTTCCCGGACCTGGACCGATCGGTCGAGGCGGCGAAGGTGTTGATCGACCACGGCGCCGACATGATCGAGCTCGGGCTGCCCTACTCGGATCCCGTCATGGACGGCCCGGTCATCCAGCGCGCCGCGGGTGCCGCCCTCGCCGGGGGAGTGCGCACCCGGCACGTGCTCGAGGCCGTCGAGCGGCTGTCCAGTCGCGGTGCCGCGATCCTCGTGATGTCCTACTGGAACCCGGTGCTCGCCTACGGGGAGCAGGCCTTCGCCCGCGATCTCGCGGCGGCCGGTGGTGCCGGCGTCATCACCCCCGATCTCATCCCCGATGAGGCAGCGGACTGGATCGCCGCCTCGGAGGAGCACGGCGTGGACCGCGTGTTCCTCGTCGCCCCGAGCTCCCCCGCGGACCGCCTGCGGCATGTGGTGTCGCACACACGCGGGTTCGTGTATGCGGCGAGCACGATGGGGGTTACCGGCACCCGGAGCAGCGTCTCTGCCGCGACTGAGGGCCTGGTGGAGCGGACGCGGGCCGCCGGTGCGCGCAATGTGTGCGTCGGTCTCGGCGTCTCGAACGGTGAACAGGCCGCGCAGGTGGGAGCGTACGCTGATGGAGTGATCGTCGGGTCCGCCTTCGTGCGAGCCCTCCTGGATCACGACGGCGATGACGCGGCGGCCCGCACCGCACTCGCTGCGGTGGCCGACGACCTCCGCAGCGGCGTCGAGCGGGCAGTGCGCCCGCAGTGACGTCCCGCGTGTCCTGACCGACCGCCCCCCCGTCGTCCCGCCCCCGCAGAGAGGAGACCGTGCCCGTGATCCCCAGCTCGCCGGTCTCCGCGCTGTCCCTCGGGCCGCTGACGATCCACTTCTATGCGCTGTGCATCCTGGCCGGCATGGGCGTGGCCATCTGGTGGGCCACCAAGCGCTGGGAGAAGCGCGGTGGGAACGGCGACGCCCTCTTCGACATCGTCTTCGTCGCGATCATCGCCGGGATCATCGGCTCGCGGGTCTGGCACGTGCTGACCTCCCCGGAGCCGTTCTTCGGCCCCGGCGGCGACCCGATCTCCGCGCTCTACATCTGGCAGGGCGGGCTGGCGATCTACGGCGGTGTCGCCGGCGGCGCGATCGGCGCCTTTGTGATGGCGCGCGTCAAGAAGGTCTCCTTCACCGCCCTCGCCGACACCCTCGCGCCCACTATCATGCTGGCGCAGGTGATCGGCCGCTTCGGCAACTGGTTCAACCAGGAGCTGTACGGTCCGCCGCTGGACGCCTGGTGGGCCTGGGACGTGACCTGCGTGACCAACGGGCAGACGATCCCCGGCTGCGAGCCGGGCACCTACCACCCGACTTTCCTCTACGAGCAGCTGTGGAACCTTGCCGGGGTGGCGCTGTTGCTGTTCCTCGCCCGGCGCTTCGACCTGGCCGGCGGCCGGGTCTTCTGGAGCTACGTCGCCATCTACTCGACCGGCCGCGCCTGGATCGACGCGATCCGCTCCGAGCCGGTGCTGATGGTCGGTCCGCTGCGCATCCACACCCTGGTCGCGATCGTGATGGCCCTGGTGGGCATCGCCATGTTCGTCCACCTGACCAGCCGCCGGATCCGCCGCGGGGGAGAGGTCGTCGCCGCCGACGGCTCCTTCGAGCTGGCCGCACAGACCGAGGGCGGCGGCCCCGACACCGATCACGTGGAGAAGTCCGGCACCCCTCCCTCCGCGGCTGACGGCCCCGCTCCGCCCGGCTCCTAGCCCCGCGAGGACCCCTTCCGCCCGCCCCGATGCGGCGACACGGATCCGCGGGACCTGGGACCCGGGATCCCGTCGATCCCCGACGGCCGCCCGGTCGTCGCCCCCGGAAAGGTCCCGCATGATCCCCCTCAGCTCCCGCTTCTCCACTCTCCCCGGCCCGCAGGGCCTCTACCGCCCCGACAGCGAGGTCGACTCGTGCGGCGTCGCGCTCATCGCGACCCTGCGCGGGGAGCCCGGCCACGACATCGTCGAGCACGCCCTCACGGCGCTGCGCAACCTCGAGCACCGCGGCGCGGTCGGCGCCGAGGAGACCACCGGCGACGGCACCGGCATCATGGTGCAGCTGCCCCACGCCTTCCTCCGCGAGGTGGCGGGCCTGGACCTCCCCGACCCCGGCGCCTACGTCGCAGGCATCGCATTCCTCCCGCGCGAGGACGAGGAGCGCCGGCAGGCGCTCACCGCCCTCGAGTCCATCGCCCGCGAGGAGGGGCTCGAGCTACTGGGCCGGCGCCCGCTGCCCACCACCGACGGGCTCGTGGGCCCCTCGGCGGAGGCCGTGCGCCCCGCCATGGAGCAGGTCTTCCTCGCCGACATCGCGACCGGCCGCACCGGTCTCGCCCTCGAGCGGGCCGCCTTCGCGGTGCGCCGCCGCGTGGAGCACACCACCGGTGCGTACTTCCCCTCGCTGTCCTCCCGCATCATGGTCTACAAGGGCATGCTCACGCCTGGTCAGCTGGACGAGTTCTACCCGGACCTGCGCGATCCGCGCTTCGCCTCGGAGCTCGCGATCGTCCACTCACGCTTCTCCACCAACACCTTCCCGGCCTGGCCCCTCGCCCATCCCTTCCGCACCCTCGCCCACAACGGCGAGATCAACACCGTGATCGGCAACCGGAACCGGGTGCGAGCCGCCGAGGGCAGCATGCGCACCGAGGTCTTCGGCGAGGACCTGGCCCGGCTATTCCCGGTGAATACCCCCGGCGCCTCGGACTCCGCGAGCCTCGACGAGGTGCTCGAGCTGCTGCATCTCTCCGGCCGCTCCCTGCCACACGCCCTGATGATGCTGATCCCCGAGCCGTGGGAGTCCGATGACTCCATCGACGAGGACCTGCGCGCCTTCTACCGCTTCCACTCCGCGCTGCAGGAGCCCTGGGACGGGCCCGCCTCCGTCGTCTTCACCGACGGCACCCAGGTCGGCGCCCGCCTGGACCGCAATGGTTTGCGCCCGCTGCGCTACTGGATCACCGAGGACGACCTGGTGATCCTCGGCTCGGAGACCGGTCTGGTCGACGTGCCGCACAGCCAGATCGCCCGCACCGGCCGCGTCGCCCCCGGGGAGATCTTCCTGCTGGACCTGGCCGAGCCGAGGATCGTCCCCAGCGACGAGCTCAAGCACGCCATCGCGACCGAGCGCCCGTACGCGAGCTGGGTCAAGCAGCAGACGGTCCGCCTCGAGGACCTGCCCGAACGGGAGCACGTCACCCATTCCCCCGCCTCGGTGGTGCGCCGCCAGCAGATCTTCGGCTACACCGAGGAGGAGCTGCGGGTGCTGCTCGCCCCGATGGCGGCGAAGGGCACCGAACCGCTCGGCGCCATGGGCACCGACACCCCGATCGCTGCCCTCTCGAGCCGTCCCCGCCTGCTTTTCGACTACTTCACGCAGATGTTCGCGCAGGTCACCAACCCGCCACTGGACTCCCTGCGGGAGGAGATCGTCACCTCCCTGGGCGTGACCATCGGCCGGTCCCGGAACCTGCTCGACGCGACCCCCGAGCACGCCCGGCAGCTGGTGCTCGGCTTCCCGATGCTCGACGACGACGAGCTCGCGAAGATCCTGGCGGTCGACGCGAACCCCGGCACCGCCGACTTCCATGCGGTGCGCCTGCGGGGCCTGTACCCGGTCGGGGGCGGCACCGACGCGCTCGAGGCACGACTGCGGGAGATCTGCGAGGAGGCGGTCGCCGCGATCGACGACGGCGCCACCTTCCTGGTCCTCTCCGACCGCGACGCGAACCAGGTGCTCGCCCCGATCCCGTCCCTGCTGCTCACCAGCGCCGTCCAGCATCACCTGGTGCGCACCGGTCGCCGCACCGCGGCCGCCCTCGTGGTCGAGGCGGGGGATGTGCGCGAGGTGCACCATGCGGCGCTGCTGATCGGTTTCGGTGCCAGTGCCGTCAATCCCTATCTCGCGATCGAGAGCGTCGAGGACCTGGTGCGCCGCGGCGTGGTCTCGGACCTCACCGCGGCCCAGGCGGTCCGCAACCTGCTCACCGCGCTGGGCAAGGGCGTGCTGAAGATCATGTCCAAGATGGGCATCGCGACCGTCGCCTCCTACCGCGGAGCACAGATCTTCGAGGCCGTCGGCCTGTCCCAGCAGCTCGTGGACACCTGGTTCCCGGGGACGGTCAGCCGCATCGGCGGCATCGACCTCGAGGTCATCGCGCAGGAGAACGCGGCCCGGCACGCCCTCGCCCATCCCGTCGACGGCGTGCAGCTCGCCCACCGCCGACTGCCCGTCGGCGGCGAGTACCAGTGGCGCCGCGAGGGAGAGCCGCACCTGTTCACTCCCGAGTCGGTGTTCCGCCTGCAGCACTCCACGCGGCATCGCCAGTACGAGGAGTTCCGCCGATACACCGACGCGGTCGATGAGCAGCACGAGCACCTGATGACCGTGCGCGGCCTCATGCGCCTGCGCACCGATGACCGCACCCCCGTCCCGCTCGACGAGGTGGAGCCGGTCGAGTCGATCACCCGGCGCTTCATGACCGGCGCCATGAGCTACGGCTCGATCTCCCAGGAGGCCCACGAGACCCTCGCGATCGCCATGAACCGCCTGGGCGGGATGTCCAACAGCGGCGAGGGCGGCGAGGACCCGGAGCGGCTGCGCGATCCCGAGCGCAGCAGCGCCATTAAGCAGATCGCCTCCGGCCGCTTCGGCGTCACCAGCGAGTACCTGACCTTCGCCAAGGACATCCAGATCAAGATCGCCCAGGGCGCGAAGCCCGGCGAGGGCGGCCAGCTCCCGCCCGAGAAGGTGTACCCGTGGATCGCCCGCACGAGGCACTCCACCCCGGGCATCGGCCTGATCTCCCCGCCCCCGCACCACGACATCTACTCGATCGAGGACCTCGCCCAGCTGATCCACGACGCGAAGTCCGCGAACCCGTCCGCGCGGGTCCACGTCAAGCTCGTCTCCCGCTTCGGAGTCGGTACCGTCGCGGCGGGAGTGTCGAAGTCCCATGCCGACGTGGTGCTCATCTCCGGGCACGACGGCGGCACCGGCGCGAGCCCGCTGAACTCCCTCAAGCACGCCGGCACCCCCTGGGAGCTGGGACTGGCCGAGACCCAGCAGACCCTGCTCCTGAACGGCCTGCGCGACCGGATCACGGTGCAGGTCGACGGGCAGATGAAGACCGGCCGCGACGTGGTGATCGCCGCGCTGCTGGGCGCCGAGGAGTATGGCTTCGCCTCGGCGCCCCTGGTCGTCACCGGCTGCGTCATGATGCGGGTCTGCCACCTTGACACCTGCCCCGTCGGAGTCGCGACCCAGAACCCCGAGCTGCGCTCCCGCTTCGCCGGCAAGGCCGAGCACGTGGTGACCTTCTTCCAGTTCGTCGCCGAGCAGGTGCGCGAGCATCTCGCCTCGCTCGGCCTGCGCAGCCTCGACGAGGCGATCGGGCGCACCGACCTGCTCTCCCTGCGGGACGACGCCCCGGCGCTCGGCGCGCTCGGCACCGCGAAGCGGGAGGGCCTGGACCTCTCGGCGATCCTCGAGGCGCCGACGGTCTTCCCCGGCGACCACCCCCAGCGCCAGCGCGGCCAGGACCACCAGCTCGAGAAGGCGGCGGACCATCCGTGGATCGTCGCGGCCGGCCCCGTCTTCGACGGCGTCCAGGAATCTGTGCACCTGCACGACGAGGTCCGCAACGTGCAGCGCTCGAGCGGCACCCTGCTCGGCCACGAGGTCACCCGCCGCACCGACGGGCAGGGCCTCGCGGACGATGCGATCATCGTCGAGCTGACCGGCACCGGCGGTCAGTCCTTCGGCGCCTTCCTGCCGCGGGGAGTGACCCTCCAGCTCACCGGCGACGCCAACGACTACATCGGCAAGGGCCTCTCAGGCGGCGTGATCGCGGTCGGCCACGGTGCGGGCACCGCCCCCTCGCTGACCTCGTCCACGATCGCAGGCAACACCTGCGCCTACGGGGCGACCAGCGGCCGCCTGTTCCTCGCAGGCTCGGCCGGCGAACGCTTCGGCGTGCGCAACTCGGGCGCGACCCTGGTGGTCGAGGGCATCGGGGACCACGGCGCCGAGTACATGACCGGCGGCGCCGTGCTGATCCTCGGCCCCACCGGCCGCAACCTGGGCGCCGGCATGAGCGGCGGCACCCTGTTCGTCCTCGACCTCGACCCCGCGGACCTCAACCCCAAGGACGCGGCCGGCTTCGAGATCACCCCCGTCCGCGAGGACCACCGCGAGTTCGTGCTCGAGGCCCTCGCCGAGCACGTGCAGCGCACGGGATCCGACCGGGCCACCGCCCTGCTCGCCGACCCGGAGGAGCTCTTCGATCGCCTCACCGAGGTCGCCCCCCGCGCCTTCCTGCGGATCACCGGCATCCGTGAGGACGCTGTCGCGCAGGGCGTGGACCCCGATTCCCACGACGTCTGGAACGAGATCATGGAGGCCACCCATGGCTGATCCCCGCGGATTCCTGCGATATCGAGAGCGCGAGCTCCCCACCCGTCGGCCTGTGCCGCTGCGCCTGATGGATTGGCGCGAGGTCTACGAGGCCCGCGAGAAGGGCGGCCCCGACGCACTCAGCGTCGTCTCCCGGCAGGCCGGGCGCTGCATGAACTGCGGCATCCCCTTCTGCCACCAGGGCTGCCCGCTGGGCAACCTGATCCCGGAGTGGAACGACCTCGTCTACCGAGACGACTGGCAGCAGGCCGCCGAGCGGCTCCATGCCACGAACAACTTCCCCGAGTTCACCGGCCGCGCCTGCCCCGCGCCCTGTGAGTCCAGCTGCGTGCTGGGCATCAACCAGCCGCCCGTGACCATCAAGAACGTCGAGGTCTCGATCATCGACCGTGCCTTCGAGGAGGGATGGGTCGGCCCCGTCGAGCCGACCCGTCATACGGGCCGCACCGTTGCCGTGGTCGGCTCCGGCCCCGCGGGCCTCGCCGCCGCGCAGCAGCTCACCCGGGCCGGCCACTCAGTGGTGGTGCTCGAGCGGGACGACCGCCTCGGCGGGCTGCTCCGCTACGGCATCCCCGAGTTCAAGCTCGAGAAGCGCCATGTGGACCGTCGGCTGCAGCAGATGCGCGAGGAGGGCACACGCTTCCGCACCGGCGTGGACGTGGGCGGGAGCGGTGAGAATGCACTGAGCGTGGCCGAGCTGCGCAGCCGCTTCGACGCGGTGCTGGTAGCGACCGGGGCCTCGACCCCTCGCGAGCTCCCGGTCCCGGGGCGCGAGGCGCTCGGGATCCATCCCGCCATGGAGTACCTCACCCAGGCCAATCGCCTGGTCGAGGGGGACTGGGTGGAGGACGCGATCTCCGCCGAGGGCCGGGACGTGGTGATCATCGGCGGCGGCGACACCGGTGCGGACTGCCTTGGCACCGCCCTGCGCCAGGGCGCCCGCTCCGTGACCACCCTCGCGATCGGCAGCCAGCCGCCGCTAGAGCGCGACGAGCGGCAGCCCTGGCCCGTGCATCCCGTCCTCTTCGAGGTCTCCACCGCCCACGAGGAGGGCGGCGACCGCTCCTATCTCGCCTCGACCACCGGGTTCGAGGTCGACGAGCACGGCGCGGTCTCCGGTCTCATGGTCGCCCGCACGCAGTACCTCGACGGCTCCCGGGTGCCCACCCCGGGCACCGAGACCGTGCTCCCCGCCACCCTGGTGCTGATCGCCATGGGCTTCACCGGCACCCAGGAGGACGGTCTGCTGGCCGAGCTGGGTGTGGAGATCACCTCACGCGGCAACATCGTGCACGATGCTGACTGGCACACGACGGTGCCGGGAGTGTTCACCGCGGGCGACTGCGCCCGAGGCCAGAGCCTCATCGTGTGGGCCATCGCGGAGGGACGTTCGGCCGCGGCGGCCGTGGACCGCCACCTGATGGGCGACACGTCCCTGCCGGCTCCCGTGGACCCGGGGGAGAAGCCCGTCACAGTGTGAAAGACTGTCTCCAGATCACGCGATGCTGCGGCGCCCCCGGCGGAGCACGTCCTGTGCTCGCCCGGGGAGGTGCCGCGGCCCTTACTCGAACTACAGATGGGTTGACATGCGTAAAGCGAAGATCGTCTGCACACTCGGTCCTGCGACGAACACCTATGAGCAGATCCGTACCCTCATCGAGGCCGGGATGAACGTGGCCCGGATGAACTTCAGCCACGGCACCCACGACGATCACGCGCAGGTGTACGCGAACATCCGCCGGGCCTCCGAGGACCTCGGGCGCAACGTGGCCGTGCTGGTCGACCTGCAGGGCCCCAAGATCCGACTGGGCACCTTCACCGACGGCCCGCACCAGCTCGAGGTCGGTGACTCCTTCGTGATCACCACCGATGACGTCGAGGGCACTCGGGAGCGGGTCTCCACCACCTTCAAGGGCCTGCCCGGCGACTGCCGCCCCGGCGACGTCCTGCTGATCGACGACGGCAAGGTCACCGTCCGCGTCACCGACGTCACCGAGACCGACGTGACCACCGTCGTGGAGGTCCCCGGCCCGGTCTCGAACAACAAGGGCATCAACCTCCCCGGCGTGGCCGTGTCCGTCCCCGCCATGAGCGAGAAGGACATCGACGACCTCCGCTTCGGCCTCGGCCTCGGCGCGGACCTCGTCGCCCTCTCCTTCGTCCGCGACGCCCACGACATGGACGATGTGCTGCGGATCATGCAGGAGGAGGGCCGCCGCGTCCCCGTCATCGCCAAGATCGAGAAGCCGCAGGCCGTCCGCGCGCTGCGCTCCATCGTCGGCGCCTTCGACGGCATCATGGTCGCCCGCGGCGATCTCGGCGTCGAGATGCCGCTGGAGCAAGTCCCGCTGGTCCAGAAGCGCGCCATCGAGCTGGCCCGCCGCAACGCCAAGCCCGTGATCGTCGCCACCCAGGTGCTGGAGTCGATGATCACCAGCCCTCGCCCCACCCGCGCCGAGGCCTCCGACTGCGCCAACGCCATCCTCGACGGTGCGGACGCCGTCATGCTCTCCGGTGAGACCAGCGTGGGCGCGTACCCCTTCGAGGCCGTGCGCACCATGGCCCGCATCGTCTCGAACACCGAGGAGAACGGGGCGGACCGCATCCTCCCGCTGGGCACCATCCCGCACACCCGCGGCGGTGCGATCACGCGCGCGGCGTCCGAGATCGGTGATCAGCTCTCCGCCCAGTACCTGGTGACCTTCACCGAGTCCGGTGACACCGCGCGCCGCCTGGCGCGACTGCGCCCCACGATCCCTCTGCTGGCGATGACCCCGTACCCCGAGGTCGCCCGCCAGCTGTCCCTGACCTGGGGCATCGAGGCACATCTGGTGCCGATGCAGAAGGACTCGGACGCGATGGTCGGCGTGGTCGACGAACTGCTGCGCGAGCAGAAGGGGCTGCAGAAGAACGACTTGGTCGTCGTCGCGGCCGGTTCGCCCCCCGGAGTCCACGGCTCCACCAACACCCTGCGCGTGCACCGCATCGGTGACCTCGACGGCACCGAGTCGGCCCGCATCGAGGCCGACCGCATCGCCGCCGGCCAGCACGACACCCAGGGCTGAGCCCGGCTCTCCCCACAGACGTGAACGGGGACCTGTCCGATGCCTTCGGTCAGGTCCCCGTTCACGTCCGGGATGTTCCTCTGAGAGGATCGGTGCCGGGTGCTGTGGTGCCGGATGCGGGACTCGAACCCGCACGCCCTCACGGACAACGCATTTTGAGTGCGTCGCGTCTACCATTCCGCCAATCCGGCTCGCCCCCCGGCGGGGGAGGCCTGGACTAGAATACCGCTGATGACCGACTGTCTCGGACAGCGCGGCGCCCGTCGCGCAGCGTCCGAGCCCTTCCCGAATTGCAGGCCTGATGAACGACGACACCACTGACACCTTCGAGGATCTCCAGGATCCGGCAGAGCACCAGAGCGAGCAGCCGCAGCGCACAGCCATCGTCGCCGAGGATGAGAGCCTCATCCGCATGGACATCGTGGAGACCCTCACCGAGGCGGGCTTCGAGGTGGTCGCAGCTGTCGGCGACGGCGAGAGCGCGGTCGCGAAGGCTCGCGAGCTGCGCCCGGACGTGGTCGTGATGGATGTGAAGATGCCGCAGACCGACGGCGTCACGGCTGCCGAGCGCATCGGCCAGGAGCATCTGGCCCCGGTGGTCATGCTCACCGCGTTCTCGCAGACCGAGCTGGTCGAGCGGGCCCGGGACGCCGGTGCCATGGCCTACGTGGTCAAGCCCTTCACCCCGGCGGACCTGCTGCCCGCCATCGAGATCGCGATCTCGCGCTACACGCAGATCACCCAGCTCGAGGCCGAGATCCAGGACCTCGGGGAGCGGTTCGAGACCCGCAAGCGCGTGGACCGCGCCAAGGGCCTGCTGCAGACCAACATGGGGCTCTCCGAGCCCGAGGCGTTCCGCTGGATCCAGAAGACCTCGATGGATCGTCGCCTGACGATGCGAGAGGTCGCCGATGCCGTGATCGACCAGCTGGGCGGTCAGGGCAAGGACTGATCCGCCGCTCGGGGGAGCGGTGGAGGGGAGAACTCTTCGATGGCGATCTCACGACGGAACCTCGTGCGCTCCCTGGGGGCGGGGGCCCTGGGCGCCGGCGCCCTCACCGCCTGCGGTGAGGGCGGGATGCGGCGGGGCCGCGGTCGCGGTCGCCCCCGGCCCACCACCACCGCGCCGACTGCCGAAGCGCTCGAGGAGCCGGACACCCCGCTGCTGATCGGGTCGATCGGTGCCTCCTACGGGCGCTCCGCCCCCTTCGAGAAGGCGATCGCGATCGCGGTGCGCGAGGCTGTGATCGACGTCAACCACCAGTACGGCAAGGTGTTCGGGCACGACCTGCAGCTCGCGGAGCGTCACGTGATGGCGGCGCCGGGGGAGGATCTCTCCTCCGTGATCGCCGGCTTCGCCGATGCCGGGGTGACCGCCGTCATCACGTCGATCGACGAGGACGCGCTGGTGGCGGCGATCCCCGCCTTCGTGGAGGCCGGGATCGCGATCATCGACGTGTTCTCCAGCGGGATGAGCGTGCGCGCCCCGGAGGTGCAGAGCTCCGGGATGCTGGTGCGGATCTCCCCGAACGACCGGGCGACCGCCGCTCGCTACGCCGAGGCCGCCTGGAGCGGGAGCGGCGACGGCACCCCGGGCACCGTCGCCTTCCTCTCCGAGAACACCAGCCAGGGCCAGAGCCTGAGGCACGAGCTCGAGCAGATCCTCAGCCCGCAGGGCGGGAGGATCGTCACCGAGCACCTCTACACCCCGGGGGAGTTCGGCGACGTCGCCGCCGTCGCGACGACGGTGCTGGAGACTCCGCCGGCGCTGGTGGTCCTCAACGGCGGCGCGGAGGCGGGACCGTTCCTGGCTGCACTGCACACCGCGAACCTGGACGAGGGCGGCCGGCCCGTGCTCCAGATCCCCGCGGAGCTGTCCCCGAACGCGACGGTCAGCTATCTGGATTCGGAGCTCCCGGTTGAGTGCCTGACCTCCGCCCACGGCTACGAGCCCGGAGGCGAGCTGCTCGACGCCCACGTGAACATGATGCTGAACGTGAACCCGGACCTGCTGCGCACCGGGTACGCGTACTCGCAGCAGGCCTACGACGCGGTCATGCTCGCGGCCCTCGCGGCGATGCACGGCCTATCCGTCCAGGGCACCGATATCGCCGCCTCCATCCCGAGCGTGCTGACCGGTTCCGAGGCCTGCGAGGACTTCGGGTCCTGCCGGCTCATCCTGCGCGACGCGCTGTCCGCCGGCGGCCGCGCCACGGTCACCTTCACCGGCCGCACGGGACCGCTCGAGCTCGGCTCCGATGCGGATCCGCGCATCGGCGACCTGCGCATCTACGCCTGGAGCGAGGCCAACGAGCTGCTGCACGAGAACACCACGAGCTACGAGCTGCCCGGCTGATCACGCGCAGCGGATCAGCGCGGCGGCAGCAGCGCGGTCGAGACCGTGATGGTGCTCAGCAGCGTCCCCTGATCGTCGTGGACGTCGACCAGGTAGCTGGCGACCTGCCGCCCCGCATGGCGCACAGCGCAGGTGGCGGTGACGACGCCCTCCCGCGCCGAGCGGTGGTGCAGGGCGGACACCGAGGTGCCGACCGCCTGGGCGCCCTCGCCGTGGACCTCACGGGCGTGCAGCACGCCGGCCAGTGACGCCACGGACTCCGCCAGCGCGATCGTCGCCCCGCCGTGCAGCAGGCCGGCGGGCTGGGTGTTGCCGGCCACCGGCATGGTCATCGTGCCGCCGCGGGCGTCGATGTCGACGATCTCCATGCCGCAGCGTTCGAGCAGGGTGCCCTTCACGGTGTCACGTAGCGCGTGACGGCGCTTCTCGTCCATCCCCGCATCGTGCCACAGCCGCGCGCCGCAGCTGCCTGCGCCCGGATCGCTGACGTGGGAGACTGCTCCTCATGAGCGAGAGCGGCACCCCGAGGATCCTGCTGATCGACGGCCACGCGATGGCCTTCCGAGCCTTCTTCGCCCTCCCGCCCGAGGGCTTCAGCGACGGGCGCGGCCAGGCGACCAATGCCGTCTACGGCTTCACCCGCATGCTCATCAACGTCGTCACCTCCGAGCGGCCCACCCATGTCGCCGTCGCCTTCGACCTGCCCGGCGGCACCTTCCGGGATCGCATCTACGACCAGTACAAGGGCGGTCGGGACGAGACCCCCGAGGCCTTCCACGGTCAGATCGACCTGACCAAGCAGGTGCTCGATGCCCTCGGCGTGCGCTGGTTGACGGTCCAGGACTACGAGGCCGACGACATCATCGCCACGCTCGCCACTCGCGCCGGGGCCGGAGGGGACCAGGCACTGATCGTCTCGAGCGACCGGGATGCGATCCAGCTGGTCGACGAGCATGTCACCCTGCTGCAGCCGGTCAAGGGCGTCACGGAGATGCGCCGCATGGACCCCGCCGCGGTCGAGGAGAAGTACGGGATCCCGCCGGAGCGCTACTCGGATCTGGCCGCCCTGGTCGGCGAAGCCGCGGACAACCTGCCCGGCGTGCCCGGAGTGGGACCGAAGACCGCCGCGAAGTGGCTGGTGAAGTACGGGGACCTGCCCGGGATCATCGCCCATGCCGGGGAGATCACCGGCAAGGCCGGGCAGTCCCTGCGCGACCATCTCGAGGACGTCGAGCGCAACCGCCTGATGAACGCTGCGGTGACCGGTCTGGACCTGCCCGAGGATCCGGCCCACTACACTCTGGGCCGCGGCGATCGCGCCCGCGCCATGGCGGTCTTCGACGATCTGGCCTTCGGCGACACCATCCGTCGCGACCTGCCGTCCGTGCTGTTCGACGAGGACGCCGGCACCGACGCCCCCGGCCCGCAGGATGCCCCGGAGGCACCGGTGATCACCGACGCCGCCCACCTGCGCGAGCTCCTGGAGGATGACGCCGAGCTGCTGGCCCTCGACGCCTCCGACGACGTCCGGGGCGGTCCGCTGCTGGGCATCGCCACCACGACCGCCACCGCCGGGCTGCGCCTCGAGCAGCTGGACTCGGAGGCCGCCGAAGTGCTCGCGCGCGCCCTCGCCGCCGCCCGCGAGATCCGGGTCGCGGGTGTGCCCGGGATGCGGATCTGGCTGCGGGAGCACGGCTATGAGCTCGGCGAGCAGACGCGGGACCTCTCCCTGGAGGCGTTCGTGCAGCGGCCCGGGGCCCGCAGCTACGAGGCCGAGGCGCTCGGCACCGAGATCGCGGGGGAGCGCTTCGAGCCGCGGCCGCGCAGACCGGCGGAGACGACTCTGCGCAAGGAGAGCCCCGAGGAACGGGAGGCGCACATCGCCACCGCCGCCCGGCGCCTGGCCACCGCGGCACAGGCCCTGCATGCCGTCGCCGAGCAGCTCACCCAGGAGGAGTCCGGCGCCCCCTGGGCCGGCCGGATCCTGACCACTGTCGAGCGCCCGCTGCAGAGGGTGCTCGAGACGATGCACGCGCGCGGCATCGCCCTGGACCGGGAGGCGCTGGACTCGCTGCGCGAGGAGTTCGAGGGCTTCGTGGCCCAGGCCAAGCGGGAGGCCGGTGCGATCGTGGGGGAGGAGGTCAACCTCGCCTCCCCGAAGCAGCTGCAGGTCGTGCTGTTCGAGACCCTGGCCCTGCCCACCACCCGCAAGATCTCCTCCGGGCATTCCACCGATGCCGGGTCCCTGACGGACCTCATGGAGTCCCTGGACCCCGAGTCCTCCGGGCACCAGTTCCTCGCCTGGCTGCTGCGCTTCCGCGAGATGAGCAAGCTGACCGGCTACCTGGTGGGCCTGGACAAGGTGCTGGACGACACCTCCCGCGTGCACACCACCTTCCAGCAGACTGCCGCCGCGACCGGGCGCCTGGCCTCGACCGATCCGAACCTGCAGAACATCCCGGTGCGCACGGCGGAGGGGCAGCGGATCCGGGACGTGTTCGTCGCCGGGGAGGGCTTCGAATCCCTGCTGACCGCGGACTACTCCCAGATCGAGATGCGGATCATGGCGCACCTGTCCGAGGACGAGGGTCTGATCCACGCCTTCCGCTCCGGGGAGGACCTGCACAACTTCGTCGCCTCCCGGGTGTTCGGCGTCTCTCCCGACGCGGTCGATCCCGAGATGCGCTCGAAGACCAAGGCGGTCAGCTACGGCCTCGCCTACGGGCTCTCGGCCTTCGGGCTCTCGCGTCAGCTGCGCATCTCGCGGGCGGAGGCCACCGCGCTGCGCGACGGCTACTTCGAGCGCTTCGGCGGCGTGCGCGACTACCTCCACCGCAGCGTCGAGAAGGCTCGTGAGACCGGCTACACCGAGACCATCCTGGGGCGACGCCGCTACCTGCCGGACCTCACCAGCGACAATCGGCAGCGGCGCGAGAACGCCGAGCGGGTGGCCCTGAACTCCCCGATCCAGGGCAGCGCTGCGGACATCATCAAGCTCGCCATGCTCGACGTCGAGGCCCGGATGCGGGAGGCGGGGCTGACCTCCCGGATGCTGCTGCAGGTGCATGACGAGCTCGTGGTCGAGGTCGCCGCCGGCGAGCTGGAGCAGGTCCGCGAGATCGTGGTGGACGGCATGGACTCCGCCTACGAGCTCTCGGTGCCGCTCGAGGTCGGGGTCGGCGTGGGCCGCACCTGGCGCGAGGCGGCCCACTGAGACCGACCTCTCAGCGCCTCGCCGGGGAGCACCCCTCCACACCCTCGCGGGATGATCCGGCGGCTGGTAGGCTGGCACAGGCCTGTGCGCACCCGCCCTCGGTGGGCCGCGCACCGGCCCTGCCCCACCCGGCCCCGCAGAGGCATCTGCTGCTGCGGGCACCAGCGGGCGCAGTGCATGCCCACAGACCCTACTGATCCCTGTCCCGACGGAGTTCCCACCTACATGACCGACACCACGACCCCCCAGATCGCCATCAACGACATCGGTGACGCCGACGAGCTCATGGCCGCCATCGATGCCACCATCAAGTACTTCAACGATGGCGACATCGTCGAAGGCACCGTGGT
>DXDT01000191.1 GCA_019115335.1 Candidatus Brachybacterium merdigallinarum
GGACAGCGAGCGACGGATCCGGGCGGCATCCAGCGCGGTCACCGTCGCAGTGACCACAGCCATCCCGTCGTCCGCATTCCGCACCGTCACGGCGCGGCTGCGCTTCGCTCTTTCGTGGCGCGCTCCGGCGCCCTCCGGGTCCAGGGCGTGCAGCACCCGGGAGGCCTGGTCACCCCACTCCTCGCCCCCGCAGTCCTCCAGGTCCCCGAGGCGGTGGGTGAGGACCGCGTCCACCTGCCCGCGCTGCGCGGCGGTGGCGCGGGACAGCGCGCGGGAGACCCGATGTGCGGACGTCGGGCGCACTCGGCCGATCGCCAGGGCATGCAGCATTCCCGGCATCGTGGTGACCATCCGTCGACAGGACGCCAGGGTGCGGGCGGCGGCCGACGGTGACTGCTCGAGCGCCATCGAGGCTTCGCTGCGCGCGACGTGGGCTGCCGTGCGGCCGCTCTCCCCGCGGGCACGGGAATCCTCGCGGATCGCCTGTTCCAGGCGCGTCACCGTGCGCGCCTCTACAGCACTGATCGCTGCGGTGAGGCGGCGCAGACCGGTCATCACCGCGATCGCCTGCCCCGCGGTGAGTGAGTCGAGGTCCGCGGAGCCCTCGACGCCGAGCTGGGCGAGGACGTCCCGCGCCCCGGCGAGGTCCGCTTCCCCGATCACGAGCTCCTCGGGGCCGGCGCTGATCGGCACATCCCCGGCAGGGAACACGGAAGGGACCTCGAGATCCGCGAATGTCCATGACCCGTCGCCACGGTGGTGTGCGCCGGGCGCATCACCACCGTGCGACGGGGGCATCGCGGATTCCTGTTCCATACCCAGAACTATTCCATGACCCACCGACAGACGACACGCCCGTGGATAACACCATCAAAATTCCTCACAGAATGCGGAGAGCCACCCCTTGGGGAGGAGCGACAAGCTCACAGCACGTGATGCCGACACCACCACGGGGTGTGCCCGCAATACGACAATCGTGGCGCTCCATCCCCTCTCGGAGTCCTATGGAAGCCCCCGTTCGGATTCTCTTCTCCGCGCCCGCCGGAATCTCATGGAAGTCACATCAGAGTTCCCATCGGCATCCCGTCGGCCCGTTCTCAGCCCTTCACCGAGCCGGACATCAGCCCCGCCAGGAAGTAGCGCGACAGCAGGATGTACACCAGCAGGGTGGGCAGGGAGGCCAGCAGAGCGCCGGCCATGGAGACGCCGTAGTTGGTCAGCAGGGCACCATTGGCGATGTTGTTGAGCACCAGGGTCACCGGTCCGTTCGCTGCGTTCGAGAAGAACACCGCGAACAGGAAGTCGTTCCAGGCATTGGTGAACTGCCAGATCAGCACCACGGCGAAGCCGGGCACCGCGATCGGCAGCGCGACCGACCAGAACGTGCGCAGCATGCCGGCGCCATCGACCCGGGAGGCCTCCATCAGCTCCTCCGGCACCGTCTCGAAGTAGTTGCGGAAGATCAGCGTGGTGATGGGGATGCCGAACACCACGTGCAGCACGATCAGCGACGGGATGCCGTTGGGGACCTGCATCGCCAGCATCATCTCCAGCAGCGGGATCATCACCGCCTGGTAGGGCAGGAACATCCCGAACAGGATCAGGGTGAACACCACG
Organism: Candidatus Brachybacterium merdigallinarum; assembly: GCA_019115335.1. Taxonomy (GTDB): domain Bacteria; phylum Actinomycetota; class Actinomycetes; order Actinomycetales; family Dermabacteraceae; genus Brachybacterium; species Brachybacterium merdigallinarum. The sequence goes on from DXDT01000191.1 coordinate 1,618, forward strand.
TCGGCCCCGGGGAAGCGCCAGCGCGCGAGCACGAAGCCGTTCAGGCAGCCCAGCACTGCGGAGATGATCGTGGAGGGGACCACCATCGTCACCGAGCGCCAGATCGACGGGGCCAGCTGGCCCCAGGCCGATCGCCAGTTCTCCAGCGTCCACTCGGAGGGCAGCAGCCAGGCACGGGCCGGGCTCGCATCACCCACGGCCTTGAAGCTGGTGACGAACAGGACGTACACCGGGATCAGCACGAACAGCAGTCCGAGCAGCAGCAGGAGGTAGCGGACCGTGCGCGCCGCCGTGTGCCGGGGGCGGCGGCGAGGCCGACGGGACCGGACCGGTGCGGGGGTCTGGGAGCTCACGGCGGCGGTCATCGGCGGGACTCCCGGTACTGGTTGATCAGGTAGGGCACGATCAGCACGGCCACCACGGCCAGCAGCACGGTGCCCACGGCGGCGGAATTGGCGTAGTCATAGCTGGACTTGAACAGGAACATGTCCACGGCCGGCACCTTGGTCTGGTAGTTCGCCGGCTTCGAGATCGACATGATCAGGTCGAAGGACTTCAGGGACATGTGCGCGATGATCACCAGCGCGCTCATCACCACCGGCGTGAGCTGCGGGAAGATCACCATGCGATACATCTGGAACTCGGTGGCGCCATCCATCCGGGCCGCCTCCCGCAGCTCATCGGGCACGCCCCGGAAACCCGCCAGGAACAGTGCCATCACGTAGCCGGAGAGCTGCCAGACGGCAGGCAGTGCGATCGCCAGGATGCCGAAGGTGATGTTGTTCCACCACGGGTTCTGCAGGAAGTCCAGACCCACCATCTGGAACAGTCGGTTCAGGCCCGAGGCGCTCTCTCCCTGATTCGAGTTCAGCAGCCAGCGCCACACCACTCCGGAGGCGACGAAGGAGATCGCCATCGGGAACAGGTAGACGGTCTGGAAGAGACGCCCGCCGGGCAGGGGCCGCTCCAGCAGCCAGGCCCACACGAAACCGATCACCATCGCGCCGATCAGGAAGGCGGCGGTGAACAGCAGCAGGTTGGCCATCGAGTGGCGGAACGCCTCGGTGGCGAACAGGCCGAAGTAGTTCTCCAGGCCCACGAAGCTGATCGGTTCCCGACCATTCGCCTGGGCGGCGGTGTGGTTGTCCGTCATGGACATCCACACGTTCTGACCCATCAGGCCGTAGATGAACACGCCGATCAGGATCAGCGAGGGCGAGATGAACAGCAGCGGCGGGCCGAATCGGCGCAGCTTTCCGGACATGGGCTTCACAGGCACGGGACTTCCTGACATGAGGGGCCGCTGCAGGCAGCGGCCGGGGAGCGTCGCCGGCACCGCGGAGTCGAGCGGTGCCGGCGACGCACTGGGGTTCAGAGGAGCTGAACGGGCGGGACGATCAGGCCGCGTTCTCCGCGGCGATGTCCGTCAGCGCCTGCTGGTAGGCGGCGAGGTCGGTGGCACCGGCGGTGAACTGGCTGGTCGCATCCGAGATCGCGTTCAACCAGCCGACGGAGGTGGCGGCGCCGTGGGCGATCGAGGAGCAGATCTCGTCCTCCGCGAAGGAGGTCAGCGCGCTCTGCTGGTACTCGGGGAACTCGGCGGTGTCCACGTCGGTGCGGGCCGGGATCGAGCCCTTGGCGAGGTTGAAGGCGAGCTGGCCGTCCGGCGAGGAGATCGTGTCCAGCCAGGCCCGGGTGCCGTCGGGGTTCGGCGCCCCCTCGGGCAGGGTGAAGGAGTCCGCGAGGAAGCCGAAGATCTTGTCCGCCCCCGGCAGCTCGAAGTAGACGTAGTCGTCCTGCGGGGCGAGACCCGCCTCGTCGAACGCGGCCACGGCCCAGTCGCCCATCACGTTGTAGGCGGCGGTGCCGTCGATCAGCTGCTGGGTGGCATCGGGCCAGTCCAGGCCGTCACGATCGGTGTTGGTGTGGCCGATCATCGTCTCGAAGTGCTCGAGCGCGGTGGTGACCTCGGCCGAGTCCCAGGCGGTGGAGCCGTCGAACAGGCCGTTGTAGGCGGCGGCGCCGAGGTCCGCCATGAGGATCGCCTCGAGCAGGTTCACCTGGGTCCAGGCGGCCCCCACCGACAGCGGCGTCACGCCGGCAGCGGCCAGGGTCTCCAGCTGGGCGAGGAACTCGTCCATCGAGGCCGGTGGGGTGGACGGGTCGATCCCGGCCTCGGTGAGCACGGCGGTCGAGCCCCACACCACGTTGGAGCGGTGGATGTTCGAGGGGACGGAGTAGATCGCGCCGTCCGCGGTCAGCCGCTCCACGAGGGACTCGGGGAAGGCTTCCCGCAGCCCCAGCTCGTCGTAGAGATCGGAGACGTCCACGATCTGCGCGGCGTCGATGTAGTCGTTCAGCTCCGCCCCGGCGTGGGCCTGGAAGGTGTCCGGCGGATCCCCGGCCTGCAGGCGGGACTGCAGCATGTCCTTCGCGGCGGAGCCGGCGCCGCCGGCGACCGCACCGTTGACGAACTCGATGTCGGGGTGCTGCTCGTTGAAGACCTCGACCAGGGCGTCCAGGCCGGCCTTCTCCGATCCCTGGGCCCACCAGGTGAAGACCTCGACGGAATTGCCGTCGCCGCCACCGCCGCTGGAGCCGTCGGAGCCGCCGCATGCGGCGAGCCCGACGGCCGCCGCGAGACCGCCGCCGGAGAGGAAGAGGAAGTTTCTGCGTCGCATGGGTTCTCCTTCGAACTGTTCGCTGAGCCGAGATCGTCCCGGGGCGTCATCGCCCGGTGCCCGACCTCGCTGCCGCCGACGCTACCCCAGTCAGGACCGATCCAGACGGCGCTGCGCTAACATATTGACAACGATGTCAGTCCGACGTGGCGATGACGCAGCGATGACGCGGCGCGGACGCCGCGCCGGCTGCGGACAGGAGGTCCCCGCGATGGCCGAGGGTGCCGCGCCCGACCGCCCGGCTCCCCCGGGTCACCCCACCCTGCGCCAGGTCGCCGAAGCCGCCGGGGTGAGCATCAAGACCGCCTCGCGGGCGCTGAACGACGAGCCCCACGTCGCCCCCCGCACCTCCGAACGGGTCCGGGCGGCGGCCGACGCCCTCGGCTACCGCCGGAACCTCCTGGCACGGGACCTGCGCACCCGCTCCGCCTCCACCGCGGTGGGCATGGTGATCGCCGATGCCGCCAACCCCTTCTACAACGGGATCTCCCTGGCGGCCGGGGCCACGCTCGCCGAGGCCGGGATGCTGCTGTTCCTCGGGTTCAGCGACGAGGACCCCGCGCTGGAGGCGAGGACCGTGCAGGGGTTCCTCGAACGGCGCGTCGCGGGGCTGCTGGTGGTCTCCTCGCGCACCGAGCATCCCGAGCTGCGCAGCGCGATCCAGCAGGGGGTGCCGGTGGTCTTCCTGGACCGGCCCGCACGCGACCTCGCGGTGGACCAGGTGCTGTTCGACAACATCGGCGGGGCGATCAGCGCGATCCAGCACCTGCTGGCGCAGGGGCATCGGAGGATCGGGGTGATCGGTGACCACGGCGCCCTGCCCACCCATCGCGAGCGGATCTCCGGGGTGCGTCGGGCCCTGCGGGAGGCGAGCATCGAGATCGACGAGCGCCTGCTGCTCACCGACGCCCAGGATGCAGCGGGTGCCGAGGCGGCGCTGGAGCGGCTGCTGGCCTCCCCGGATCCGCCGACGGCGGTGTTCACCACCAACAACCGCATGATGGTGGGGGCGCTGCACGCCTGCGCTCGCCGCAGCTCACCGCCGGCGCTGATCGGCTTCGACGATCTCGAGCTGGCCGACGTGCTGGGCACCAGCGTGGTCGCGAACTCCCCGGAGGAGATGGGCCGGCGCGGGGCCGCCATGCTGCTGGAGCGGATCGGAGGGCTCACCGACCGTCCGCGTCGGGTGCGGCTGCCGACGCACCTGGTGCCTCACCGCTCGACGGCGACCTCGGTCCCCCGGGATGCCGAGGCGTAGCAGGCCTCCAGGACCAGGGCGCGGCGCAGGGCGATCGACCCGTCGGCCCCGGCGTGGTCCCCGGAGCGGACGGTGTCCAGGAAGCCGGTGACGGCGGCGGCGTGGCGGCCGTCGGGCCCCACCTCGGGGGTGAGCAGGGCGGCGGTGCCGTCGACCTCGGTCCACACCTCGATGCGGTCACGCGAGCGGTCCGGGCCGCCGCTCCACTCGATGGTGGCCCCGCCCTCGGTGCCGTAGAGGGTGACGTAGCAGAGATCGTGCGGGATCCACTGCGCCCAGCTGGTCTCCAGGGCGAGGCTGCCGCCTCCCTCGAGGCGCAGCAGAGCGGTGGCGAGGTCCTCGACCTCGAAGGGCGAGCCCTCCTCGAGCGTGGAGATCCCGAAGCCGGATCCGCCCCGACCGCGGGGGCCGAACTCGGCGTGGGTCGCGGCGGCCGCGGAGACCACGGCGGGCTCGGCCAGCAGGTGCAGGGTCATGTCCAGCATGTGCACGCCGATGTCCGCCAGCGGGCCGCCACCGGACTTCTCCGCCTCCGTGAACCAGGTGCCCAGCCCCGGGATGCCCTTCCGGCGCAGCCAGCCGGTCTTCGCGTAGTAGATGCGCCCCAGCGTCCCCTTCTCGATCACCTCGCGCAGAGCGGCCACGTCGCCGCGCTGACGGTGGTTGAAGCACACGTCCAGCACCCGACCGGTGCGGCGAGCGGCCTCGACCATGGCGGTGGCGGCTGCGGCGGACTCGGCCATCGGCTTCTCGCACAGCACGTGCACCCCGGCCTCGAGCGCCGCGATCACCATCGGGGAGTGCAGGAAGGTGGGGGTCGCGATCGAGACCACATCCGGGCGGGCCTCGGCGAGCATCTGCCGGTAGTCGGTGAAACGGCCCGGCACCTGGTACTTCTCACCGAACTGCTCCAGCAGGTCCGTCTCCATCGCGGAGAGGGCGACCAGGTCCACCTGCGGGTCCGCGGCGTAGGCCTCGGCATGCTGCTGCCCGGCCCAGCCGAGCCCCACCACCGCGGCGCGGATCCTCCTCGGCGCTGCCGACGGATCACTCATCTGTTCCACTTCTGCTCCACTCCTCGATCCCGGGGCGCTGACGCTCGAGCGCCGGGCGCAAGCCTATGCGGTGAACGGGTGCTCGCCAGGCTACGATCGGGGCATCCCGTCCATCAGCGCAGATCGGAAATCTCATGGGACTGTTCTCCTCCAACGGCAGCATCGAGCGCGAGTTCGGCTCCTCTCCCGAGCAGGTCGGTGCGGCCATCGAGTCCGTGTCCCGCGACCAGGGCCACAACCTCGGCACCATCAGCCCGGACCGGACCCGCTTCGAGCTCACCACGAAGCGCTCCGCCTTCAGCTGGGGCACGGCGATCGCCCTGACTCTCGCCCCCACCCAGACCGGCACCCGCGTGGTGGCGGACTTCGACACCCCGGCCGGGGCGCAGAAGGCCCTGCTCGACGGCCGCAAGAACACCAAGGCCGCGGAGGCGTTCATCGAGCAGCTCGCCTCAGCGCTCTGACCTGGCACCGTGCTCTGACCTATTGTCGAGGGGCACTCACCACCGCCGGACAGGAGAGCACCTGATGCGCGCCATCGTCGCCCCGCAGAAGCAGCAGCCCGCCGAGCTCACCGAGGTCGATCCGCCCGGTCTGGACGCAGATGATGCCGACGGGGAGGTGCTGATCGACGTCTCCCACTCGAGCCTGAACTTCAAGGACGGCGCGACCATGCTGGGCCGCCCGGGTTTCGTGCGCTCCCACCCGCTGGTGGTCGGGATCGACGCCGTCGGCACCGTGCGCGAGTCCCGTTCCGAACGGTTCACCGTGGGGGACGCCGTGGTGCTGAACGGTGGCGGCGCCGGTGAGCACCGGCCCGGCGGCTTCGCCGAGGTGACCACCGCGCACGAGGACTCGCTGGTGCGCCTGCCGGAGCCGCTCAGCCCGGAGCAGGCCGCGGCGATCGGCACCGCCGGGTTCACGGCGGCCCTCGCCGTGCTCGCCATCGAGGACTCCGGCCCCCGCCCCGGGGACGGCGAGGTGCTGGTCACGGGCGCCGCCGGAGGTGTCGGCTCGGTCGCGATCGCGCTGCTGGCCAGGCGCGGCCACACCGTGGTCGCCTCGACCGGGCGCGGCGAGAGCGAGGGCGAGTACCTCCGACGCCTCGGCGCGGCGACGATCCTGGACCGGTCCGAGCTCGAGGAGGAGAACGCGCGGCCGCTGCAATCCGAGCGGTGGGCTGCGGTGGTGGACGGCGTCGGCTCCCACACCCTCGCCAACGCCCTCGCCCAGACCCGCTACGGCGGCCTCGCCGTCGCCTACGGCCTCGCCCAGGGCCCGGACCTGCCCACGACCGTGCTGCCGTTCATCCTGCGCGCAGTCACGCTGACCGGCGCGAACTCCGTCGACGCTCCTGCTCCGCTGCGCGAGCGGGCCTGGGCGATGCTCGGCAGCGAGCTGGACCTCGACCTGCTCGCCGCGATGACGCAGAGCGTCGGCCTGCAGGGCGCCCTCGACCTCGCCGGCGAGATCGTCGAGGGCCGAGTGCGCGGCCGCACCGTGGTGGACGTGCACGCCTGAGCCGCGCTGAGCACGGCCCTCCGCGCGCCCCGTGCGAGAACTGGCGTCAGGTGAACAGGTCGGGGCGCATACGGGGTGACCTCATCACCAGAGGCCACTGCATGCACGCCCCGACCTGTTCAGCCCTGCCTGTTCAGCTCTGCGCCGGGCCCACCCACACCTGCTGGGCGTTGACGAACTCCTTGATGCCGTGGGGGCCCAGCTCGCGGCCGTAGCCGGAACGCTTGATCCCTCCGGAGGGCAGGCGCGGATCCGTCTTGACGATCCCGTTGACCGAGACCTGGCCGGCCTCGATCCGGGCGGCCATCTGCTCGCCCCGCTCGGTGGTGGTCCAGATGCTCGCCCCCAGACCGTAGGGCGTGTCGTTGGCGATGGCGAGCGCGTCCTCGGCGTCGTCGGCCGACATCACCACCGCGACCGGGCCGAAGGTCTCCTCGGTGCAGGCGGCCATGCCGGACTGCACCCTGGTGAGCAGGGTGGCGGGGTAGAAGTACCCGGGCCCCTCCGGCAGGGTGCCGCCGAGCACCAGCTGGGCACCGGCGTCGACGGAGCTGGTGACCTGCCGGTGGAGGTTCTCCCGCAGCTCGGGGCGGGCAATGGGCCCGACGTCGGTGGTGTCCTCCCGGGGGTCTCCGACCGTGAGCGCGGCGAGGCGCTCGGTGAGCAGCTCCACGAAGCGGTCGTGGACGGAGCGCTCCACGATCACCCGTTTCGCGGCGATGCAGGACTGGCCGGCGTTGATGATGCGGGAGAGCGCGGAGACCTCCGCGGCCTGCTCGAGGTCGGCGTCGGCCAGCACGATCTGCGGGTCGGAGCCGCCCAGCTCGAGCACGGCCGGTTTGATCTCGCTCGCGGCGATTGCGGCGACCTGGGAGCCGGCGCGGTCGGAGCCGGTGAAGGAGACCGCGCGGATGCGGGGGTCGCGGATCACCCCCTCGACGTCCTCGGTCCGGGCGTGAAGGGTCTGGAACACCCCGTCCGGTGCGCCGACCGCCCGGAACACCTCCTCGATCGCCGCCGCGCAGCCGGGCACGTGCGGGTCGTGCTTCATCACCGCCGTGTTCCCGGCCATCAGTGCCGGCGAGGCGAAGCGGAACGCCAGCCAGAACGGGGCGTTCCAGGGCAGGATCCCCAGCACCGGCCCCAGCGGCAGGTACTGGACGTAGGAGGAGGCCGCATCGGAGGCGATGTGCTCCTCGGCGAGATATCCCTCGGCGTGGTCGGCGTAGTGCTCCGCAGCCCAGGCGGCCTTGTTCACTTCCCCGCGGGCCTCGCCGATCGGCTTGCCCATCTCCTCGGTCATCAGCGGGGCGAGCTCCTCGACGTGCTCGCGCATGTAGTTCGCGGCGGCTCGCAGGACGTCGGCCCGCTCCGCGAAGCCGGTCCGCTTCCAGGCGGGGTAGGCGGCGTTCGAGCGCTCGAGCACGGCGGTGATCTCGTCGGCGGTGGCGGCGGGGGTCTCGCGCACCACGGCGCCGGTGGCGGGGTTCACGGCGGTAAGCATCGTCATGGCGGCCTCCTTCAGCGGGCCTGGTCGGTGGTCAAGGTCGGCGGCGGCAGGACCGTCGTCCCCGGCGCCGGGTGCACGGAGAACTCCTCGGGGAGGGTGAACAGGGATTCGCAGCCGTGCTCGGTGACGTGGATCGTGTCGGACAAGCCGACGGTGCGGGTGCCGCCCACTCCCCACATCCAGGGGATCAGGTGGAACGTCATCCCGGGTTCGAGCGGCGTGGGGTCCCCCTCCAGCAGGGAGAGGATGTAGCCCTCGTCCCAGCTGGGCGGGAAGGCGATCCCGATCGAGTACCCGGCGCGGGTGACGAGTTGGGCGCCCACGTCGTTGGACTCGATGATGCTGCGGGTGAGCCGGTCCACCTCGGAGACGGTCACGCCGGGCCGGATCAGGGCCCGCAGCTCGACGAGCGCATGGGCCATCAGGTCCTGTGCCGAGCGCATCTGCGGATCCAGCTCGCCATTGAGCACAGTGCGCATGAGGGCGGCGTGGTAGCGGCGGTAGCAGCCGCCCACCTCGAGGAACACATGCTCACCGGGCTGGATGGTGCGGCCCTCCCAGGTGGAGTGGCCGATCATTGAGCGCGGCCCGGAGGCGACGTACGGCATCACCGCCGGGAACTCGCCGCCGGCCCGGAACATCGCGGCGGAGATCTCCGCGGCGACGTCGTTCTCGGTGGCCCCGGGCACGGCCGCGGCGATCCCGGCGCGCATCCCGGCCTCCGCGGCGCGGGCGGCGCGCCGCATCACGTCGACCTCGGCGGCGGATTTGCGCACCCTCCCCTCCTCGACGATGCCGAAGCAGTCCACCAGCCCGTCGCCGAAGGCGTCGTGGAAGCGGTCCTGCTGGTAGGCGGGGAAGTAGTAGCTGTTGCGCTCGTAGCCCACCTGCTTGTCCCCCAGCCGCAGGTCCCGGAGGGTGCTGACCAGGTCGAGGATCGCGTCGCCGGTGTCCGGGTAGGCGCGGGAGTGGGTGAGCCAGGTGCGCTCGATGACGTTGGACTGCTCGAGGGCGCGGGTGAGCATCGTCGAGTCGCCGTCCAGCGGCACGATCAGGGCCTGGAAGAAGGAGTACCCGGTGGTCTGGTAGTCCGTGAGGTACATGAGGTTCTCGGGGTCGGTGACGATCACCGCGTCCAGCCCACGGCGGGCCATCCGCTCGCGCAGCTCGCGCATGCGGCGCTCGTACTCCTCGGCCGGGAACGTCATGTCGTCCCGGCGGCGCATCAGGCGGCCCTCGGGGTCGCGGCGACGACCTGCTCGATGGCCTGGGCGAGCAGGTCCAGTCCGGCGGTGAGGTCCTCCTCGGGGATGGTCAGGGGCGGGATCAGCTTGATCACCCGGCCCCCGGAGCCGCAGGGGCCGATCAGCAGCCCGAGCTCGAAGGCGGCGGTCTGGACCTGCTTGGCGAAGGCGCCGTCCCCGGTGTCCAGGGCCTGCATCATGCCCTTGCCGCGCACCTCCCAGCCCCGCTCGGGGTGGGCTGCGGCGAGGGACTCGAGCCGCTGGCGCATCTGCTCACCCTTGGCGAGCACCTCGGCCTGGAACGCCTCGTCGTCGGCGTAGTCCAGGGCGACGGAGCCGGCGACGAAGGAGAGGCCCTGGCCGCGGAAGGTGCCGGTGTGCGCGCCGGGCGACCAGTGCGCATCCACCTCGGGGGTGTTGAGGTTCATCGCGATCGGGGTGCCGAAGCCACCCAGGCCCTTGGCGAGGGTGATGATGTCCGGTTCCAGGCCCATCCCGTCGAAGGAGAAGTAGCTGCCGGTGCGGCCGATCCCGGCCTGGATGTCGTCGAGGATCAGCAGGGCGCCGACGGAATGGGCGAGCTCCTGGACCTCGTGCAGCCAGTTTCGGCTGGCGACGTTGACGCCGCCCTCGGCCTGGATCGGCTCGACCAGGAACGCGGCCGGCGGGGTCTGCCCGCTGGAGGGGTCGGCGAGGGCGGCGGCGTACTCGGCCAGGGCGGTCTTCCCGCCGGGGGCAGTCTCGAAGGGCAGGCGCACCACGTCCGTGAGCGGCACCCCGGCCCACTGCCGGAAGGCGTGGTTCGCGGTCGCGGCGAGGGAGCCCAGGGTCATGCCGTGGAAGCCGTTGCTGAAGGCGACGATCTCGCGCCGACCGGTGGCGAGCCGCGCGAGCTTCAGCGCCGCCTCGACGGCGTTGGTGCCGGTGGGGCCCATGAACTGCATCTTGTGGTCCATGCCGCGGGGAGCGAGGACCTTCTGCTGGAACTTCTCGATGAAGTCCCGCTTGGTGGTGGTGTAGGTGTCCAGGGAGTGAGCGACACCGTCCGCCTCGAGGAAGTCGATCATGGCGCGCTTCATGCCCGGGTGGTTGTGCCCGAAGTTCAGCACCCCCGCCCCGGCGAAGAAGTCGATGTAGGAGGTGCCGTCCTCGGCGACCTGACGGGCGTTCGACGCCGAAGCGAACACGGTGGGATAGGCGCGGCTGTACCCGCGGATCTCGGATTCATGCTGCTCGAAGACGCTGGTGTCCATGGCGTGGCCTCGCTTTCGACGATGCGGCACTCCGGCACGGAGGCGACCCTCCCTGCCGAGGACGGACCGCCCCGTTGCGGCCCGTGTGACCACCGTCACGCCTCGGTGGCCTCCCCGTCAAGTCGCCGCGCGAGGGCGGGTCGAACCGTGATGCACCGTCTCACCGCAGAGGACTTCAACGAGCGCTCTGCCCGCTGCACTACCGGGCATCCTCCCGGTCGGCGAGGTAGTCGGCGACGTCGCTGGTCTCCCAGACCTCGACGTTCTTGATCTCGGGCAGTTCTTCCGCCAGGAAGATCGGATCGTCCCCCTCGGCGCGCTGCGCGTTGTAGTGCCGCAGCAGCTTCAGCGCGGTCGGGAACAGGATCGCGATCACCACCAGGTTGATCAGGGCGATGAACACCATCGACACCCCGGCGATCGTCCAGGCCAGCGACACGTCGATGACGGCGCCGACCAGCACCAGCAGCACCACGGCGATGCCGAACGCGGCGTGCCAGCCCCGCTTCCCGGTCAGGAAGTGCATGTTCGCCTCGCCGTAGGAGTAGTTGCCCAGCACCGAGGTGAAGGCGAGCAGGAACATGATCAGCGCCATCAGCACGGCGGACCAGGCGCCGAGGTTGGCGGTCAGGGACTCCTGCACCATCACCAGGCCCTCGCCGCCGACGGAGACGTCGGGGAAGGCGAACAGCACGATGAACGCGGTGATCGAGCAGATCAGCAGGGTGTCGAAGTAGACGCCGAGGGTCTGGACCAGTCCCTGCTTGACGGGGTGGCTGACCGAGGCGGTCGCGGCGACGTTGGGGACCGAGCCCATGCCGGCCTCGTTGGAGAGCATGCCGCGCTGGACGCCCTGGACGATCACGGCGCCGATCCCCCCGCCCACCACGGCCTGGGGGTCGAAGGCCTCGGTGACGATCTGGGAGAGCACGCGGGGCAGCTCACCGAGGTTCATGCCGACGATCAGGATGCCGAGCACCAGGTAGATCAGCGCCATGATCGGCACCATGGACTGCGCGACGGCCGCCACGCGGCGCATCCCACCGAAGATGATCGCGGCGGTCAGCAGGGCCAGCAGGACACCGAGCACGGGGGCGAGCCAGGGCAGCCCCTCCGGATCGGTGTACACGGCGACTGCGCCGGTGACCGCGTCGACGATGGTGTTGGACTGCAGGGAGGTGAAGGCGAAGGCGAAGCAGAAGATGAACAGGACCGCGAAGAAGGCGCCGAAGCCGCGACTGCCGAGCCCCCGGGCGATGTAGAAGGCGGGGCCACCCTTGTAGGTGTCCGCGGCGCGGGTCTTCCACAGCTGGGCGAGGGTGGACTCGACGAAGCTGGCGGCGCCGCCTCCGATCGCCATCACCCACATCCAGAACACCGCGCCCGGGCCGCCCAGGAAGATCGCCCCGGCCACCCCGGAGATGTTGCCGGTGCCCACGCGGGCGGCGGCGGAGATCGCGAAGGCCTGGAAGGCGCTGAGCGACGTGGTGCGCTCGGTGCGCCGCGCCCCCTTCCCGACCTTCTCCTTCTGCGGCTTCTGGGCGATGGCGGCGAACATCGCCGGGATCATCCGCAGCTGCACGGCGCCGCTGCGGACCGTGAAGTAGAGGCCGAGGATCACCACGACGGGCATCCCGGCCCAGGTCCACAGCCACCCTTCGGCGTCGCCGAGGAACTCGTCGAGGCTCTCCAGAGCGTTCATGGGCTCGAGGGTATCCATTCACGCATTTCCGCGAGACGATTCCGGGAAATCCGCTGACCGCATTCATGCATTATCTCCCCGCGCGCACGGGACGTGACCGCAGCCACGTCCACTGTGATGCATGCCACAGACAACCTGCGAGCCCGCCCGGATGTCACGAGCTGAAGAGACCATCCGTGCAGGTCGCACGGAAGGATCCAGGGTTGTCGGACAATCGGAGGATCGAAGCGGCGATCCTCACGATTCGGTCACGACACTCCGATGAATACCCTGGTCGCCCGCTCCGGGGGCTGGGGTTCCCGGGCCGATCTCGCTAAAGTTGGGCCCCGTGATGGCCCAGCCGATGACCACGACCGACCACGACCCCCACCGCGAGGACACCGACCGCGAGCAGTCCGCTGCCGCAGGATCCGAGCTCTCGTTCCCGGCGCCCACCCCGGCGCAGGGCAGGGACATGTGGCGAGTGGCCCGTGACAGCGGCACGCTGGATCTGAACACCTCCTACGCCTACCTGCTGCTGGCCCGCGACTTCGCGGCGACCTCGCGGGTCGCGATCCACGAGGGCGAGGTCGTCGGCTTCGTGCTGGGCTACCTGCGCCCGACGGATCCCACCTGCCTGTTCATCTGGCAGATCGGCGTGGACGACGCCCTGCGGGGCCGCCGCGTGGCCGGCCGCATGCTCGACGCACTGGTGGCGGACCTGCCCCAGGTGCGCACCCTGGAGACCACCATCACCGAGGACAACCAGGCCTCACAGCGCCTGTTCGCCTCTTTCGCCGAGCGCCACGGTGCGCAGCACCGCGTCGGCCCGCTGTTCGAAGCAGGTGATTTCCCCGACGAGGGCCACGACGCCGAGCTCCTGCACGTGATCGGAGACCTTCGCATCGGCCGCTGAGCCGCTCCTCCCCCGCAGCACCCCGTCCAGCGGGCGCTTCCGCGCGCCCGGACACCGCACAGACCCCACGGATCACCCCCACCCCACCGGAGAAGGGACACCATGACCACCATCGACGCCACTCCCACGACCCAGCTCGAGTCCGAGGTCCGCAGCTACTCCCGCAGCTGGCCCACGACGTTCACCCACGCCAAGGGCTCCACTCTGACCGCGGAAGACGGGCGGGAGTACACCGACTTCTTCGCCGGCGCCGGCACCCTGAACTACGGCCACAACCACCCCGAGCTGAAGAAGGTCGTCATCGACCACTTCCTCGAGGACCGCGTGGTCCACGGCCTGGACATGTTCACCGACGTCCGCAGCCGGTTCCTGCAGACCTTCCACGACTCGATCCTGGCTCCGCGCGGCCTGGACTACAAGGTCGCCTTCCCCGGCCCGGGCGGCACCAACGCCGTCGAGGCCGCCCTGAAGCTGGCCCGCAAGGTCACCGGCCGCGAGTCGGTCGTGAACTTCACCAACGCCTTCCACGGCATGACGCTCGGCGCCCTGTCCGTGACCGGCAACTCGATGAAGCGCGGCGGCGCGGGCATCCCCCTGGTGCACGCCACCCCGATGCCCTTCGACGACTACTTCGGCCAGGTCGTCCCCGACTTCATGTACCTCGAGCGCCTGCTCACCGACGGCGGCTCCGGGCTGAACAAGCCCGCCGCCGTGATCGTCGAGACGGTGCAGGGCGAGGGCGGCATCAACGCCGCCCGCGCCGAGTGGCTGCGGGGCCTCGCGGACCTGTGCAAGGAGCACGAGATCCTGCTGATCGTCGACGACATCCAGATGGGCTGCGGCCGCACCGGCGGCTTCTTCAGCTTCGAGGAGGCCGGGATCGAGCCCGATATGGTCACCCTGTCGAAGTCGATCAGCGGCTACGGCCACCCGCTCGCGCTCACCCTGATCAAGCCCGAGCTGGACATCTGGGAGCCCGGCGAGCACAACGGCACCTTCCGCGGCTTCGGCCCCGCCTTCGCCACCGCAACCAAGGCCATCGAGCTGTTCTGGAGCGATGACGAGCTGCAGCGGTCCACCGAGGCCAAGGGCGCCTACGTCGAGTCGCGCTTCAACCGGATCGCGGCCCGCCACGCCGACCACGAGCTCGTGGTCAAGGGCCGCGGTCTCGCCCGCGGCCTGCAGATGCC
>DXDT01000192.1 GCA_019115335.1 Candidatus Brachybacterium merdigallinarum
GCGGCCGGCCCTCTACCCGCCGCGGCACGGCACCCCGAGCACCGTCAGCGCCCGCATACACCCCACAGGCTGCGGCGGGACTCACCCGATCATCTCTGAAGGAGAGTCCACACACGTGGCTGTCAAGATTCGTCTGAAGCGCATGGGCAAGATCCATGCACCGTACTACCGCATCGTCGTGGCCGATTCGCGCAAGAAGCGCGACGGCGCCGTGATCGAGGAGATCGGCAAGTACCACCCCACGGAGAACCCCTCCGTGATCGAGGTCGTCTCCGAGCGTGCGCTGTACTGGCTCGGCGTGGGTGCGCAGCCCACCGAGCAGGTCGCCGCCCTGCTGAAGGTCACCGGTGACTGGCAGAAGTTCAAGGGCGAGGACGGCGCCGAGGGGTCCCTGAAGACCTCTGAGGCCAAGCAGAGCGCCGAGGAGCGCATCGCCGCCGCTGACAAGGCTGCCGCGGAGTCCCGCGAGGGCGCCAAGAAGGCCAAGGAGGCCAAGGGTGAGGAGGCCGGCGAGCTCGAGGCCGGTTTCGAGGAGGCTCCGGCCGAGGGCGAGTCCACTGAGGACGCCGAGGCCGCGACCACCGACGAGGCCTGAGATGAGCACTCGCTCCGAGGCTCTCGATCATCTCGTCCGCGGCATCGTCGACGACCCGGACGCCGTGCGCGTCACCGAGAAGTCGACCCGTCGCGGCCCGCTGCTCGAGGTGCGGGTCGCTCCGGCCGACCTCGGCCGCGTGATCGGACGCTCCGGGCGCACTGCCCGCGCCCTGCGCACCGTCACCTCTGCCCTGTCGAAGGACGATATCCGCGTGGACATCGTCGACGTCGACCGGCGCTGACTTGCAGCGCGCGACCCGTCTCCCCGAGAGCGGCACTGCCCGGCAGTGCCGCTCTCGGTCTCTGCGATCCCGGATCGCCGTCGGCGCCGCCGCGCTGACGATGCTGGCAGGAGCCTGCACGGCCCCCGCCCCCGAGGAGCCCACCGCGGCGTCCGACGCCGGCGGTGACCCGGCCGCCTCGAGCACACCCGACTCCACACCGGACCCGGCCCTCGCGGCCGCCTGCACCCAGTTCTGGGGCGATCCGGACTACGCCGACCCGCTCTCCCGCACAGTGCTGGACCGGGCCGGCTCCGCGCCCGACTCCGGGCCCTCCGACCCGTTCTTCTACGCGATGACCGCCGACGACATCGCGCTCGCCTTCGAACAGACCGATGAGCGGACCCAGCAGGCGGTCGCCGGCCTCGCGGAATGGTTCCGGACCGAGCCCGAGCGGGGAGAGGACCTCGACCGTGACGGCTTCACCACCGCCTGGGTGGAGGCGGCCGAGGCCTGCGCGAGCACCTCGGTAGCGGCAGCCTGGGCGCTCGCCCCGGGGGAGGACGGCACCAAGCCCGCCGCCCTGGTCTGCGCGCAGGTGTTCGACACTCCGAGCACCCTGACCCACTTCGCCAACTCCAACGTGCTCACCTCGAACATGTTCAAGCTGGTGGGACTCTCCGGCCGCGCCGTGCCCGGAGACCGGATGGACGACGTCGAGGCCACCGAGCAGCTGCTGAGCGCCCAGATCGCCGCGGTCGACGACGACGAGGTGCGCTCCGCGCTCGAGCAGGTGCGCCTCCCCTTCCAGGACGCCCTGGAGGGGGATACCTGGTCCGATGGACTGTCCGAGCCGCTCGGCACGCTGGGCAGCGCCTGCGACGCGGCGGGATACAGCGCCCCGGCCGTCGGCGAGCTCGAGGACGAGACCGACGGGGACAACAGAGAGGACGGACTGGTATGAGCACTCTCGAGGTGGTCGTCGCCACGATCGGCAAGGCCCACGGGCTGCGAGGCGAGGTGGCCCTGGTGCTGCGCACCGATCAGCCCGAGGAGCGGTTCCGCGCCGGCACCATCTTCCGCGTCGACGGCCCGGAGGGGGAGCGCGCGCTGACCGTGGCCGGGACGCGGGCCCAGCAGGGACGCTGGTACGTCCGCTTCACGGAGGTCACCGACCGGACCGACGCCGAGTCCCTGCGCGGTGCGGAGCTGAGCACCCAGGTCGATGCGGACCAGGAGGCCGAGGTGGACCCGGAGGCCTGGTACCCCTCCCAGCTCAAGGGCCTCACCGTCCGGCACGTCGACGGTCATGACCTCGGCACCGTCCACGGCATCGAGCACTACCCCGCCCAGGACCTGCTGATCGTGCGCACCCGGGATCGCGGGCTGGTGCAGCTGCCGCTGGTGCACGAGCTCGTCCCGGAGGTCGACCTCGAGGCGGGGATCGTCCTGGCCGATCCGCCCGGGGGCCTGTTCGACACGGTCGATGACGACGACACCGACGATGACGGCACCGACGGCGCACGGGAGGGCTGAGCATGCGGATCGACGTCATCACGATCTTCCCGGAGTACATGGCGCCGCTGGAGCTGTCACTGATCGGCAAGGCGCGCCGCGATGAGCTGATCAGCCTGCACGTCCACGACCTGCGCGACAGCACGACGGACCGCCACCGCACCGTGGACGACGCCCCGCTGGGCGGCGGCGCCGGCATGGTGATGAAGCCCGAGCCGTGGGTCGAGGCGATCAGCGCGGTCATCGCCGAGGGGCAGGACGAGCTCGGCATCCAGGCCCGGCCGCTGATCGTCTTCCCCAACCCGGCAGGCACTCCTTTCGCCCAGCAGACTGCCGAGGCCTGGTCACGGCACCCGTGGCTGATCTTCGCCTGCGGGCGCTACGAGGGCATCGACGAGCGGGTCTACGAGTATCTCGCCGACTCCGGCAGCGAGGTCGCCCTGGTCTCGCTCGGCGACTACGTGCTCAACGGCGGTGAGGTGGCGGTGCTCGCCATCACCGAGGCCGTGGTGCGCCTGGTGCCGGGGGTGGTCGGGAATGCGGAGAGCCTCCTCGAGGAGTCCCACGCCGATGGTCTGCTCGAGTACCCCCTCTACACCCGTCCCGCCAGCTGGGTCGACCCCGCCGGCACTCGCCGGGACGCCCCGGAGGTGCTGCTGTCCGGGAACCATGCCCGCATCTCCGCCTGGCGCCGGGAGCAGGCGACGCTCCGCACTCGCGAGCGCCGACCGGATCTGCTCGCCGCACGGGGTGACGGAGACGACACCGCGAAGACGGGCTGACCAGCATCGACCTCCCGGTGAGGGCTTGCCGCAGGGTAGCGCTGCTGGCACAATGACATCTCGTGCGTGCCGCGCATGCCACTGCCTCAGGGGTGGGATGCATCGAGCGGTCGGGCAGATCCGTGGCGATGGGAGTCGCCGCCAGAGGCCCAGCACACCGGCACGAGGGCCAGCTCGTCTGCTCCTCGCCGGATCGACGGTTCCCCTGGTGCCCGCGCGGTCGCGCGGTCACTCGCGAACGACGCCGTCCGACCTGAGGCGGAGGGCAGGAGAAACATCATGCAGAAGCTCGACGAGCTCGACAAGGCATCACTGCGCGAGGACATCCCCGCGTTCCGCGCCGGCGACAACGTCAAGGTCCACGTGAAGGTCATCGAGGGCAACCGCTCCCGAGTCCAGGTCTTCCAGGGCTACGTCATCGCCCGCCAGGGCCACGGGGTCGGCGAGACCTTCCGGGTCCGCAAGATCTCCTTCGGCGTCGGGGTGGAGCGCGTGTTCCCGATCCACGCCCCGACCATCGACAAGATCGAGGTCGTCACCCGCGGCGACGTGCGCCGCGCCAAGCTCTACTACCTGCGCGGCCTCACCGGCAAGAAGGCCCGCATCAAGGAGAAGCGCACCCACTCCTGATCTCGGGCATCCCGGATCACAGGATGAGCGCGAGAACATCCGACGGACGGCGGCGGCACCACGGCGTGGTGACCGCCGCCGTCTGCGTCGTGCTGCTGCTGCTCGGTGCCGGACTGGTCCGTCACCACGTCACCCAGCCCTTCCGGATCCCGTCGGCGTCCATGGAGTCCACCCTGCAGGTGGGCGACGTGATCCTCGTGGACCGCAGCCTGCGGGGCACCGCCGAGCACGGCCAGGTGGTCGTCTTCGACGGCACCGGCTACTTCGGCACGGAGGGGACGGCCGGAGGTGACCACTGGGTCAAGCGGGTGATCGCCCTGGGGGGAGAGCGCGTGAGCTGCTGCAACGAGGAGGGAGCGATCACCGTGGACGGTGACCCGATCCATGAGCCCTACCTGCCGCCCGGCACCGCGCCCAGCGAGGTCGAGTTCGATCTCCTCGTGCCCGAGGACCGCATGTTCGTGCTGGGGGACAACCGCACGGACTCCACCGATTCGCGCCACCTGCTGGGCGCCCCCGGCGGGGGGATGGTGCCGGTGGACCGGGTAGTCGGCCCGGTCACGCGAATAGTGTGGCCACTCTCGCGTGCCGACGTGATCTGAATCGCCGAGGCCAGCGGATAGGATCGCGGCGATGAACGCTCTCTCCCCGTCCCCCCGCGCCTCGTCGTCCGACGACGAGGACGACCTGCTGGGCGACGGCGCCTCCCCGACGGACGGCGAGGGCGAGCCCGCAGGCGAGGAGAACGGGCGGGCCTCGGTCCGCTCCCGGATGCCGCTGTGGCTGGACACCCTGATCACCATGATGGTCGCACTGCTGATCGCAGTGCTGGTCAAGACCTTCTTGATCCAGCCGTTCTACATTCCCTCGGCTTCGATGAACCCGACGCTTCTCAACGATGACAAGATCCTGGTCTCGAAGCTCACCCCCGGGGTGTTCGACCTGCACCGTGGAGACGTGATCGTGTTCGAGGACCCCGACGACTGGATCCCCGGCGACGCCACCGAGAACCCCACCCCGCGGGTGCGGCTCATGATGGCCCTGTCCCTGGTGGGTCTGGCCCCCGATCCGTCTCAGGACCACCTGGTCAAGCGCCTGATCGGGATGCCCGGAGACCGTGTGGTCTGCGCTGCTCAGGGCGCTGCCCTGGAGGTCAACGGCGTCGAGATCGAGGAGGACTACATCAACCAGGCGACCTCGCCCTGCCAGGTCCCCTTCGACATCACCGTCCCCTCGAACCGAGTGTGGGTGATGGGCGACAACCGCCACGCCTCCGCCGACTCCGCCTATCACCACGCCATGGGCGACGAGGGCTTCATCCCGGTCGACAACATCACCGGCAAGGCGGAGATCATCTTCTGGCCCTCCAGCAGCTGGACGACGCTGAACGAAGGCCGCGACGCCTTCGCCGACGTCCCCGATCCCGCGTGAGCACGAGCCTGCCGACTGCCGAGACGGAGATCCGCCTGGCCCGTGAGGCCGGCCCTGGCCCCCGCATCATCGTCGGCATCGACGAGGTGGGACGCGGTGCTCTGGCGGGACCGGTCGCCGTCGGTGCCTGCGCCCTGCGGATCGAGAACGGCATCGTCCCGTCGATGCCGGAGGGGATTCGGGATTCCAAGGCGCTGACCGCCCGTCGCCGGGAGGCGCTGATCGGCCCGATCCGTACCGCCGCCCACGCCCATGCGGTGGGCTGGGCGAGCGCCGAGGAGATCGACCGCATCGGGATCATGGCCGCGCTGACCACTGCGTCCGTACGGGCGCTGGACGGCCTGGAGGTGAGCGTCGATGCGATCCTGCTGGACGGGAACGTGGACGTCCTGAGCGCCTCCCTGAGCAGCAGCGGCCGCCCGGCGCCGCGGGTGGTGACGCGGGAGAAGGCGGACCGCGACTGCCTCAGCGTCGCCGCCGCCAGCGTGTTGGCGAAAGTGGCCCGGGACGAGCTGCTGACCGCCCTGCACCAGGAGGCCCCGGACTACGGCTGGGCCTCGAACAAGGGCTATGCCTCGGCGGTGCATCGTGCAGCGATCGATGGGCTCGGGCCGCATACCCAGCACCGGCGCAGCTGGCGCCTGGGCAGCGCTCCGCAGCCGGCGCGCGCTGGCGTACTGTGGAGCGATACGACCGCGCAGGGTGAGGAGGAGCGGCAGTGAACACGCAGGACCTCGAGAACTTCGAATCCGATCTCGAGCTGCAGCTCTTCAAGGAGTACCGGGACGTCGTCAGCCTCTTCACCTACGTCGTGGAGACCGAACGGCGCTTCTATCTCGCCAATCAGGTGGACCTGCAGGTCCGCTCCGCCGGCGGGGAGGTCTTCTACGAGCTGCGCCTGGCGGATGTGTGGGTGTGGGACATCTACCGCTCCAACCGCTTCGTGCGCTCGGTGCGGGTGGTGACCTTCAAGGACGTCAACATCGAAGAGCTCACCAAGCCGGACATCTCCCTGCCCTGACCCCGGTTCCACCGTTCCTCCCCAAGGGCCGGTTATCCCCAGAACGCCCCGAGCGCAGACGGTGAGAGCTCCGCTGGGAGACGCTGACGGGCATGAACAGCGCACCCGACATCCCCTCCCCGGCTCTCCCCGCTCCCGCTGACCACTCTCCACCTCCGCCAGCACCGCCCCGCGTCCGTGACCTCTCCGCCGCCGAGCTCGGCAGGGTCGGCGAGGACCTCGCAGCCCGTCGCCTGGCCCAGCTCGGCTGGACGGTGCTGGAGCGCAATCTCCGCCTCACCCGGGGCGAGCTGGACATCATCGCGCTGGACGGCACCACCTTGGTGTTCGCCGAGGTCAAGACCCGCCGCACCTTCGTCACCGGCGCTCCGCAGGCAGCGGTGGACCACCGCAAGCTCGCCCGGCTGCGTCGCCTGGCCGGTGAGTACCTGATCAGCGCGAGCATCCCGCACCGGGACGTGCGGATCGATGTGATCGCGATCCACGCCCATGTCGACGGCACCTTCGCCCTCGAGCATCTGCAGGCGGTCATCTGATGGGCCACGCCCGCACGCTCTCGATCTCCCTGACCGGATTGGATGGCACTCTGGTCGAGGTCGAGGCCGATGTCTCCTCGGGGCTGCCCGCCTTCCACCTGGTGGGACTGCCGGACTCCTCGACGCTGCAGTCCCGGGAGCGGGTCCGTGCCGCCGCCGCCCGCAGCAGGTTCCCCCTGGCCGCCCGCCGCATCACCGTCAACCTCAGCCCGGCGTGGATCCCCAAGCACGGCTCCGGATTCGATCTCGCGATCGCGGTGGCGATCCTCGCCGCCCAGGGTGCCCTCCCCGCTGTCCCGGCCGAACGGGTCCTCCTCGGCGAGCTGGGGCTCGACGGACTGGTCAGGCCGGTGCCGGGGGTGATGCCCGCCCTGCTCGCCGCCCGCCGGCTGGGCCTCACCGAGGCCGTGGTCCCCGAGGAGAACCTCGCTGAGGCCCGGCTGGTGGAGGGGGTCCGGGTCAGAGGGGTCCGGGACCTCGCGCACGTGCTGTTCGAGCTCGGCGCAGACATCGCGCTGCCTGCTCCCCGCGGCCCGCTCCTGTCCACGGAGGCCTCCGCGGCCTCCGACACCACGGACTCGGCCGCGGAGCCGCTGGACTTCCGGGACGTGATCGGCCAGCACCAGGCTCGCCGCGCCGCCGAGGTCGCCGCCGCCGGCGGCCATCACCTGATGCTGCTCGGACCGCCCGGAACGGGGAAGTCTATGATCGCCGCCCGCATCCCGGGAATCCTGCCGGAGCTGTCCGCCGAGGAGGCACTCGAGGTCGCCGCGATCCGCTCGGTCTCGGGACGCTTCGACGCCGCGCAGGGCCTGTCCCGTCGCCCGCCCTTCGAGAGCCCCCATCACACCGCCACCACCGCCGCCGTGGTCGGTGGGGGAGCGGGGATCGCCGTGCCGGGGGCGATCTCCCGTGCACACGCCGGGGTGCTGTTCCTGGACGAGGCCCCCGAGTTCTCGGCCCGGGTGCTGGACGCCCTCCGCGAACCCCTCGAATCCGGGGACATCACCCTGCACCGAGCCCGCGGCGCGGCCCGCTATCCGGCACGTTTCCAACTGGTGCTCGCCGCCAACCCCTGCCCCTGCGGACAGGCCTTCGGCAAGGGGGAGGCCTGCACCTGCAGCCCGTTGCAGCGCCGACGCTACCGGGCCCGGATCTCCGGGCCGGTCCAGGACCGGATCGACATGCGCCTCACCCTCGGCCCGGTGGACATCCACCGCACCGGCGATGTGGACGCGGAGCCCTCGGCCGACATCGCGGCTCGGGTCGGGGCCGCCAGGCAGCGACAGCACGAGCGCTTCGCCGGGCGGGCCTGGTCCCTGAACGCCCAGCTGCCCGGCCCCCTGCTGCGCCGCGAGTTCGCCCCGGCACCCAGCCAGCGCAGCCTGCTCGACCACGCCGTGGCCCAGGGACGGCTCACCCTGCGCGGACACGACCGTGTGCTGCGCCTGGCCTGGACCCTCGCCGACCTCGACGGCAGCGACCGCCCCGACGCCGAGCACATCGGCCTCGCCCTCACCCTCCGCGAAGGAGACCGGCCATGAACGCACCGACCCCGTCCGCCTCGACCGGGGCAGCCCTGACGCCGGACGCCCCGGCTCCCACCACCCCGACACCGACGACGGAGCCCGCCGCGCTGGATCACAGCGCCCGCGTGACCTGGTCGCTGATCGCCGAGCCCTCCGATGCCGTCGCCATGCTGCTGTGCACCCTCGTCGGGCGGCCCGCCGCCCTCGAGATCGTGCGCAGCGGGACCGACACCGAGCTGCTGGCAGCCCTCGGCCACGAACTGCCCGCGGACCCGACCGAACCGGGCCCGCTGGCCGCCGGCCCGCGGGCCCGCCGAGCCCTGGAGCGCTGGCGGGCACGACTGGTCAGCACGGACGCCGAGCAGGTCCTCGACACCGCTGAGCAGCGCGGCATCCGCCCGATCACCCCCGCCGATGCCGAATGGCCCGACGGACTCCACGACCTGGAGGCCACCGCACCGCACTGCCTGTGGCTGCGCGGCAGCGGGCACCTCGGCGACCTGACCGCGCCGCGACACGTCGCACTGGTCGGCTCGCGAGCCTCCACCCCCTACGGAGAGGACGCCGCCGCGACGCTCGCCGCCGCCTTCGCCGCCCAGGGCGGCACCGTCGTCTCCGGGGGCGCCTACGGGATCGATGCGGCAGCCCACCGAGGTGCCCTGGCAGCACCCGACGGAGCGACGCTCGCCGTGCTCGCCGGGGGCCTGGACTCCCTGTACCCGCGGGGCAACACCGCCCTGCTCGAGAAGATCTGCGAGCGTCACCTGCTGGTCAGCGAAGCCCCACCCGGCACCGCCCCCACCCGATGGCGCTTCCTCTCCCGCAATCGGCTGATCGCCGCCCTGTCCCAGGCGGTGATCGTGGTCGAGGCCAGCTGGCGCTCCGGAGCGCTCTCCACCGCTCGCCATGCCGATGAGCTCTCCCGCCCCGTCGGCGCGGTCCCGGGGCCCATCACCTCCGCGGCCAGCGCCGGCTGCCACCGCATCGTCCGGGAGCGCGGAGCGGTGCTGATCACCGAACCGGCCGAGGTCCTGGACCTGCTGCCCGGCGGACCTGCCGCTGGACAGGGCTCGTACGCCGTCCAGGACGAGCTCGACCTGCTCACCCCCTCCGACCGTCGCGTGCTGGACGCCGTCCCGCCCCGCTCCGCGATCGTCGAGGAGCGCCTGGCCGCAGAGGTCGGCTTCACCGAGACGGAGACCACTGCGGCCCTCGGCCGTCTGGAACTGCTCGGCCACGTGCAGCGCATCGGACTGCGGGTGCGGCGCGCCCGGTGAGCCCACGATCCGCTCGCCGTGCCGGAGGTGCGGGACACTGGACGCATGAGCGCATCCGACCCGGCGGAACGGAAGCCCCCGGCAGCAGAGGGCTCGGCAGCCGAGAGCTCGCCCCCGGCGGGTTCGCGGTCAGAGGGCCCAGCGGCGGAATCGGCGGCATCGCAGGACGCCGTGCTAAAGGCCTTCACCCGCCATCTCGAGGTCGAGCTCGGTCGCTCCGCGCACACCGTGCGCGCGTATCAGCGGGAGGCAGGCGAGCTGATGCGGCACTTGCGCGAGGTCGAGCGGATGGACCTCGCCGAGCTGGACCTGCCCGCCCTGCGCTCGTGGCTCGGGGCCCGGGCCGAGACCGGCGCCGCTCCCAGCACCCTGGCCCGCTCGGCCGCGGCCGCTCGCACCTTCACCACTTGGTTGGCCGGCACCGGGCAGATCCCCTCGGACGTCGGCGGACGCCTCCGGGCGCCCCGTCGCGGCCGTCACCTGCCCTCCGTCCTCTCCGCCGAGCAGGCGGCGACGCTGATGGAGGACGATCCCGCGCCGGAGACCGGCGAGGACCCTCGCCAGCACGCCCTCGAGCTCCGCGACACCGCCGTGCTCGAACTGCTGTACTCCTCGGGCCTGCGCGTCTCCGAGCTGGTCGAGCTGGATCGCTCCGGCATCGATCGCCACCAGCGCACCGTGCGCGTGCACGGCAAGGGGGACCGAGAGCGCATCGTCCCGGTCGGGATCCCTGCGCTCGACGCGATCGATGCGTGGCTCGCTCAGGGCCGTGCGGTGCTCGCAGCGGGTACCGGCGACCGGGCCGGGGATGCGCTGTTCCTCGGTGCCCGGGGCGGACGGCTCGGAGCCCGTGCCGTGCGCACCCTTCTGGACCAGCGGGCCGCCCGGGCCGGGATGCCCCAGCACATCACCCCTCATACCCTGCGCCATTCCGCGGCGACGCACCTGGTCGAGGGCGGCGCGGATCTCCGCAGCGTCCAGGACTTCCTGGGGCACTCCTCCCTCGCCACCACCCAGATCTACACGCACGTGAGCGCGCAGCGCCTGCGCCGCACCGTCGAGCAGGCCCACCCCCGCGCCTGAGCGTGCGGCCCCCTTCGGTCGGGAGCGGCCCCGCAGGGCCTACTCCAGCAGGACCGCCCGCGGTCCCGAGCCGGGGCGGGCCCGTGCCTCTCCCGTCGGCGTCCTGCCCGTGCCTGAGGAGGCGGTCGCCGCAGAGGGCTCGGCGGGGATCGGGGCCTCCGACCGGGCGGTGCGCTCGCTGCGGGCAGGGAGCTCGGAGGAGCTGCCCGCGGCGGCGGGCCCTCCGCCCCAGGGCAGCAGCACACTCGGGCCGCGCCCGCCCAGCAGCAGCATCGGATCGATGTAGTCCGTGCCCCGCCGCGCCCCCAGGTGCAGGCAGGTTGCCCCCGGACAGTGCGCGGCGCCATCCGCCGCGACGGAGACCTGGGCGACCACCTCACCGGCAGCGACCTGATCCCCGGCCCGATGATCGGTGGTGACCGGCTCGTAGGTGGACAGCAGACCGTCGCTGTGGCGGATCGAGAGCACGCCGCGGCCGGCGACCGTGCCGGCGAAGTGCACGGTGCCCGCCTCCACCGCCCGCACCGCCGCCCCGGGGCCCGGCGCGCCGATGTCGATCCCGCGGTGCCCGGGACCGTAGTCGTGCGCCGGCGGCTCGAAGGCTCGGACCACCGGGTGCGGGGGATCCAGCGGCCACTGCCAGCGACCGCCCTCGCTGCTCGCCTCGGGCAGCACCAGCCCGCTCGTCAGCAGGCACGCCACCACCAGCACAGCGCGCAGGATGTGCCGTGGGGTGCGGCGGCGCAGCGGACCGGCGGAGTCGGTGGCGGAGCGGAGGGTGGAGTCGGTGGCGGAGCGGGGGACGCCGGGTGAGCGGGGCATGGGTCCAGCGTGACCAGGAGTCCGCGGGGGTGCACGGCAGCGCCTCGTGCTGTGGACGAGCGGGGGCTGTGGAGGAACGGTCGTGCCGGAGGACCGGGCCGACCCGCCCCGCGTGATGCACGACGCGACGACGGAGGGGCCGCCGTCGGCTAGACTTCCCACAGCATCCGGCACGTCCGGGTGACTTCGCGTGCCCACCAGGGTGCGCCGATCATCGGTCCTCGCCGCAGCGCCCCCGGCTCTGACGGTGAGGCGATCGGCTCTTCCGGGCACCAGGCCCCGCACCGACCGGTGGCGGGGGACAACCGAGAAGGAAGTCCTGCGCGACGACCGCGGACGCCCCGTGACGGGTGCGCCGTGCGAGCCCAGGGCGGAGGAAGAGGACACCACCATGGCAGTCGTCACCATGCGCCAGCTCCTGGAGAGCGGCGTGCACTTCGGGCACCAGACCCGTCGTTGGAACCCCAAGATGCGTCGCTTCATCTTCACCGAGCGCAACGGCATCTACATCGTCGACCTCATGCAGACCCTGTCGTACATCGACAAGGCCTTCGACTTCGTCAAGGAGACCGTCGCCCACGGCGGCACCATCCTGTTCGTCGGCACCAAGAAGCAGGCTCAGGAGTCCATCCAGGAGCAGGCCACCCGGGTCGGCATGCCCTACGTCAACCAGCGCTGGCTGGGCGGCATGCTCACCAACCTGCAGACCGTCTCCGCGCGCGT
>DXDT01000193.1 GCA_019115335.1 Candidatus Brachybacterium merdigallinarum
CGAAGGTGTTGAACATGCCGGTGGAGATGATGATGAACGCGGTCGCCGAGCACACGAACAGGGTGTCGATGTACACCGAGAACGACTGCGCGAAGCCCTGCTTGGCGGGATGGGAGACCTCGGCGGCGGCCGCGGCGTGCGGGCCGGTGCCCTGACCGGCCTCGTTGGAGTAGATGCCGCGCTGGACGCCCCACTTGATGGCGAGGCCGATGATCGCGCCGAAGACCGGCTGGACACCGAAGGCGCTGCCGAAGATCAGGCCGAACACCCGCGGGATCTCGGAGAAGTTCAGGAAGAACACCACCAGTGCGATGAGCACGTAGAGGATCGCCATCACGGGAACCACGATCACGGCGAACTGGGCGATGCGCTTGACGCCGCCGATCACGATGAAGCCCAGCAGGATCACCAGGCCGATCGCGGTGACCCAGGTGGGGATGCCCCAGGCGCTGCCGATCGCCGAGGCCATGCCGTTGGCCTGCACTCCCGGCAGGAAGAAGCTCATCGCGAGGGTCGTCACGACGGCGAAGAGGATGCCGTAGAACACCGACAGGCCCTTGGCCCTGTGCTTGTAGGCCTTCTCGAAGTAGTACGCGGGCCCGCCGCGGTACTCGCCGGTGTCCGGGTCCTTCTCCTTGTAGATCTGTCCCAGGGTGCACTCGATGAAGGAGGTCGAGGCGCCGAGGAAGGCGGAGACCCACATCCAGAACACGGCGCCGGGGCCGCCGAAGGCGATCGCGGTGGCGACTCCGCCGATGTTGCCCATGCCCACGCGGCCGGCGAGCGACATCATCAGCGACTGGAACGACGAGGTGCCGTCCGGGGAGGTCTCGCCCTTCTTGAGCTGGTCGAGCATGTCGGGGATGTTGCGCACCTGGAGGAGGCCGGTGCGGATCGTGAAGTAGAGGCCGACGAGCAGGCACAGACCGATCAGCGGGACCGACCAGATCAGATTGTTCGCGCCTTCGATGAGTCCTGAGAACATGTGCGCTCCTGGGGAGTGGGGAGGCGTCGACATCGTCGGCGCACACCCGGACGTGACCACGGTCACTCCCGGATGCTGGATGGAACGTACCGGGTTCGCCCCGATTCCGAGAGTTCATTCAGGCACTCGTTGCCGGATCGTCACCGGGAACCCGGTGCGGTGGCGGCGAGATCGCTGGTAGGGGCGATAGGGCAGGGGAGCGTGCGAACGGGATCCGGCGTGTCGTGAGCGGGATCGCCCTGGGCGGCGAGATCCTGCGGCCGACGAGCCGTTACACTGGTGGGGACCCCTCGTACGGTGTCACCTCGCTGAACTCCCCCAGGGCTTGACGGCAGCAAGGGCAGGCGGGCTCTGGCAGGTGTACGAGGGGTCGCTCTCTGCCCGGATCCCCCGGCCTGGATGCCCCCAGCCCGGAAGCTTCCCGCCGCGAGCTCGACGAAAGTCGTGGGGGATCCCCCTGCCCGACCTGAGGGATACCCCCATCGCGAGGGCATCCGCACTGCTCATACCGTGGTTCCCAGCGCGGCGCCATCCGGGTCGCCGCCCCGGCCCGGGAGCTCCCCATGAGCGCACGTTCCGCCTCCGTCCCCTCCTCCGCCTCCACCGTCTCGCCCTCCGCGGCGCCCTCCGCCCGCCCTGCACCGTCGCCGCCCCGTGAGCCGTCGCGCATCGACCTCCCGCGCATCGGCCTGTTCCTGCTGATCGCCGTGGCGGCCTCGACCCTGCTGTCCCTCCCGTTCGGTCTCGGCCTGCTGCCGGCGGAGACGGTGGGGCTGATCGTCCCCCTCGCCCAGCTCTCCCCGCTGCTGGCCGCCCTGATCGTGCGTCGGCGCGGTCGGCCCTGGTGGCGGGACCTCGCCCTGGCTGTTCCCTCCTGGCGACTGCTCGGGATCGCCGTGATCGTCGGTGCGCTCGCCTTCGCCGCGGCTCCGCTGCTGAAGAACCTGCTGGGCCTCGCGCTCGGTGCCCCGCTCGGCACCACCCCGTTGCTGCCGCTGCTGCTGGCGATCCCGGCGGTGCTGGTGATGCAGACGGTCTTCGCGATCGGGGAGGAGGCCGGGTGGCGCGGCTGGCTGCACGACCAGCTCGCCCCGCTCGGCCTGTGGAGGATGTCGCTGCTGACCGGTGTGCTGTGGTCGCTGTGGCACCTGCCCGTGGTCATCGCGCTCGGACTGCAGGGCCGGGAGGCGGTCACCTATCTGCTGACCATCGTGATGGTCGCCCCGCTGCTGGCGATCATGCGGGAGATCTCCGGGACCGCCTGGGCGGCCGTGATCGGCCATGGCCTGTTCAACAGCCTGCGGGTCGCGATCGACCAGAACCTGCTGGGGCCCGTCGACCCGGGCTTGGCCTGGCTGATCGACGGTCTCGGCACGGTCTGCTGGATCGTGGTCGCCGTGCTCGCCTGGACCTCCACCCGGCAGCTGCGGCCCGCCCGACCGGCGCCCGCCGTGGCGCCCGTCGGCCCCGACGCGTAGCGTGAGCGGGCACGATCCCGCGCCGCCCGTCCGGGCCGGTCGCCGCCGCGCGAGCAGGGAGTGAGCATGAGGATCCGCACCACCCATCACGTCGACCGCCCCGAGCAGGCTGTCCAGGACTGGTTCGATCGTCCCGGTGCACTGACCCGCCTGACCCCGCCGTCGCTGGGCGGGGCGGAGGACCCGGATACGGGCGGCACCGAGACGGGCCGCCTGGTCGGGGTGCGCCTGGGACCGGCCGTGCTGCCCTCCGTGCTGCGACCGCAGATGGTCTCCCACCACATCGCCTCCGACGGGCCCGGGCACTTCGTCGACCGCCAGGCCAAGGGCCCCTTCCGCACCTGGCAGCACGAGCACACAATCACCGCCGACGGGCCGGACCGCACCGCGATCACCGATGAGATCGTGCTGGAACTGCCTCGCCGCCTGGAGCGCTTCGAGGAGCTGTCCGCCGACCAGGTGCGCAGCCTGCTCGCCTTCCGCCACCGCCAGCTGCGCGATGACCTCGCCTTCCATGCCCGTTTCGCCGACACCCCGCGCCGCACGATCGCGATCGCCGGCTCCTCCGGGCTGATCGGCACCCAGCTGGTCGCCCTGCTGCGGACCGGCGGCCATACCGTGAAGCGGATGGTCCGCGAGGCCGAGGCGAGGGAGGGGGAGATCGCCTGGGACCCGAAAGCCGGGCTGCTCGACCCCGCCGACCTGCGGGACGTCGACGTGGTCATCAACCTGGCCGGCAGCTCGATCGCGACCCGCTGGACCCCTCGGGCCCGTCGTCGGATCCACGCCTCCCGGGTGCGCAGTGCGCACCTGATCGCTCGCATCCTCGCGCACATGGAGGACGGCCCCCGCGTGCTCGTGCAGGCCAGCGCGATCGGCGGCTACGGCGGGCAGCGCCCGGGCGAGCTGCTCACCGAGGCCGACCCCGGTGGTGAGGGCTTCCTCGCCGAGGTGGTGCGGGACTGGGAGGCCTCGGCCCGCCCTGCCGTGCAGGCGGGTCTGCGTGTCGCCGCGGTGCGCACCGGCATCGTGCTCTCCGACGCCGGCGGCTCCCTGCTGCCCCAGCTGCCGCTGTTCTGGGCCGGGGCAGGCGGTCGCCTGACCCGCCCCGATGCCGTCCAGTCGTGGATCAGCCTGGACGACATCGCCCGGGTCTTCGCCCACGCCGCGCTGTCCCCGCAGGTCGACGGGCCGGTCAACGGCGTCGCCCCGCAGCCGGTCACCGCTCGCGAGTTCGCCCGCACCCTCGGGAAGGTGATGAAGCGCCCCTCCCTGGTGCCGGTGCCGCAGGCCGGGCCGCGCCTGCTGCTGGGGGCCGACGCCGCGAAGGAGCTGATTGGCGCTGACCAGAACGTCTCCGATGCGTGGCTGCAGGCCACCGGCTTCACCGCCGCGCATCCGGACCTGGAGACCGCCCTGCGCCACGTCCTGCGCCGCTGACCTCAGTCCGCCGCCTCGAGCCGCTGACCTCAGCCCGCCCCGATGAACGGAACCATGACAGAGCACGAACCGCAGCATGACCTGCAGCAGGCCCCGCAGCCCGAGCCTGCACCGCAGCCCGAGCCCGCCTCGCAGGTCGCGCCCGCCCCGCAGGCCGCGCCCGACCCGCAGGTCGAGCTCGACGCGCAGGTCGCGCCCGCTGAGAACGGGACGCCGCCGTTCGGCACCATCACCCCCTCCCGCTTCGCCGCGGACGTCGAGTACACCGGCCGCGCCGGGGAGCATGACTACATCGTGCGCGTCCGCCATCGCCTGCTGGATACGACCTTCACCCTCGAGATCGACGGGATCGAGCACGATCCGAAGGCCGAGCAGAAGGCGCAGAAAGCCCGGGAGAAGGATCGCGAGGCCGCCGACGACCCTGCGGACGACAACGGCGCTGAGGACAGCGCGGACGCACTGCAGTTCCACCTCGAGGAGAGCTTCTCGACACTGCGCTGCACGGTGCGCCGGCGTCGTGAGGGCGGCGAGGTCAAGGACTGCGAGAGGCTCACGATCACGACCACCGGGCTCGGCGGCGCAGGCGAGGTCGAGATCCGCCACGGCTTCCGGACCACCCTGCTCCTGCCGGCGAACGGTTCCCCGTCGGCGCTCCGCGACGAGAAGCGCACCGCCCACCCCACGCGCTATGCGCTGATCGCGGCGCTGACGAAGGGCGCGAAGTACCTGATCCCGCTGCTGGGTCTCGGTGCCCTGCTCAGCGGACTGCTCGATCCGGTCGAGGAATGGATCGAGGAGCGGATCAGAGTGGCCGTCGACGCGGTCATGCGGGCCACGCAGCCGATCCGGGAGTGGATCGGCGAGGTCACGCGGCCCGTGAGGGAGTTCCTCGACGCGCTGCTGTCGCCCGTGAGGGAGCTGATCGCCGCGATCCTGCGCCCGATCGGCGATGCCCTGCGCTGGCTGCTGGGCCTGCTGCCGGACATCAGCCTGCCCTTCAGCGTGCCCGGCTGGGTCCTCGAGGTCCTGCTGCCTCTGCTGGTGGTGCTGGCTGTCTTCTCCGCCACCTACTCCGGGCTGAAGCGGCGCCGCGAGAAGCTCGCCGAGAGCGCCGGCAGCGGCACGAAGGGTGCGGATACAGCTGCGGGGGAGCGCAGCGCAGAGGCTCCGGACCAGCCCTCGCGGAAGGGCGGTACCGACCGGACCGATGGGAACGACGGTACCGACCGGACCGATGGGAACGACGGGGCCGACGCGACTGAGGGGGATGACGGGGCCGACGCGACTGACGGGGTCGACCAGGACGACGAGATCGAGGCGGCCGATGGAGTCGGCGAGCCGTCGGCTCGCGAGAGCAGCCCTCGCCCCTGAAGACAGCTCACGGCGATACCCGTCACGGAGCAGACGCCCGACCCCGATGGTCAGCCGAGTCGGAAGAACCGCATCGCGTCGTCCATGATCTCCTCGATGCGAGTACGGGGAGGTCGGGAGTACGGCTGCTCCCACAGCGCGTCGCGCGCCCGCTGGTAGAAGTCGGTGGAGACCAGCACCGCGCGTGCCCTCATGCCCCGGCTCGAGATCGTGACCGGCTGATGATTCGCGTGCTCGAGCAGCCTGCTCAGCCCCGCCCGGAACTCCGCAGTGGTCACGACCTTCGTGGACACTCCGGACACCGGCGTCACGACGATCTCCTCCGTCCCGTCGTGCTCATCGATCGCCCCGAGATCATCCGCCGCTCGGAGCTCGTCGGTGATGCCGGGCTCGTCGGCCCTGCCGAGCTCGCCCGTCGTTCCGTGCTCATCCGCCGTCCAGAGCTCGTCGGTCGTGCTGAGGCCGTCGGTCGTGTTGAGGCCGTCGGTCGTGCTGGGTTCGTCCGTCGCGGGTGCCGTCGCCTCTGTTCCCCACGCCCATCCCTGGTCCGTCACGGCTGTCACTCCTTCTGCGCTCGTCGTCCCAGGAGTGTCGTCGATGACCGCCGCGTCGGGCACGAGCACCGTGTGTGCTGTGGACAACCGCGTACATCATGTACGTGATGTACACGGACCGGAGCACGACGACCACCCGCGGAGCGCGGGACTCGAGGCGGGGACACAGCACGGGCTCCGGGACGCGGCCGTTCCTCCACAGTGCTCGAGTGTCCACGAGGTTCTCCACGATGTCCGCCATCGCGGTGGGGAACGTCAGGTGCCTCCACTAGCCTGTACGGGTGGCCACAGCTCTGTACCGTCGATACCGCCCTGAGTCCTTCGCCGAGGTGATCGGCCAGGACCATGTCACCACGCCTTTGCGGCGTGCACTGCGCAACGGTCGAGTCGGTCACGCCTACCTGTTCTCCGGTCCGCGGGGCTGCGGCAAGACCACCTCCGCCCGCATCCTGGCGCGCTGCCTGAACTGCGCCCAGGGCCCGACGGACACCCCTTGCGGGACGTGCGACTCCTGCCAGGACCTGGCCCGCGACGGGGCGGGCAGCCTCGATGTGGTCGAGATCGACGCCGCCAGCCACGGCGGTGTGGACGACGCCCGCGAGCTGCGCGAACGCGCCTCCTTCGCCCCGGTGCGGGACCGCTTCAAGGTGTTCATCATCGACGAGGCCCACATGGTCACCTCGGCTGGGTTCAACGCTCTGCTGAAGCTCGTGGAGGAGCCGCCCGAGCACGTGAAGTTCGTCTTCGCCACCACCGAGCCGGACAAGGTCATCGGCACCATCCGCTCCCGCACCCACCACTATCCCTTCCGCCTGATCCCGCCGCAGGTGCTCGGTCCCTATCTGCGCCAGGTGTGCGACGCCGAGGGCGTGCAGGTCGGCGACGGGGTGCTGCCCCTGGTGGTCCGCGCCGGCGGCGGCTCCGCCCGCGATTCGATGTCCGTGCTGGACCAGCTGATGGCAGGCGCCGGTGAGGACGGCTTGGATCAGCCCACCGCGATCGCGCTGCTGGGCTTCACCGACACCGCCCTGCTGGACCGGGCCGTCACCGCGATCGCCGAGCGCGACGGGGCCTCCCTGTACGCCGCGGTCGAGCAGGTGCTGACCACCGGGCACGAGCCGCGCCGCTTCGTCGAGGACCTGCTCGAGCGGATCCGCGACCTGATCGTGCTGGCCGCGGTGCCGGAGAACGCGGCGGATCTGCTGCCCCAGGTCCCGGCCGACGACCTCGAGGCGATGCGCGCCCAGTCCGGTCTGTTCGCCCCTGCCGATCTCTCGCTGTGCGGCGACCTCACCCACGAGACGCTCTCGACCATGAGCGGAGCGACCTCGCCGCGGCTGCATCTCGAGCTGCTCGCCGCTCGCCTGGTGCTGCGCGACGAGCGCGCCGGGCTCGGCGCCCCGGCCTCGACTGCCCCGTCTGCAGGATCCGCAGCTCCCGGTGCCCCGGGCCCGGCGCCGGCCGGCCGTGCTCCCGCGGGAGGCGCCGCCCCTGCCGGTGGTGTCGGAGGAAGCGGACGGGAAGAGGCCCGACGGATCGCCCAGGAGCGCGCGCAGGCCGCCCGCAACCAGCGCGGAGGGAATGCACCGACCCCGGGCAGCACACAGCAGCCCCCCGCTCAGCAGCCCCCCGCCGCCCCCTCGATGCCGCCGGCGACACCGCAGAACCAGCCCGGGCCCACCGAGTCCGAGCAGGCGCCGCCCGCGCAGAGCCAGCCGCCCCAGAGCCAGTCGGCCCAAAACCAGTCGGCCCACGACCGCCTCGGGCAGGCCGAGCCCGAACAGGCGCCGCCCGCACAGGACACGTCTCGGCAGGGATCGCCCGCACAGGGCGCGTCTGAACAGGCTCCGCCTCAGCAGCCTGCCAGCGCGCCGCAGCAGCCGACCTCGCCCGCCGGAGACCAACAGGACGCCGCTGCCGCGGGCGGGGCGGACGCCGACGCGGTCCGCGCGCACTGGTCGGCGATCCTCGATGAGCTGGCACAGATCCGCCGGCCCAGCTGGGCGCTGATCGCCCAGAACGGGCACGTGCACGACCTGCGCGGATCCACCCTGATCATCGGCTTCCGCACCGATGGCCTGCTGGCCGCCTTCCGCCGCGGCACCGGGGCGGAGAACCTCGCGGAGGCCGTGCGCCGCATCATGCGCCTGGACGTGAGCATCGATGCCGTCGTCGGCGAGGACCCCGGCCCGGGCGGCCCCGGAGGCCAGGGCGGCCCCGGCGGACCGGGCGGCCCGAGGTCGCAGGTCGGCCCGGATAGCTCGGGGGCACAGAGTGGCCCGGGAGCACCGAGTGCCTCCGGTGGCACCAGCGGACCGCGCAGCCCCCAGGCGTTCCGTGGTGACGGAGAGGGCGAGAGGCAGGACCGTGGTGACGCTGCAGGCACCCTGCGTCCGATCTCCTCGGCCGCCTCCCGAGCCGGCCGGCCGAGCCTGCAGACTCCCGCGTCCGACCCCTCGCAGCCCGAGGACGGCCCAGATCCCTCCGGCGGTCCGGACGTCGCGAACGGCCCAGCTTCCGCACGCGGTACGACATCTGCGAACGGAGCGGACCCGACGAGCAGCGCTGATCCGGCGGGCGACGCGGGAGCGCGCGAGGAGCACCCCTCCCGCGGGACCGCAGCCGCGCGTGCGGCCGAGCGCTGGGGAGATGCCTCGGCCACCTCGCATGCCCCTGCGCATCCCACTCCCGACCCGGGGCCCGCCGGGGCAGGCCCGGCGCTGCACGCGGTCCCTCCGCTGGGATCTCCCGACTCCCGCGAGCCTGCTCCGGACCGGCGGGCCTGGGGCTCGCCGAGCCCGAACGACCACGCCCCTGCACCGGAGGACTTCCCGCCCGAGCCGGACGACGATTACGACATCCCCCCGGAGCCCGAGGTCGACGTCGTCCCCGCCCGACGTGGCGACCATGCGCCCACCCGGCGCGAGGACACCGCCCCCATCCGCCGCGAGGACGCCACGCCCGAACGGCGAGAGGATGCTCCCCCCGGGCCGGACGCCTCGGCGGAGATCCCCGTCGTCGAGGACGCCGGCCGCGACTCCCTGCCCGACGGGCAGCCGCGCACCTACGGGCAGAACGCCCTGAAGCGGGCCCTGGCCGAAGGGCGCGTCGTCCACAGCCGTCCCGCCACCCGGGCCGCAGCTGCGACCTCGCCGACCCCCGGTGGCCCCGTCGCTGCGCCGGACCCAGGCACTGCGCCGCCCAGCGACACCGCATCGCAGGCCGGTGCCGCATCGGAGAGGGAAGCGGCAGTGCAGCAGGACACGGCAGCGCAGCGGGACACGGCAGCGCAGACGAGCACCGTGCCGTCGGCAGGAGACCCTGCCGCGCCACCTCGCCGCGGAGCGGCCCTCGCGCGAGAGGCGGCACAGGCCACCCGCGCCGCCGCGGCGAGCCGCGCGGCCGAGCGTCGCGGAGGCCGATGGAACGGGGACCGCGACGACGCCGCGGCAGGGGAGCAGATCCCGGAGGACCCCACGGGCGGCGCCTCGCGCGACGACGAGGACGCCCAGGTCGTCACGCGCAGCGGCCGCGAGGTCGTCGAGAGCCTGCTGGGCGGCAGAGTCCTCGAGGTCATCGACGAGACCCAGCACCGCTGACCAGCAGCAGACCGACCCTGGTGCCGCTCAGACCTCGCGGGGCTCCAGGATGGTCACCAGGTCCGTGCGCAGCGTCGCAGGGTCGGTGTCCGGGGTCGGCTCGGTGACGTACAGCTCCCAGAACGGGTAGGACATCTGCTCCTCGGACTCCCCGACGGCCTCGGTGAACTGCCCCCAGGCCTCACCCAGCCCGGCGTACGAGCCCACATGGCTGATCCAGCTCACCCGCCCCGCCGGCAGCACCGAGCCGATCACCTCCACATCGCTGGGCAGGGTCAGGGTCTCGGTGAGCACCCGGTCCACGGGGAACCCCACCTCGAGGTCAGCAGTGTCCACCGGCCCCCGATGATGCAGCGCGAACGCCGGACCGATCGGCCGGACGCCGACCCCCTCCAGCGCCTCGGCCAGATGCGAGAACGTGGCATCCATCAGCGAGGCCATCTCATACATCGGGAAGTCGGACCGCTTGACCACGGCGGTGGGCACCTCTGGCACCTCGACCACCTGCAACGAGGTGGCAGGCTCCGGCATGGCGAGCGGGACGGGCAGAGACGACATCAGCAACCCTTCATCTGAGCGAGGTCGACCGGCAGGCGGCGCCGCGCGCACAAGGCGTCACGGCTTCAGCATCACGCTATCGCGATGCGCTGGAACAGGTCCTCCAGGGACACGCCCGCCACCGTCCGCGACACCGCTGCCCACCCCGGCCAGGTCCAACGCCAGCTCGCAGAACAGCAGCGGCGCCGCCGAGAACTCACCGCTGGAGAACACCGCGGGATCATCGATGTGCACCGACTCGTGCATCACCCCGGTGCCGCCATCGGTGCGGATCAGCTGCGTCAGCACCTGGCGCTTGACCGCGTCCTCACCACAGGTCAGCCCCTCGACGGCCTTCGCCAGCGGCCACACCTGCCCACGCGGCGAGCGGGTCGAGCCGACCCCGTCCAGGAACAGCCCGGTGGCGTACATCGGATTGGCGCGCGAGAGCACCGCCCGCCGCGTAGACAGGTACAGCGGATCATCCTGCTCCACGCACCCCAGGTACGGCAGCGCCAGCAGACTGGGCAGGTTCGCGTCATCGAGGAAGAGATGCCCCCCGCTGCCATCGATCTCATAGGCCCACACCAACTCCCCGAGGGGGCCCTCGACGACCGCATGCTCCTGCAGAGCGACCCTGATCTCCGCGGCCAGCACCCGGGCCTGATCCGCCTCGTCAAGCTGCCCGGCGACCTCCTCCAGCAGCTCGCCGAGACGCTCCAGAGCCAGCGCCAGCACGTGGTTCGCGGGGATGTTGTACCCCAGCTGGCACGGGTCCCCGCCAGGTCGGAACCCGGACCAGACCAGGCCGTTCGGCGAGACCAGCGGCCCCCGGTCCCTCGCTCGGCCCGGGGTCGCCCGAACCTCGCCGCTGCCCCCCTCGGAGCGGGGGAGGCGGTACTCGGACCGCGCCTGGTGGTACTGCTCGATGCGGACCGTGGCCAGGATCGCGCGGGCCGCCGCCAGGAAGCCGTCGTCGGCCCAGCCGGTGTCCCCGGTGGCCTGCCACAGCTGCCAGGCCAGGTTCGGGCCCAGCGCGAGGCCGTCCAGCGTGAACTTCCGCTCCCAGGCCCAGGGGCTCGCCGCCGCGCCTGCCCCAGCCGCCCCGCCCGTCCCGCTGACCCCGCCGGGTGCGGTCCCCGCGGGGGAGGCGGCGGGAGCGTCCCGGAACGCGCTCGCGTAGGGGTCCAGCGTCAGGTGCCTCCACTGTCGCCGCAGGAGCCGGCGCAGCATCCGCACCAGCTCCACACGATCGCCCTCGCTGCCCAGATCGCTGCGCAGGATCCGCAGGAACGGGGAGGCCACGGTGGCGCAGTCGCGCAGCCACATCGCCGGAGCGCCACGGGTGGCGACGAACATCGTGCCGTCCGCGCAGGTGCAGACCGGGACGTCGACGGCGTCGGAGAGATAGGTGAGCACGCGCCGGGCGATCTCCGACGTCGTGGCGGTGTCCCCGAGACCGTCCACGATGTGGTCGTGCAGCCCGTCGAGCAGGGCAGGAGGCAGCTGGACCATGGGTCTCCTCGTTGAGATCGGGTGGTCGTCCCGCCACTGTAACCGTTCTGTGACCAGTCGTGGGTTGCGTCTCGCCCTGTGACCTCGGGCCCCGCCGGGTGGGCCCGTCGTGAGGGCCCGTTGTGGGGCCCGCCATGAGGGCCCGCCGCGTGGGCCCGTCGCGTGGGCCCGCCCGTATCCGTCGCGGAGGTGTCGGGGGGCACCCCGCTGCGTGGAGTCATCCACATCCCTCAGCGCCGGGGCTCGACTGTCACTGGCGGCAACTATTGTGGAGGCGTGTACGAAGGCATTGTTCAGGACCTCATCGACGAGCTCGGGAAGCTCCCGGGCATCGGCCCCAAGTCGGCGCAGCGGATCGCATTCCACCTGCTGGATGCCGACGACGCCTCCGTGCGCCGACTCGCCGAGGTGCTGGTGACCGTCAAGGACACCGCCCGGTTCTGCGAGACCTGCGGCAACGTCTCGGATGCCGAGACCTGCCGGATCTGCGCCGATCCCCGTCGCACCGACGAGGTGATCTGCGTGGTCGAGGAGTCCAAGGACATCGTCGCGATCGAGAAGATCCGCGAGTTCAAGGGCCGCTATCACGTGCTCGGCGGCGCGATCGACCCCATCGGCGGCGTCGGCCCCAATGATCTGCGCATCGCCCAGCTGATGAGCCGCCTCGGCTCCGGGCAGACCCAGGAGGTCATCCTCGCCCTGGATCCGAACATCGAGGGTGAGGCCACCGCCGCCTATCTCTCCCGCCTGCTGGGCCCCCTCGAGCTGACCGTCACCCGCCTCGCCTCCGGCCTGCCCGTGGGCGGCGACCTCGACTACGCCGACGAGATGACCCTGGGCCGGGCCTTCCTCGGCCGCCGCAGCGTCTGAGCAGGTTCACTCCATGACCAGTCCCCACACCCGCGCTCTGCCGCCGCTGCGGGACCTGCCCCCGCCCCCGGTGCTGGAGCCCGAGGACACCAGCCTGATCCCCCCGGCGGAGATCATCATCGACTCCCGTCGCGCCCTGACCCGCCGCCTGCTCCAGCTCAGCTGGGTGCCCGCGCTGTACCTGATCGGCCTGTGGTACGTGCTGCTGGGGGCGTTCCTGCTCGGCGCCTCCCCGGCATTCTGGTTCCTGGGGCTGATCGCCACCCTCGAGGATCCCACCTACCTCCGTTACACCCTCCTCAGCCTCGGCTTCGACCAGGACCTCACCTGGATCGCCGTCCTGCTCCTGCCAACGCTGGCGACCCTCGTCTCCCTCGCGCTGCTGCCCGTGGCGACTATGGCCGTGGGCGGGATGCAGCCCCGCACCCATCTCAGCGAGCAGGGCTTCCAGAAGCAGTTCGCCACCCGCATCACCGCGGTGCTGCTGGCTCCGCCGCTGCTGGTGATCGCCCTGCTGCCGATCGCGGTGGGGCTCGGTGCGCCACTGCCCTGGAACAGCATCGGGGCCGGGCCGCTGTCCGCCCTCTGCCTCGCAGCGCTGGCGGTGATGGCGGCATGGGCCGGGATCCGGGCCTGGGTCAGCGCCCCGCGGGTCCTCGGCGTCACACCCCACGGCGACCTGCTGCGCACCTCCCTGCTCGAACGGGACCGCGACCAGCGCAAGGCCGCCGCCGCCCAGGTCCTCGCCCAGGACCGCCGCCACCTGCCGCCCAACCTCGGCACCCCGCAGAACTCCGGTGCCCTCACGGTGCGCGGCGCGCTGACGGGCCTGGGCCTGATCCTCCGCGCGGGGCTGACCTGGGTGCTGCCCGCCGCCGCCGGCACCGGTGTGATCCTCTTCCCCATCGCAGACTTCGTGCTGGTCATCAACGGGATGCTGCAGTATGACCTGCAGGACGTCCCCACCGGGCTGAGCCTCGCGTTCGCACTGCTCGGCCTCCCGATCGCCGCCCTCGTGGTGCTCGCGGTCGCCGTCACCCCGGCGCTGGCGGTCCTGAGCGCGAGAGGGCTCCGCGGCCAGGTCCGTGACCAGCGCACCTATCCGGAATGGGCGCATCGTGCACGCGTGAACCCATGGGAGGCGCGGGTGGTGACGGTGACCGGACTGCTCACCGGGGCCGCGGTCGCCGCCGGCGCGATCGGATTCGGGATCCTGCTGGGTGTCGTCGGCGGCGGCACAGGGCTGGCCTGGACGATCGTCACCCTGCTGGTGCTGCTGGTCGCGCCTCTGGCCGGGGCGGGCGCCTCCGCCGCGATGCGCCAGGGGCTGCGGGGCGTCCTCTACGGCCCCGCGGGCCGGTTCATGCGCCGCGAGTCCCCGTACGCCCTGGTCGCCCCGGACATCGGTACCCGCGCCGACCGGGCGAAGGACCCGGTGGTGCGCGCCGAGATCCGTCGACGCCTGAACGCCCAGGCAGGCGACCATTCCCTGGAGATCTTCGACCTCGACGCCGCCGGGGAGCGGCTCTGGGTCGACGACTCCCAGCCCGGCGCCACCGACACCGCGGTCCGCGCCGCCGACCTCGCCTCCGGCACGCTGCCCGACTTCGGTGGTGAGGGCTCCGCCTTCACCGGGGGTGGCCGGCCCGCCGGCACCCTCGCCGACCACAGCGAGGACCCGCACCACGTCCCCGACTCCGACACCGGCCTTCGCGAGGGGTGACCCGGGTCAGGCGGGCCGGTCGGATCGACCCGCTCCGGGGGAGCGGCAGGTCAGCCTGATCAGGATGGGACTGTCGGATCAGGCGATGCGGGTGCCCTTGCCGAGGGTCCTGATCGGCACCGAGATGCGCCAGATCGCGAAGGCCGTGGATCCTCCGCCCGCCAGGACCCACATCGCCATGCCCTGTGGCCAGATCGGGCGGTTCGGGACCTCGCCCAGATCCTCCGGGTACCCCTCATCGCTCGGGCTGCACCCGTTGAAGGACGCCGGATGCGTGGGATTCGAGGTGCTGCGCAGGCCCGCCTGGATGATCCGCAGCAGATCCACCTCCGGGCCGTCGTCCGTACCGGAGTACCAGAAGGTCTCGGGGTCGACCCCCGGCGCGGCCTCGGCCAGCAGCACCACCGGATTGGCCCACAGCAGCGGCTGCGAGAGATCCAGCCGGTACACCGTGTAGTCGCTCTCCTCCCGCGCCTCGCACTCCCCGTAGGACGACTCGGAATAGCTGGTGCGGTACACCGTCACATCGCGCTCCTGCTGCAGGAACGCGGCGGTGAACCCCCAGATCATCGGCCCCACCACCGTCACCCCGAACACCAGCACGTAGGCCAGCACCACCGAGCCGAGCTGGCGGTTCGTCAGCGCCGAGAGACCCACCCCGACCGCCGTCACGCACATCGTCAGCAGCACGATCACCACCACCACGCGCAGCGCGTACAGCGGACCGATCCCGCCCAGCAGCGCCGTGGGCACGGCGGACGGCAGCGCCAGGATCAGGAACGCCAGCCCCGTCAGCCACCCGGCCAGGATCTTGCCCAGCACGATCTCGGTGGGGCTGAGCAGACTCGCCTGCAGCGTCGCGAGCGTCCCTGCGGTGCGGTCGCCGTTGATCGACCCGGCCGACAGCGCGGGCACCACCAGCAGCATTGCGAACAGCACCAGGATCATCTGCAGGCTGAAGATGACCGCGGCGATCGGGGCCATGTCCGTGCCGCCGCCCAGCACCACGGTGGGCAGCAGCCCCAGCACCCCGACGCCGATCAGCACCACCGTCCACACCGCGAGCGCGATGTACCAGAACTTCGAGCGCAGCCGCTGCCGCAGCTCCAGGGAGGTCACCAGCCACAGCCCCTGCGGTCGCACCGTGAGCGACCCCCTGCCCCGCGGACGACGCGGGCCGGGCTGCAGGGAGCCGGACTGCGGGGGACCCGGCTGCGGGGGACCTGGCTGCGCGGTGCTGGGCCACGGCTGTCCGGGGGCTCCGTCGGGTCCCGGCGCGGCTGCTCCGGCGGCTCTGATCGGGGAGGCACCAGGGCCCTGCGGAGGATTGTGCGCGGGACCCTGCCCGGGACCCTGGTAGGAGTACTGCCCAGCGTTCTGCTCGGTCATCACAGTGCCCCTTCCCGCTGCGCCGCCCCCGACGCGAGATATGCCGCTTCCAGCCTGCCGGTCGCCGGCCCGAAACCGACCACCTGAGCGTCCTGCGCGGCGAGCGCCGCGAGCAGCCGGGCGGCCGTCGCCTCATCGGGCAGCTGCACCAGCACCTCCGCATGCCCCGACGGGCTCATGCGCGCACTGCGCACCCCGCGATGGCGCACCTGCAGCGCATCCAGCGCCTGGCCGAGCGCATGATCATCCAGCGACTCGACCCGCCACTGCTGCGGCCGGCGCGCCAGATCCCGCACGCTGCTGGCATCGACCACCCGCCCGGAGTCCATCAGCACCACGTGATCGGCCATCTCCTCGAGCTCGGAGAGGATGTGGCTGGAGACCAGCACGGTCACCCCGTCGGCCGCGAGGGAGCGGACCACCGTCAGCAGGCGCCTCCGCGAGGCCGGGTCCAGCCCCGAGGCCGGCTCGTCCAGGATCAGCACCTGCGGACGATGCACCAGGGCCCGGGCCAGACCCAGTCGCTGCTTCTGCCCGCGCGAGAGCACGTGCGCGGGCTGCTGCGCGAGCGAGACCAGGTCCATCAGCTGCAGCAGCTCCTGGACCCGGGGCCGCAGCTGCTCCCACGGCATGAAATAGGCCCGCCCCATCACCTCCAGCACCTCGGCCACCCGCAGCGAGTCCCAC
Source organism: Candidatus Brachybacterium merdigallinarum (assembly GCA_019115335.1). Classification (GTDB taxonomy): domain Bacteria; phylum Actinomycetota; class Actinomycetes; order Actinomycetales; family Dermabacteraceae; genus Brachybacterium; species Brachybacterium merdigallinarum. Next base: position 16,149 of record DXDT01000193.1, read on the forward strand.
GCCCCGAACTGGTCCGGCATCCATCCCACCAGGGACCGCACCGCGGGGGAGTCCTGGGCCGGATCGATGCCGCCCACCAGCACCCGGCCCGCATCGGGGGCCAGCAGCGAGGCGAGCATCAGCATCAGCGTCGACTTGCCGCAGCCGTTGGGCCCCACCAGCGCCGTCACCTGTCCGCGCGGGGCGGTGAAGCTGAGATCGTGCACGGCCTGCACGCTCCCGAAGGCGCGGCTGACGTGCTCGGCGACGATGCCCGGTTCCGGTCCGGCGGCAGTCCGGGACGACCCGGTGCGGGCCACCCCCGGGAGGGACGGCGGCGGACCGCCAGGGGGCGTGCTCTGCGTCATGGGCTTACATTCCCACGCACTGAACAGGAACGACAAGCCTTCGCCGGGGGCGTTCGGGGCATGAGAGGTGAGGAAGTGGTGAAAGACCGGTCGGTGCGGACGACGACGTGAGGTCCTCGCCCTGCTCCACCGCGGCTCACTCCGCCATGGCGGCGTTGCCCTCCTCCTGCGCCTGCGGGATGCCCTCGGCGGCGGTGAGCCGGCCGATGAAGACCTCCTGGAAGATCGGCATCGCGGCGGTGAGCCCGGCGTTCGCCCGTGCTCCGGTGTCGGCCTCGGCGGGGTTCTTCGCGGCCTCGACGAACACGCTCACGTCCACGCCCTTGCCCTTCCAGAACTCGATGTACGCGTCCTGCGCGTCGACGTGGCCGGGGAAGGAGACGCCCTGCTCCGCGAGCGGCAGCTGTCCGTCCTTCGAGCCGAGCCAGGTCAGCAGCTCGGCGATGCCGGCCTGCTGCTCGTCGTCGGCCTTCGCGTTGCCGACGGCGACCACCCCGTGGACCAGGGACTTCGCCCCGGCGGGGCCGGCGACCGGCGCGGCGAGCGCCCACTCGAAGGAGTCGGCGACGCCGTCGGAGACCGGCAGCAGGTTGTAGGGCCCGGACTGGAACAGGGCGAGCTTGCCCTGGGTGAACAGGTCGCGGGTGAAGTCGCCGTTCTCGTTGGT
>DXDT01000194.1 GCA_019115335.1 Candidatus Brachybacterium merdigallinarum
AGCGACCTGATGCGCAAGGCCGGCATCCGGCCCGTGCACCACGAGTCGGTGACGGCCTCGAGCCCCGTGGGGACCATGGAGCACCACGTGCTCGAGGTCTCCTCCGCCACCCGCTTCGACGTGCTGCGCGACCTGGCCGCCGCGCCGGGCCGCACGATCATGTTCACCCGCACCAAGTACGGAGCGAAGAACCTGGCCCGCAAGCTCGCCGCCCGCGGCGTGGACGCGGTGGACCTGCACGGCAACCTCTCCCAGAACGCCCGCACCCGGAACCTCGAGGCCTTCGGCTCCGGCGCCGCGACGACGATGGTGTGCACCGACATCGCCGCCCGCGGCATCCACGTGGACGAGGTGGCCCTGGTGGTCCACGCCGATCCGCCCGTGGAGCACAAGGCGTACCTGCACCGTTCGGGCCGCACCGCCCGCGCCGGCGAGTCCGGCACCGTCATCACCGTGCAGACGCCCGAGCAGAAGCGCGACGTGAGCGACCTGATGCGCAAGGCCGGCATCCGGCCCGTGCACCACGAGTCGGTCACGGCCTCGAGCCCCGTGCTCGCCCAGCTCGCTCCCGGCGAGCGCGTCGAGACCCACGAGCCGCGCCAGCCCGAGCCGCCCGTCGACCAGGCGCGCCTGGAAGGCCGGCGCGGCGGCGGTCGCGGCCGGGGCCGCGGGGGCCGTCCGGCCGGACAGGGCCGCAGCGGCGAGGGCCGCGGCGGTCGCGGCGGCGAGGGTCAGGGCGGCCAGGGCGGTCGCCGGGGCGGCCAGGACGGCCAGTCGGGCCGTCGCGAGCAGGTCGGCGCCGGCTCCAGGTCCGGGGGACGCGGTCGCTCCGGCCAGGGCCGGGGCCGCTCGGGAGGTCGCCAGGGCGGGTCCACCACCAGCTACTCGACCTCGAGCTCGGAGGGCCGCTCCGGCGGTCTCGCCGCGTTCTCCTCGGGGCGCGGCCGCTGAACCGCTCTCCCCGTGAGCACCGGGACGGCCCGTCGGACAGCGCGTCCGGCGGGCCGTTCCCCATGGCCGCGGCCCGGCGCTCGCAGCTCAGCGCAGCTCGCGCTTGAGGATCTTGCCGGTGGAGGTCATCGGCAGCGTCTCCTCGATGAGGATCTCGCGCGGGTACTTGTACTCCGCCATCTGCTCGCGCGCCCAGTCCCGCAGCTGCTCGGGGGTGATCGTGGCACCCTGCTCGAGGATCACGTGGGCCCGGACCTCTTCGCCCAGCCGCTCGTGCGGCACGCCGACCACGGCGGCGAGGGAGACCTGCTCATGGCCGAGCAGCATCTCCTCCACCTCCCGCGGATACACGTTGTAGCCGCCGCGCACGATCATGTCCTTGGACCGGTCCACCACGAAGTAGAACCCGTCCTCGTCCCGTCGGCCCAGGTCGCCGGTGCGGAACCAGCCGTCGCGGAGCGCGGCGGCGGTCTCCTCGGGGCGGCGCAGGTAACCGGTCATGATGTTGTGCCCGCGCACCACGATCTCGCCGATCGCTCCGGGCTCGGTGATGCGGGCCCAGTCCGGATCCGCCGGGTCGATGAGGTCCATCTCCACGCCCCAGACCGGCAGGCCGATGGATCCCGGCCGCGGACGATCCGCGAGGGAGAAGCTCGCCACCGGTGAGGTCTCGGAGAGGCCGTAGCCCTCCATGATCGAGATGCCGAGCACGTCGTGGACGCCGCGCAGGATCTCGAGCGGCAGCGCCGAGCCGCCGGAGATGCCGAGCCGCAGGTGGTCGGCGAGGTCCCCGGCCTCGGCCTCGCCGTCGGTGAGCAGCCGCAGCAGGGCCCACCACATGGTGGGCACGCCCGCGAAGACGCTCACGCGATGGGCCCGCAGCGCCTCGAGCGCCTGGCGGGGCTCGAAGCGGGGCAGCAGCACCAGCGTGGCCCCCATGGAGAAGCCGGCGTTGAGGTTCACGGTGGCCCCGAAGGTGTGGAACAGCGGCAGGGCGACCAGGTGGGTGTCCTCGCCGGGGACGGAGCCGAACAGGCGGTTGCAGGTCAGCGCGTTCATCACCTGGTTGGAATGGCTGAGCTCGGCGCCCTTGGGGCGCCCGGTGGTGCCGGAGGTGTAGAGCACGACGGCGGTGTCCGTCTCCCGGCGCTGCACCGTCTCGAAGCGGCCCGGCAGATCGGCGACGGCGGCGGAGAGGGTGGGCACGCCCTCGTAGGGGCTCTCGGCCTGCGGGTCGGCGGTGAGCAGCACGACCTGCGGCGGCCGGGCGGCGGCGCGCGCCCCCTCGACGACGTGCCGAGCGATGGGGAGCTCCTCGCTGCCCTCGAACGCGAGGACGACGGAGACCTCGGCGTCGTCGAGGTAGTAGGTCACCTCCCGCGACTTGTTCAGCACGTTCAGCGGCACCACCACCGCGCCGGCCTTGAGGATCCCGTAATAGACGATCGGGAACTGCGGCAGGTTGGGGCAGCTCAGCGCGACCCGGTCCCCGGGCTCGACGCCGAGCGAGACCAGCAGGTGCGCGACGCGGCCCGCGGCGGCATCGACCTGGGCGTAGGTCAGGGAGGCCCCTCCCAGCACGAGGGCGGGCCGATCGGGGAAGGTGCGGGCGCTGTCCTCCAGCACCACGGCGAGGTTGTACATGGGGGTCCTTTCCGGACGACGGTGTCACGGGGATCACAGGATAGGTCCGCCCACCCGCCACGACAGGGACACTTCGTCGGTTGCGCGAATGACGAATAGTGCGGGAGCATGGACGCATGCCCGGTCACCATGTCCCTGCGCCCACCGAGCCGCAGCTCGCCTCCGCGGCGGACACCTTCTCGATGCTCGCCAGCCCTGCCCGGCTGCATCTGGTCTGGCTGATGAGCTCGGGGCGCTACGACGTGGGCGCCCTGGCCGAGCGGGTGGGCCTGAGCCTGCCCACCACGAGCCAGCACCTGCGCAAGCTCCGGCTGACGGGCATCGTCTCCGCGACCCGCGAGGGGCGGCACAGCTACTACACCGTCGACGACCCGCACGTCGTCGAGCTGGTGGAGCAGATCTTCGAGCACATCGCCCCCGACGGCTCGCTCGCCCCCGATCCCCCTGCGAAGGACTCCCGCGCATGACCGCCCCCGACGCCTCCTCCGCCGACGAGCGGGTCGACCTGCGCAAGTTCGCGTGGCTGTCGATCGCCGCGGCGATCCTCACCATCGCCCTGAAGACCGGCGCGTGGGCGATGACGGATTCCGTCGGCCTGCTCTCCGACGCCGCCGAGTCGACGGTGAACCTGGTCGCCGCGGTGGTGGCGCTGATCGCCCTGACGGTCGCAGCCCGGCCCGCGACCGAGCGCTTCCTCTACGGCCGCGCGAAGGCCGAGTACTTCTCCGCCGCGATCGAGGGGCTGATGATCTTCGCGGCCGCCGCGGTCATCATGGTCACCGCCGTGGAGCGCTTCATCAACCCCCGCCCGCTCGAGAACCTCGGCATCGGCCTGCTCATCGTGGTGATCGCCTCGCTGCTCAACGGCGGCGTCGCCCTCGTGCTGCTGCGCGCCGGGGCGGAGCACAACTCGATCACCCTGCGGGCCGACGGGAAGCACCTGATGACCGACGTGGTCACGAGCGCCGGGGTGCTCCTGGGGGTGGGGCTGGTGGCCCTGACCGGGTGGGAGCGGCTCGATGCGCTGGTCGCCTTCGCCGTCGGCGTGAACATCGTGGTCACCGGCATCGGCCTGCTTCGGGAGTCCCTCTCGGGCCTGCTCGACAAGGCCCTGCCGGAGGAGGACCACGAGATCATCACCGAGGTGCTGCGCCGGCGCACCGACGGGACCATCACGTTCCACGGGCTGCAGACGCGCGAGGCCGGGCAGCAGAAGTACATGAACGTGCACGTGCTGGTGCCCGATGAGTGGACGGTGAAACGGGGCCACGACTACATCGAGGAGCTCGAGGCCGAGCTGTACGACTGCCTGCCGGACCTCACGGTCCTCACCCACCTCGAACCGATCTCGGACCCGGCCTCGTACGAGGACATCCCCGAGCAGCACGTGCCGATCCACGGCGACGACCACGACCCGACGCG
>DXDT01000025.1 GCA_019115335.1 Candidatus Brachybacterium merdigallinarum
GCCTCGACCGTGGCGCTGAGGTGGTCGATCGTGGTGATGCCGAGGAGCACCGCGCTGCTGCGGCGGCCCAGGCGCAGGCTCCTCTCGTCAGCGTCCAGCTCACGGACCTGGTCGGTGATCAGCACGGCCCGGCCGGCGATGTGGAGGGTGCTGGTCCAGGCGTCGGTGCCGTCCACGCACACCAGGTCGGCGGTCACCGGGGAGGTGAGGCCCGTGCGCAGCACCTGTTCCCAGTGCGGTTCCAGGCGCAGCTCGTCGTCGGCGCCGCCGATCGCGTCGGGGTCGCCGCTCGAGTCGGGGTCGCCGCTCGGATCGGGCTCGGCCTCCGGGGCGTCCACGAGGATCCCCGCGGCGTGGAGCTCGCGGATCTGCTCCTCGGTGGGCTCGTCGAGCTCCTCGCTGCTGGGGAGGGTGTCCTCGAGATCGCCGAGCGGCGCTCCGGCCTCGGCGCCGACCGTCAGCACGGCGGTGCGCAGCCAGTTCCAGGCCCCGTCGGAGATGCGGACCAGGCGCGAGGGTCCCGGCAGGCCGGTCAGGCGCGGATGCTCGTCGATGCTCTGTCCACGGCCTGCTGGTCCTGCTGCTGATGACGCTCTGCCCGACATGCTGCCCGACGTGCTGTCCGACACGGCTCCCCCTCGCTGCGGCACGCACCCTCACGGTCTCCCCCGTGACGCTACGAGCCCCGGCCGGGAGAGGGAATGGGGAGTACTCCCCATTCCCTCGGCGAGGATGCTGTGCAGTGGTGATCGCCTCCGCCACCTGCGGCGGCGGCGCAGATCAGCGCTGCGTGCGGGGGACGGGTCGGGCCACGCGCGCCGGGCCCTGGGCGAGTCGCAGGGAGCCGGTCTCGCGGCGCCGCTCGAGGGCTTCGCGCAGGTAGGGCATGGCGAACTCGACGAGGCCGCGGCCGGCGGGGCGGATCAGCTCGTCGTGGATGAGGCGGCTGCGGTGGACGTTCTGGTTGGCACCGTCGATGCCCATCCGCTCGGCGATCTCGGCGACCTGGGAGGGGCCGTCGTCCTCGAGCATCGCGTGGAGGTACTCGGCCTTGCGTCCGCTGAGGTCGCGCAGGGCGGGCCCGTGGACGTTGTGGATCATCGCGTCGATGGTGGGGGCGGCGGCGCCCTCGACGTCCTCGAGCTCGATGGTCTCGGCGTCCCCGCTGCGCTGCCAGGCCTGTGAGCCGATCATCTGGATCAGGTAGGGGTAGCCCTGGGAGATCTCCCCGGCGCGCACGGCGGCCTCAGGGGTGATGCTCTTGGCGGTGTCGGCGACGGTCTGGCGGATCACCTCGGCCGCGGTGCCGACGTCCACCCCGCCGACCTCGACCTTGTGGGCGCGGCGCAGGAAGGTGGTGCGGGGGTGGGCCAGCAGGTCGTCGACCCCGGAGCGGATCCCGGCGGCGACGAAGCTGACGCTGAGGCCGCGGCCGGTGAGGTCCTGCATGTGCTGGGCGATCTCGTGGAGCTGGTCGCGGTCGGCGGCCTGCACCTCGTCCAGTGCCACCAGCAGGCCCGTGCCCTGGGCGGTGAGCAGCTCGGCCAGGCGCTCGAGCAGCCGGCCCAGCGGGACCTTCTCGCCCTGGTAGCGGTCGGTGACGTCGAGCTCGATGCCTGCCCTCGCGCCGACGGCCCCGGCTTCGGCGCGGGTGAGGGTGCGGCTGGTCGCCTGAGGGTCATGGGCGCGCAGCAGATCCACGACGGCGCCGCGCAGCTCGTCGACCATCGAGGTCGAGGAGGTGTGCAGGACGACGACCTGCCAGCCCGCATTGGCGGCGACGTCCTGCAGCTGGGAGAGCAGCACCGTCTTTCCCACGCCGCGGGCACCGGTGATCAGCACGGACCGCTCCCCCACCGAGCGCCTCCCGGCGAGCGCCGCGGCGAAGTCCTCCACCGGGGTGCCCTGCATCGCGAGCACCCGTGGGGTCAGGCCGAAGCCCGGGGTGAACGGATCGGTATCCATGGCGCCTCCCGCCTCGTCGGTGCCGTCACGGTATCCCGATCTGTTGCAGCCGGTTACGCACCTCGCGGGCTCGTGCATGTTGTTATGTTTTGTTATGTTACTGATTCGGTGCCGATCTGGCCCGGCCCTGGGGTCGACCTCGGGAACGGGCCTACGATCGATCCATGACTGCCGACGTCACCGCCGCCACGCCCCCGGCCCGCCAGGCCTATATCGATGCGACCGCCGGGATCGCCGGGGACATGCTCCTGGCCGCGCTGGTCGATGCCGGGGCGGATCTCGACGGCGTGCAGCGGGTGCTCGATGCGCTGGTTCCCGACTCGGTGCGGTTCATCCGGAGCGAGGTGGAACGGGCCGGGCAGCGCGCGGTGAAGGTCGATGTTGACGTCCTGGTCGAGGACCCGCCGCATCGCACCTGGTCATCGATCCGCGAGCTGCTCGAGCGTTCCCGCGGGAACGCTGCGGTCCCCGAGCGCACGATCGACCTCACGCTCGCGGTCTTCAGGCGTCTGGCCGAGGCGGAAGGGGCGACCCACGGCGTGCCTGCCGACGAGGTCCACTTCCACGAGGTGGGCGCGCTGGACTCCCTGGCGGACGTGATCGGGGCCTGCGAGGCCTGGCGGCAGCTGGGGATCACCGAGGCGACGGGCAGCGTGCTCGCCGTGGGCAGCGGACGGATCCGGGCAGCGCACGGCGACATCCCCGTGCCGGTCCCGGCGGTCGCCCGCCTGACGCTCGGCTGGCCGACGGTCGCCGGTGAGCTCCTGCCCCCGCGCGGGCACGAGCACCGGCACGAAGGAGCCCCTCCGCACGGCCACGCGCACCCGGGCTCGCACTCGCACTCACACCCACACTCGCACTCGCACTCGCACCGCGATGCACACGACCACGACGGCGCTCACTCCTCACACGACACGGGTGATCACACTCCGCACCCAGCCGTCGCCGCTGCCCCGGACTCCGATGCCGCAGTGCCCGAGCGTTCAGCCATCGTGCCCGAGCAGTCAGCCGTGGTGCCCGAGCACATGGCCGGCGGCCCCCACGAGCACGGCGGCCGTCGGGTCCCGGAGGGGGTCGCGCCCGGCATCGGTGAGCTGGCCACCCCGACCGGGGTCGCTCTCCTGCGCGGTCTGGCGGCGACCTCGGGCCCGCAGCCGGCGATGGTGAGCGAGGCACTCGGCGTCGGCGCCGGCACCAGGGACACCCCGGGCCGACCGAACGTGGTGAGGGTGCTGGTGGGGCAGCCGGTTGACGCAGCCACCACCACCGGCGCCGCCGGAGCCACGGATGCGCACGACACTCCCACGTCGGCCGTGCAGCTCGAGGCGAATGTGGACGACCTCGATCCGCGGCTGTGGCCCGGGGCGCTCACCGACCTCCTCGCAGGGGCGGCCCTGGATGCCTGGCTGACACCGATCACGATGAAGCACGGCCGCCCTGCCGTCACGATCCATGCCCTGGTCAGGGCGGAGGACGCCGCGTCGATCGCGGCCGTGCTGATGGACCGCACCGGCACCCTGGGCGTGCGGATGCACCGGGTCGAGCGGATCATCCGCACCCGGTCCTTCGAGCAGATCGAGGTCCGGGGGCAGCAGATCGACGTGAAGATCGCCCGCGACGCCGTCGGCACCGTGGTGCGCCGCGAACCGGAGTTCCGCGACGTCGCCGCTGCAGCTCGGAGGCTCGGCATCAGCGAGCGGGCGATGCTGGATCTCGCCCGCGACGCCGCCTCCGGCCTCGCGGAGGACTAGGGTCAGCGTCCCGGCTGAGGCCCTGGAGCAGGGGGCCGACGGTCGTGAGCACCGTCGGCCAGCACTGTGTGTTCTGCAGAGATCCGCGTACATCACGTACATCATGTCCACGAATCTCCGCGGGACAATCGCAGTCGGGCGCCGGTGATGCAGCTTCTCCGTCTTCGCTGATTCACGAGCGGCGGCCCGGACCCCGGGAGATACTGGGAAGGGACCGACGACTCTCTCCTGAGGAGGAGGATTCCCATGGCTTCCCTGTCCGACGCGATCACCATCGCCATCGACAAGGCCCGCGCGGCACCCCACGGTCGCCACGCCGAGCTCATCATCCACGACGGTCCGCTGCGCCAGACCGTGATCGCCCTGAAGAAGGGCGTGCGCCTGGGCGAGCACAACTCCCCGCCCGCCGCGTCCATGCAGGTCATCCGCGGCAACGTGAAGATCACCGGGTCGGATCCGGTGGTCATCGGCACCGGGTTCGTCGAAGCTCTCACCCATCAGCGACACGGCGTCGAGGCGCTCGAGGACTCGGTGTTCCTGCTGACCACGGTCACCAGCGTTCCCGGCGCGGAGAGCCACGGCGGCCACAGCACGCTCACCGGGGAGATCCGGATGACCAGCGGCGGCGAGCTCAGTGCCTCCGAGCAGGCCGAAGATCTGCGCGAGACCGACCAGCAGACCGGCGGCGGCCGCATCGACAGCTGAGCCGCGCTCGCGACAGCCCGCCCAGCATCCGGCCCGGCCCGCGCGGGCAAGGAGTGGCGCCATGTGATGAGGTCCCCCGCTATACGGGGTGACCTCATCACCAGCCGCCAGTTCGTGCCGGGAGTGGCTGGCTGGGCACGTGGTCAGGATTGCCCGGTGCGTGGAGCGTCCCGCCTGGTCAGGCGCGGGTCAGGACCGCGACCAGGAAGCCGGGGTCGTGCTCGGGAGGATGCAGGTCCCAGCCGGCGAAGCGCTGGGAGACCACCAGTCCGCTCGCTGCGACATCCGCCTCGAAGTCCGCGAGCTCGTAGCCGCGCTCGAGGCCGAAGCCCAGCACGATGCGGCCGCCCTCGGCCAGGTGCTCGCGCATCCGGGACAGGGCCGGGCGACGCTCGCTGCCGGCCAGGAAGGTCATCACGTTGCCGGCGCTGACGATGAGGTCGAAGAGCGCGCGCCCTGCCTGCTCAGGGGCGCTCTGCTCGGGACTGCGCTGGTCGAGTCCGCTCTGCACAGGGGCGCTCGGGTCTGGGCTGCTCTGCTCAGGGCTGCGCAGGTCCAGCTCGGCGAGGTTGCCCACCTCCCAGCGGGCGCCGGGGTGGTCCTCCCGGGCCACCTCGATCAGGTGCTCATCCAGGTCGACCCCGGTGACGCGGTGTCCGGCGCGGGCGAGGTAGCCGCCGATCCGGCCGCTGCCGCACCCCGCATCGAGGATCGCGGCCCCGCGGGGCGCCATGGCATCGACGAGCCGGCCCTCGCCGTGGATGTCCTGGCCGGAGGCCTCGATGCGCCGCCACCGCTCGGCGTAGCCGCGGGCGTGGTCGGGATTGTTCCGCACCGCCCGGAGCCACACGTTCTCCGGAGGCCCGGGGAGCGGGCACTGGGCATCGGGTCCGGGCAGGCTGATCGGGCTCATCCCCCCATCCTGCCCTGCCGCTCCCTCCGGTGTCCGGGACGGTCCGCCCGCAGCGGGCCCGCGCCCCACGCAGGGACGCGACAGGCCGCAGGGACACGGCCGGCCGCCGCGCCCCCCGGGCGCGTGGGGTGCGGCCCGACCCTCAGGCGGCGACGCGGGAGTCGTCGCGGATCTGCCCGACGAGCTCCTCGAGCATGTCCTCGAGGGTGACGATGCCGATCACCCGGCCGTCGCTGTCCGTGGCCGCGCCCAGGTGCGCGCCGGAGCCCTGCATGCTGGCCAGGGCCTGCCGCAGCGGCTGATCGGCGCCGATGCGGGGCAGCTCGCGGATCCGCTCGAGGGGGATCGGCCGCTCGCGCGCCTCCGCGCTGGCCTCGAGCAGGTCCTTGATGTGGACGTACCCGGTCAGGGAGCCGTCCGCCGCGGCGACGGGGAAGCGGGAGAAGCCCTCCACCGCGGCGGCCTCGGCATCGGCGGCGGTGACCCCGGCCGGCAGGGTGGCGACCTGCTCGCGGGGGATCACGAGGTTGCTCACCGAGCGGGAGTCGAAGGAGAGGGCACCCAGCAGCAGCGCCTCGTCGTTGTCCTCCAGCAGCCCGCCCTCACGGGACTCGCTGACCATCGCAGCGACCTCGTTGCGGGTGAATGCGCTGGTCACCTCGTCCTTAGGCTGGACGCCGATCATGCGCAGCACGAGATTGCCGAGGGAGTTGAAGGTCCACAGCAGCGGCTTGAGGATGGTGACGATGCCCATCAGGATCGGGCCCAGCACCAGTGCCATCCGCTCGGGGCCGGCCAGTGCGATGTTCTTGGGCACCATCTCGCCGAAGACCACGTGCAGGTAGGTCACCAGGGACAGGGCGATCGCGAAGGCGATCGGGTGCTGGAGCGCTGCGGGAATGCCCAGGGCACCGAACAGCGGCTCGAGCAGGTGCGCGATCGCCGGCTCGCTGATCGCACCGAGCGCCAGGGAGCACACGGTGATGCCCAGCTGGGCGCCGGCCATCATCAACGAGACCTGCTCCATCGCGGAGATCGTGACCTTCGCGGCCCAGTTGCCCTCCAGGGCCTTGGGCTCGATCACGGCGCGTCGGGCGGAGATCAGGGAGAACTCGGCGCCCACGAAGAACGCGTTGGCGATCAGCAGCACGACGGTGAGGATCAGTCCGAGGTAGTCGCTCATGCCGTCACCTCACCGTGCTGCGCAGACCCTGCCGGAACTGATCTGTCCGGGCCTGATCTGTCCGGGGCCGACCGGGCCGGGGGCTCGGTGCGGCCGGGTCGCTCGTCGGGCTCACGGCCCTCGTCGTCCTCCCGTGGCACCGGCTCGACCATCACGTGGAGGGTCTCGATGCGCATGCCGTCGATCTCGGTGACCTGGAGACGCAGGCGGGCGGGCTCCTCCCCAGGGACGGGGTCGGTGTCGATGACGACCTCGTCCCCCACCTCGGCGAGCCGGCCCAGCTCCATGGTGACCAGGCCGCCGAGGGTGTCGTAGTCCTCGTGCTCGGGCACGGTCACGCCCAGGCGCTCTCCGGCCTCGTCGGGGCGCAGGATCGCGTCGAGGTCCCAGGAGCCGTCGGGCTCGGGGACGTCGTCGGTCTCGTCGTCGTGCTCGTCGCGGACCTCGCCGACGATCTCCTCGACCAGGTCCTCGAGGGTGATCAGACCGGCGGTGTCGCCGAACTCGTCGACCACCACCGCCATCTGGAGCCCGCCGGCACGCAGCGTGTCCATGAGGTCGTCCAGCGGCACGGTGTCCGGCACGAACGTCGCACTGCCCATCACGTTCTCGACGGGCACACCGCCGCGGTCGGCGAAGGGGATCGCGAGGCCCTGGCGGATGTGGGCGATGCCCACCACCTCGTTCTCCTCGTCCAGCACCGGGAAGCGGGAGTGGCCGGTGGTGCGGGCGAGGTCGAGCAGGTCCTCGACGCTGTCCTCGAGGTCGAGGGTGTCCATGCGTCCGCGGGGCACCATCGCGTCATGGGCGCGACGGTCGCCGAAGGCGAGGGTGCGCTGGACGAGGTGGGCGGTCTCGGCGGCGAGGGAGCCCTCGTCGGCCGAGTGGCGGATCAGGGCGGCGAGCTCCTCGGGGCTGCGCGCGGAGCCGAGCTCCTCCTGCGGCTCGATGCCGAGCCGGCGCACGATCGCGTTGGCGTTGCCGTTGAACAGGCGGATCGGCCAGTGGAACACGGTGGTGAAGGCCCGCTGGAAGCCGACCACGGCCTTCGCGGTGCGCATCGGCTCCGCGATCGCCATGTTCTTGGGGACCAGCTCGCCGAAGATCATGGTCATGGCGGTGGCCAGGACCAGTGCGATCGCGACCGAGACGGAGCGGGCGGCCACCGTGCTCAGGCCCAGGTCCTGCAGAGGCGGGGAGACGATCGCGGCGATCGCCGGTTCGGCGAGGAAGCCGATGCCGAGGTTGGTGACCGTGATGCCGAGCTGGGCTCCGGAGAGCTGGGTGGAGAGGGTCTTCATCCCGGTCAGCACGCCCCGAGCGCGCTTGTCACCCCGGTCGACGGCGGCTTCGACGTCATTGCGGTTGACGGTGATCAGCGAGAACTCGGCGGCGACGAATCCGCCGCAGGCGAGGATCAGCACCAGTCCGGCGAGGAGGGAGAGGAGGGGACCGATCAGTTCCATCGGTGCTCCCCTCGGGGGAGGTGGATACTAGGCAGGCCCGAAGGCCTGGGACTGTCACTCGGGGCGTCGCTGGCGGCGCTCATGATCTCCTGGTGCTCCTCATCGCCGCGTCGACTCTCGCGCGGGAATGAAGGAATGCTACAGCCCACTCCCGGGGTGCGGGAGCGGGCCGTGCAGATCGTCTCAGAGGCTCGGGCCACCCGGGCCCGACGAAGAACCAGGACCGCCCGGGCCCGGGGCGGGGCCGGGACCGCCCGGGGCGGAGCCGGGACCGTCCTGACCCGGGGCGGAGTCAGGGCCGCCCGGGCCCGAGGACACCGGGACATCGGTCTCGGAGCCGCGCAGCAGGCCCGCGATCTTCTCGCGGTTCAGGAAGGCGATCACCGCGGCGGCGAGGATCAGGCCGAGCAGGGCGACGCCCACCAGGATCCCCACGATCAGCCCGGCACCGAGGCCGGTGCGCTCGGCGCTGAAGGTCATCCACACCCCGTGGGACTCCGTCACGGTGATCGACTCCTCACCGAGGGAGGCGGTGCCGACCTCGTCGACGGTGATGGTGGTGGGGCGCAGGCCATCACCCTGGACCGTCCAGGTGCCGGGGCCGAGGAGCTTCTGACGGAGGTCCTCGCGCACACCCAGCATGAGCGAGACGACGTAGGTGCTGTCCCCGGCCTCGTACACCTCGACCAGCGGCGGGCCCTCCAGGCCCTCGAACCCGAGCGCCTGCAGCGCCCCGGGGAGCTCCTCGGCATCGGCCGCCTCGGCGGTGCGGGTGTAGATCGCGTCCTCCCCCTCCTCGGCGCGGTCGACGTCGCCGCCGAGGAACTCGGTGATCGCCTCCTGGGTGACGACCTCCTCGTCGGTCAGGGGGATCGACATCGCCATCTCGAGGCTGCCGCCGCCATCGCGCTCGACGGTGAGGACGTAGTCGACCGCGGTGAAGCCGTAGTAGCGGGTGATCGTCTGCGGCTCGGGCCCGCCGTCGAGGGAGATCTCCTCGGTGCCGCCCGCGGCCGCGGCCGCGGGATCGCCCTGGAACCCGGCGGGCACCTCGAGGGACTGCTCGAGGACCCCGTACTGGCCGCAGGCGACCGAGCACTCGATGCTGTCCACCACCCGGGTGTCGACGGAGAAGGGATCCTCCGCGTTCGGGGCCACCTCGACGGTGAAGACGCTCTCGCTGGTGGCGAGGGCCGCATCGGTCCAGGTCGCGACCTGCTCGGCGGTGCCGGCGGGGAGGGCGAGGACCCAGGTGGTGCCGGCGTCACCGGCCGGGGTGAGCTCGCCGCCCTCGGGGGTCGCCTCGGCGAAGAAGGTGTCGAACTCGTCCTTCGCGTCGAGATACGTCTCGCGCGGCAGCTCGTAGGTGAGGGTGCGGGTGTAGGAGTCCGCGGAGGGGTCCTCGGCGCCCGCGGTGACCACGGAGACGCTCTCGAAGGCGACGGTGGCGGCGTTGGTCCACACGTCGGCGCCGTCCTCCGACCAGCCATTCTCGAGCACCTCGCCGTCGACGCTCACGGTCGTCTCGCCGACATCGAGCGCGGAGTCGATGTCGCTCTCCTCGGCATTGGCGATCTTCCCGTCGTCCACGAGGGCCTTGACGGCCCAGCGGGTGAGGTCCTGCTCGGAGAAGTTGCGGGTGAGGGTGTAGCCGGAGCTGAAGGGCGGGCTCGGCGGGGTGAAGGTGACCTCGGCGGTCGTGGTCAGCTCCCCGGCCTCGAGCACGGGCTGGGCCTTCGCGGCGTAGTCGGCGGCGTCGCTGAACTCGAGCGTCATGGTGAAGACGGTGTCGGTGCCGTTCATCGCGTAGCCGCCGTAGCTCAGGCCCGGGTTGTGCTCCTCGATCACGGCCTCGACCGTCGCCGCACCGCCGTCGATGTCCGCCATGTCCTGCTCGGAGATCGTCACGGTGAGGGTCTGCGTGCCGGAGCCGTCGGCGGAGACCTCGGTGCTGGAGTCCACCGTCCCGCAGGCGGAGAGGATCAGCAGCGTCCCGATGCCGGCCAGCAGCACGAGCAGCAGGCGGGCGCGGGAGATCCCGGCGAACGGACGGCATGGTGTCGCGACGGCGACAGAGTGCATGACCCCTCCTGAGCACTTCCGACCAGACCCCCGGCCCGTCGGCGATATACTGTCGGGCCAGCTTAACCCCTGTCACCCCTCCGATGGGGGTCGGTCGGCATCTCAGCGGCACGACGGCCCAGGAAGGCGGCGACGGCGCGCAGCTCGATCTCGTCGACCGCGTGGCCGAGCTGCGGGCGGCGCTCCTCCTCGAGGGCGGTGTGCGCGCTCATGAACTCGCGCACGGACCGCTCGCGCTCGTCGTCGTAGAGCGGGTCCGCCCCGCCGTGGCCCCACAGCGCGGGTGGGCGCACTGCGGCGAGCGCGGCGTCGCCGGGCATCGGGGCGGGGAACGGGAAGCCGGAGAGCTGCACGATCCAGTCCAGGGCGTGCGCGTCACGGCGCAGCAGCTGGAGGGCGAGGGCTCCGCCCTGGGAGAAGCCGATCGCGCCCGCGACGCGTCGGCCGGCGGCGGTCTGTGCGGCGATCCACCGCTCGACGGCGGCGGCCGAGGCCTCGATCGCCTCGGGGCGCTGCGGGTCCACCGGCATGTCGAACCAGGCGTAGCCCTGCACGTAGCGGTGGATCCCACGTAGCGAGACGTATTCGAAGTCGGTCGGCAGGAAGGGCACCAGGCCTGCCAGGTCTCTCTCGTGGCTGCCGAGCCCGTGCAGCAGCAGCACGATCGGGGCGCCCGCTCCGCCGCCGCCGCGCACGATCGCGGTCTCGTCGAGGTCGGGGGAGATCAGCTCGACCGGGCCGTAGGAGGAAGAGGTGGTCATGCCCGCAGGCTATCGGCCCGGCTGCGTACGGGCAGGGAAGGACCCCCAGGTCGCGCTGTGCGCTGGTCGGAGGGACGAGGTCCGACCCCTGGGGGTCCCGGCAGCTCGGTGGTATTCGCTGCGCGTCCGGATGAACGGTCGCCTCAGCGGCGAGCCACCTCACATGTCCGATGAGAAATCACTGGTCGGACCACCTCCTTTCCTGTGTCCGTTCACGGTAGACCCGCTCCGTGAGCGGGGGCAAGGGATTATTCGACGCCCCGCGACCGCACGAGATCGGGCCTGGTCAGAGGCCGATTCGACGGTCGGTTCAGAGGCCGGGTCAGAGAGCGGGATCCTCCCCGCGGGCGATCTCGTCGAGCTCCTCGCTCGCGGTGTCGATCTCCATGCGGTCCTCGTCGCGGTTGCCCTGCTCGGCGGCGACCGTCTCGTCGGTGCCGCGCTCGCGGGTCTCGTCGAAGCGGTAGCCGTCGGTGTTGCGGGAGTCCGCACCTTCCTCGATCACCCGGTCGGTCTCCAGGGCGTCGTCGATGCTGAGCTGCGACTCCTCGTCGCTGTCCGCTGCGCGGTCGTACTCGTCATGCGCGGCCTGGGCCAGCTGATCGGCCTCGTCGGCGCCGATCTGCTCGCCGGCGAGCGCGTCGGGATCGGCCGCGAGGCGGACGTCGTCGAACTCGGCGTTCTGGCTCATGCTCTGGCTCATGAGGTGCTCCTGGTCAGGGTGTCGATGATGGCCTGGTTGAAGGCGCCCAGATCCGCGGGGGTGCGGGAGGTGATCAGGCGGAAGCCGGCCCCGTCGTCGATCACGACCTCCTGGTCGGTCCAGGTCGCCCCGGCGTTGACGAGGTCGGTGCGGATGGTCGGCACGGAGGTGAGGTCCCTGGCGTCGGCGAGGCCGGCGTCGATGAGCAGCCAGGGGGCGTGGCAGATCGCGGCGACGGGCTTGCCGTCGGAGGCGAAACCCCGCACGAGCTGCTGGGCGGCGTCGTCGGTGCGCAGCTGGTCGGCGTTGAGCGTGCCGCCCGGGATCACGACCGCGTCGAAGTCCGCGGCCCTGACCTGGTCGTAGGTGGTGTCGACCGCGACCTCGGGGCCGGGATCCCAGTCGCCCACGAGGGTCTTGACGGTCCCGGGCTCGGTGGCGGCGATGGTCACGGTCGCGCCGGCGTCGCGCAGTGCGGTGACGGGCTGCTGCAGCTCGTCGGCCTCGGTGCCGAAGTTGGTGGTCAGCACGAGGATGGAACGGTCGGTGAGGGTGGCCATGGTAGTGCTCCTTCCGTCGGGGCGGCGACGAGAGGTCCACGGTGCGGCGGGGCTCCGGGGCCTGCTCGCCTTCACCCTCGACGCTAACACCGCATCCCGGCCGCGTCGTCGGTCCGGACCGAGCGTTCGAGGGGCGCGGTGCCCGTCGTGCGCTCGGATCCGCCACTCCCGTCCAGGTGCCGCTCCTCCTCGGGTCCGCCGCTCCCCCTCAGGTGCCGCAGAAGGTCATGAAGGCATCCCCGCCCTCGCCCGGTGTCTCGAGGTGCTCGAGTCCCGGGCGGCGGGTGAAGGGTGCACCGACCGCGTCCAGCAGCTGGCGAGCGGGGCCCAGGTCTCC
>DXDT01000195.1 GCA_019115335.1 Candidatus Brachybacterium merdigallinarum
GAGCTGCTCCTGGAGGTGGGCAGGTCGGGCGGGGTCGGTGACGACGGCCTTCAGCCAGTCCCCGGCGTGCTCGTCGCGGCGGGCGAGGATCTCCTCGAGGGTGCCGCGCAGCTCGGTGAGGCGGCGCGGGACGGGGGTGGCGATCCGCTCCACGCTCGCGGTGGTACCGGGGGCGCCGAGCTCGACCAGCAGCACCGATTTGCGGTGGTGGCGCTCGGAGAAGGAGAAGGCGAGCGGGGAGCCGGAGTACCAGGCGGGCGCGCCGACGCTGCGGGTGAGTTCCTGGCAACCGTGGAGGTGGCCGAGGGCGAGATAGTCGATGCCGCTGAGCACTCCGGCCGGGACGGAGTCGACGCCGCCGACGGAGAGGTCGCGCTCGGAGTCGCTGGCCTCACCGCCGGTGACGAAGGTGTGGGCGAGCACGACGGTGCGCGCATCGGGCTGGGCTGCAGCTTTCTCGCGCACCCGGTCCAGGGCGGCGCGGGTGACGGCCTCGTGGCTGCGGGGCAGGGGATCTTCCCCGTCGCCCACGAGCTCGGTGCGGGCCCGATCCGGCTCGAGGTAGGGCAGGCCGAAGAACAGCACCTCGCCGTGCTCGTCCGGCACCGAGACCGGATGCTCGATCCCGGGCAGGTCGGTGAGCAGGTGGATGCCGGCGCGCATGAGGGAGCGGCCGAAGCCGAGCCGCTCCGGGGAATCATGGTTGCCGCTGGTGAGGACCACGGTCGCACCGGTGTCGGCGAGGCGGGCGAGGGCCCGATCCAGGAGGGTCACGCTGCTCACCGCCGGCACGGCCCGGTCGTAGACGTCCCCGGGCACGACCACCACGTCGACCTCTCGCTCGGAGACCAGCTCCACCAGCCAGTCGAGGAACGCGGCCTGGTGCTCGTGCAGGTCGACCTTGTGCAGGGTGCGACCCAAGTGCCAGTCCGAGGTGTGCAGGATCTTCATGACTCCGAGACTAAGTGGGGGGTGTGACGGACGAGGGGCGCGACGCGGCAGGGCAGGGCAGGGCGGGGCGCGTCAGTAGGGCGGGGGTTCAGCCGTGATCGGGCCGTCGGTGATGATCCGGCGGGGTGAGGGTGGGTCGGGCGGGGGCTCACCCGCGGGTCTGCCTCGGAGGTGGGCGATCCAGGCAGCAGTCAGCACGTCCACCATGCGAAGGCTCGCGTGGTCGATGTCGTCGATGACGGTGACCTCGTCGCCGTCGCGACCGATCCTCCATCGGGTGCGCCCCGGTTCGGTGGTGGGGGTGGGTTCCCGGATCGGGTCGAGCAGGCCACCGGCCTTGTCGAGGTGGTGCTGCCAGCACAGCAGGTGCAGGTTCTCGATGCTGGTGGGGCCGCCGGCGTCCGGGGTGCCGCGCAGGCACTCCTCGATGTGATCGCATTCGGAGGCCCAGGAGGTGGGGCGGGTGCAGCCGGGGACGGCGCACTGCCCGTTGCGCAGGCGGAGGTGCTCGAGCATGGCGGGGGTCGGGGTGACGCGGTCGGCGGGCAGCGGGAGGAAGACCCCGCCGCTGGGCGCGGTGAGCACCCGGTACCAGACGTCGATCTGCCCGGCGAGCGAGCGTGCCAGGGAGGGTGGCAGCGGGGTCATGCCGTCGAGCATGCCCGGCTCATCGGTGGCCCCGAGCAGGGTGAGGGCGGGGACGGTGACGTTCAGACGGAACCGCTCGGCGGGCACGGCGACACCGTCCACATCGAGCTCGGCGGTCTCCATCAGCAGGAATCGGAGCCGGGCGAGCGGGAGGGCACGGCCGCTGGCGAGGACGGTGCCGTCCGGGTCGTGGGGGATCGGGGTGCCGTCCCTCAGCGCGGCTCGCTGCGCGGCCTGGACGGCGCGCGCGGATTCGTCGAGCGACTTCCACCGGGAGAGGATGGCGGGGATCGGGCCCGTGATCTGGAGAATGCCCATTCCTGATTCCGTGGAGGGGAGCAGCTCGACGCGGGATTCCAGGGCGAGGTCTCGGTCGGGTCGGCATTCACGGTCGAGGAGATGCTCGACCAGCGCATTCAGCAGGGTGAAGAAGCGTTCGGGACTGATATCCGTCGACCATGTCGAGATCACGGAATCGAGATCTCGACGGGAGGAATCCGAGAGCTTCCGGGAGACCTTGAGCATGCGCTGGAACCAGGCGGCGGGCATCGCTCCGGTTTCGAGATCCGCCAGCGCGAGCGGGAATTGATGGACAGCCTGATGTGCGTCCCGCAGGTGCCAGCTCGCTGCGCTGCGGGTGACCCGGAGGCCGAGCGCGGCCCGCAGGGTCTCGACCTCGTCGAGCTCGGTCGTCTCCTCGTAGTCGCCCTCGAACTCGTGGAGCGCCGCCAGGGCGCGATACTGCGCGGCCAGGGCGAGAGCGGAGGCTCGCTCGGCATCCCAGATGCGCTGTGTCGCCTCGCTGAGCTGGGGATCGTCCGCACAGCCGCCCCGCTCAGGAAGGCTCTCCCGGGTCCGCGCGCTGCGGCCGGCGACGTGTCGCAGACGCCGTGGAAGGGAGTCGAAGAGCGACGACGTGCCATCGACTCCCCGGCCAGGCTCGTCACGCTCGGGGAGCCCGTTCGGCGACGAATCGGACTGCGTGGTGCTCATCGGGCTCTCCTCTCCGGCGGCTGTGGCGGCGGGCAGCGGCAGTGGCAGTGGTGATGGTGACTGCGGTGATGGTGACTGCAGTGGGAGCGACGGGGGCGGAGCTCGGGTTCGGGCCGAGTGGCGAGGCCCTGCTGCTCGGCGCTCCGTCTCGTCTCACCGCAGGCTTCCAGACTAGTCGAGAAGGGTCGCCCGGGAAACAGCTGGAGAGAATATGTGGATAACTTTCTCGCCAGCCCCCAGAATCTTCCGCCCTAAGCCTCTCAGGAGGCCACCGTTCCTCCACAATGCCCCATCATGCACAGCGTTATTCACAATAAATGGTGGATACTCGTTCGCCTGTCACACCCCTGGTGTATTGGCGCCAGTGCTCCCTCGCGGACGGTGCGGGAGAGAAGCACGATGGTCGCCCCCAGAGCGCCGGGGATCCGGGGCGTCGGCGCATCGGAGAGCCAGAGCGCCGAGGCGTCGAAGCGCCAGGGAACCGGGGGCGCCGGACCCCCAGAGCGCCGGAGCGCCGACCTGCCGGAACGCCCACCGCCATCGACCGGAGCATCGCCCTCCTCCCCGGCCACCCCGACCGCCCCCCGGCCTCTGCTCTACACTCGACCACTGGACACGGGGTGCGCCCGAGGCGCTGAGATCACACCCGTGGAACCTGATCTAGTTCGTACTAGCGAAGGGATGTCCGCATGAGCTCGGATCCTTGCACCCTTTTTCCGGCGACCCTCCACGACGGCGGCCCCGCGGCCCCTCCCCCGTCGGTCCGGCACCCGCTGGTCGAGCAGCCGCTGGCCTCTCCCCCGTCGGTCCGCCGCCCCTCGGCCCAGCGCCCGTCGATCCCGCGCGTGCTGTCGATCGCGGGCACCGACCCGACCGGGGGCGCCGGGACCGCGGCGGACCTGAAGTCGATTGCCGCCGCGGGCGGGTACGGCATGGCGGCGGTGACCGCGCTGGTCGCGCAGAACACGCACGGTGTTCGCGACATCCATGTCCCGCCGGCGGAGTTTCTCGCCGCGCAGCTCCGCGCGGTCTCCGACGACGTCGAGCTCGAGGCGGTCAAGACCGGCATGCTCGGTACCGCGGAGATCATCGACACCGTCGAGACGTGGGTGCGGGCGCAGGCGCCGCGCGTGCTCGTGGTGGACCCGGTCATGGTCGCGACCAGCGGCGACAGGCTGCTCGAGACCGAGGCGGAGCAGGCGATGCTGCGCTTCTGCCGGCTGGCGACCGTGGTCACCCCGAACATCGACGAGCTCGCCGTGCTCACCGGCGAGACCCGCGCGATCAGCGAGGACGAAGCCCTCGAGCAGGCCGTGCGCTGGTCCGCCGAGACCGGCGTCGCCGTGGTGGTCAAGACCGGCCATCTCCAGGCTCGCGCAGTCACGAACACCTGGATCGCGACCGACGGCTCCCGGCACGTCGTGCGCTCCACCCGCGTGGACACCGCCAGCACGCACGGCACCGGCTGCTCGCTCGCCGCCGCGCTCGCCACCCGCCTCGGTGCCGGTCAGACACCGGAGGCAGCGCTCGCCTGGGCGACCGACTGGCTGCACGAGGCGATCGTGCACGGCGCGGAGCTGCAGGTCGGAAGCGGGCAGGGGCCCGTCGACCATGCCCGTCGGGGCCGGCGGCTCGCGGCGGCGGGGGCGGCTGCGCCGTGGCTCGCCGCGGGTGCGGTGCCCGAGCGGTGGGAGCAGCCCAAGCAGCTCACCGCGCTCCCCACCGGCACGGCGAGCTCGGCCGGTTCGGCACGTTCGGCAGCCGTCCCGCCCGTCGGCCCCTGGACCGAGGCGCTGTGGGCGGCCGGGTCCCAGCTGGCGGCGGCGATCGAGCACTCGGGCTTCGTCGCGGCGCTCGTGGACGGGAGCCTGCCGGCGGGGCAGTTCGCCTTCTACCTCGCGCAGGACGCGCACTACCTGCAGCGCTACTCCCGCGCCCTCGCCGCGCTGGCGGAGACCTCGCAGGATGCCGCCGCTGCCGAGTTCTGGGCCGCATCGTCCCGTAACTGCGTGGACACGGAGCTCGAGCTGCATCGCGGCTGGCTCGCGAACCGACCCGAGGCGACAGCAGTACCCGTCGGCCCGGTGACCAGTGCGTACACCGACTTCCTGCTCGCGCGGGCGCTCAGCGCACCGACCGCCGTCGGCGCGGCCGCGGCGCTGCCCTGCTTCTGGTTGTATGCGCAGGTGGGGGCGGGTCTGCCCGAGGTACCGGAGGGTCACCCCTATGCGGCGTGGCTGCTGACCTACCGCGACCCGAGCTTCGTCGACGGGGTGCGCGGGGCACTCGAGGTGGTCGAACGGGAGCTGGCCGCGGCCTCCCCTGCGATCCGGGCGGAGGCGGCGACGGCCTTCCTCCTCGCGAGCCGCCATGAGCTGGAGTTCTTCGAGCAGGCCCGACGGGTGACCCCGGAGGTCGGGCGATGACGGCCCTCGAAGATCCCACCTCCTCCTCCTCGCTCCGCACCCTGCCTCCCGAGGGTCGGGCCGCGCTGCGCGCCGGCGTGGTCGGCAACCTCATCGACAACATCCACGTGTTCCTTCCGGTCACGGCGCTGGCTCCGGCGATGCTCGTGATCGCGGGCCCGTCGGCCGCCGCCTCGGCCGGGGCGCTGATCATCGTGGCGATGCTGCTGGGCCGGCCCGTCGGCGGAGTCGTGTTCGGGCGGATCGCGGACCGGCTGGGACGCACACGCACCACGCGCCTCGCGATCGCGGGCACTGCGGGGTGCGCGCTCGCGATCGCCCTGGTCCCGACGCATGAGGTGCTCGGCGCCGGGACGGTCGCGCTCGTGCTCGCTCTGCGCTTCGTCGGCGGGGTCTTCGTCGCCGGCGAGTACTCGGCGGCGATCCCGCTGGCCATGGAGTGGTCGGCGCCGCGGCGGCGCGGGCTGATGAGCGGGCTGATCCTGTCGATGGCGCCGTGGGCGCAGGCCACGATCGCCTTCGCCGTGGCGGCCCTGCTGGCTGTGCTCGGCCCCGAGCAGTACGCGGCGTGGGGGTGGCGGGCGCTGTTCGTCGCCGGGGCGGCGCTGTCGCTCGGGATGATGCTCTACTACCGACGGCACGTGGTGGACGCGCCGATGCCGCGCCGGCGCTCGGCGGCGACCGCCCGCTCGTCGGGCTCCGCCCCGTCCACCGTCCCGTCGGCCCCGCGCGCTGGGCTGCGCAGCCTGCTGGCCGGACGCTGGGCTCCCGCGTTCTGGCAGGCGTTCGTGCTGATGACGGGCCTGTGGCTGCTCACCGACTCGACGGTGCTGCTGTTGACCGCGCGGCTGTCCACCGACTCTCTGCTCACCCCGGAGGCGGTGCCGCTGGTGATGGGCGCGGCCTCGATCGCGCAGGCCCTCGTGATGGCGCTCGCGGGGCACCTCTCGAGCCTCGTCGGGAGGCGACGGCTGCTCGTGGTCTGGGGCCTCGTCGCGGCGGTGCTCGGACCGATGCTGTTCTGGGCGGCGGTGCACGCCCCCTCGCTCGCGATCGCCGCGCTGCTCGCGGCGCTGCTGCAGGTCGCGACGGTCTCCGCGTACGGCCCGATCGCCGCGTACCTCTCCGAGCGCTTCCCGACCGAGGTGCGCTCGACCGGCTACGGCTCTGCGTACAGCCTGTCCCTG
This sequence comes from Candidatus Brachybacterium merdigallinarum, assembly GCA_019115335.1. Lineage (GTDB taxonomy): Bacteria > Actinomycetota > Actinomycetes > Actinomycetales > Dermabacteraceae > Brachybacterium > Brachybacterium merdigallinarum. The sequence continues at coordinate 6,206 of DXDT01000195.1, forward strand.
GTGCTGCCAGCGCTGTACCCGTTCTACGTGCCGGCGCTCGAGCCGTGGCTGGGCCGGCATCCGACGGTCATGGCGATGGTCCTGCTCGGGGGAGCGCTGGTGGTGGTCGGGGCGCTGCTCGGGCCGCGGCTGTCCCCGCAGGACGTCGACACCGATCTCGACGAGGTCGCCGAGCGAGGGGCACGATGAACAGCTCTGCCCCGACACCGGCGGACGACGCAGACCTGGCGCGGGCCCGGCCCGTGATCGCGGCGGTGCGGGAGGGGGCGCCGCTGATCCACTGCCTCACCGCGACCGTGTCGATGCAGCTGGTGGCCGACGGGCTGCTCGCCGCGGGGGCGCGCCCGATGATGACCGAGACCCTCGACGAGGCCCCGGTGGTCACGACCCTCGCCGACGCCCTGCTGGTCAACCTCGGCACGCTCAGCACCGATGGGATGGCGGGGATCCCGGCCACGGTCGAGGTCGCCCGTTGCGACTCGCGCCCGTGGGTGCTGGATCCGACGGCGATCGGCATCGCGCCGGTGCGCACCCCGCTCGCCCAGAAGCTGCTCGGGGCGCGGCCGGCAGTAGTGCGCGGCAACGCCTCCGAGGTGATGGCCCTGGTCGGAGCGGGGACGGGCGGTCGCGGCGCAGATTCCACGGCCGCTCCGGGCAGTGCCGAGCAGGCAGCACGAGAGGTCGTGCGCCGCACCGGCGGCACCGTCGCCGTCTCCGGCGAGGTGGACCTCGTGCAGAGCCCGCACGCGCAGGTCAGGCTCGAGCGCGGCTCGGTCCTGCTGCCGCGCGTGACCGGGACCGGCTGCCTGCTCGGCGCGCTCACCGCGGCCTGCACCGCCGTCACGGACGACTCCTTCGCCGCGGCGCTCGCGGCGACCACCTGGGTGAACCTGGCAGGAGAGCTCGCCGAGTCGCGCGCCACCGGTCCCGGCAGCTTCCGGATGCAACTGCTCGACGCCCTCGACGAGATCGGACGATGCCCATGAGCCCCTCCGCCCACCTCGATCAGCCCCGCCGGCGTGCTCTGGACCTGCGCTGCTATCTCGTCACCTCCGGCACAGGTCCGCGCACCGTCGAGGTCGCCGCGCAGGCCGCGGCCGCCGGGGCGGGGGTGGTGCAGGTGCGGGCCAAGGAGGCGAGCACCCGGGAGCTGCTCGAGCTGGTGCTCGCCGTAGCCGGCGCCGTGCACGCCGCCCGCCCCGCCACCACGGTGCTGGTCGATGACCGGGCCGACGTCGCGGCGGTCGCCCGGGCCCGCGGTGCGCACGTTCACGGCGTCCATCTCGGTCAGGACGACCTGCCCGTCGCCGACGCCCGGGCGCTGCTCGGGCCGGAGGCGATCATCGGCCTGACCACGGGGACGCTCGAGCTGGTCCGGGCGTCCGCCGAGGTCGCCGTCGATCTCGACTACCTCGGTGCCGGCCCGTTCCGCCGCACTCCCACGAAGGACTCCGGCCGGCAGCCGCTCGGCGCCGACGGGTATCCCCCGCTGGTGCGGTCGACGATGCTCCCGATCGTCGCGATCGGAGACGTGACCCCCGCCGACGTCCCTGCTCTCTCCCGCACGGGCGTGGCCGGGGTCGCGCTGGTGCGCGCGGTGATGGACGCCCCCGACCCGGGCACCGTGGTGCGAGAGGTACTCGCAGGGCTCTGACGGGATCGGATGGCGCGGACGCTCGGCGTCAGCGCAGCTCCGCCGCCGCGTCGGCTCCCGCTCCGCGTCAGCTCCCCCAGCGCTCCTGCTCGTTCGCGTGGGTGGGCAGGTAGGCGCCGGGGGTGAACAGCTCGTCGTAGTAGTCGGTGTCCAGGTGCTGGGCCTGGAGATAGTTCATGATCCACACCGAGGGGACCGTCGCCGGGAACTTCCCGAAGGTCTCGTCGATGTACTCCAGCTGCACGGTCAGCAGCTCGATGAACTCCTCGTCGAACGGCGCCGCCGCCCCGCGCACCCGCGGGCTGTCCCTCCAGGGCCCCGGGGTCTGCGGGTGGAACGGCCCGCCCGGCCCGAACTTCCGCTCCACCAGCGCCTCGACGACGCCGCGCATCGACCCGTGGTGCGCCCGGGTGAAGGTCTCGAACACGCCCTCGAGACCGGTGGGGTTGGGCATCGACCAGCGGTCGTCCTCGTCGTAGCGGAACCCGAGCCCCGGCACCTCGGGGTCACCGGAGGCGCCCAGCATCGAGAGCCGGTCGATGCCGTCGAAGCTCCAGCCGCCGAGCCCCAGCGGGCCGAGGGCCAGGTGCCCCGCATAGCTGGAGGTCATCAGCTCGGCGCTGGCCTCGGCCAGGGAGTACTGGTCCACGAAGCTCAGCGGCTGCGGGTCCTCGAAGTGCTGCAGGCGGTGCGCGAACCTCTCGAGGCCGGGGATCGGGCGGCCGTTGACGTCGTCGAACAGGACGTACCCGTTCTGGGCGAAGAACGCGATGTTCAGCAGGGTCTGCTGGGCGAGGTCGGCGACCGGGATGACCAGCAGGGAGCCGGGATGATTGCCGATCCAGGTGTTGTGCCCCTCGAAGTAGGGCTGCTCGCGGGGCAGGTGGATGCGCGACTGCCCGATCCGCACCGCCCGGGCGAGGATCGCGTTCAGCGCGTCCTGCACGGCATCGCCGCTGGCGAAGGTGTCCGGGCCGAGCTGGGTCTCCAGCGGCTCGTCGCGGGTGGGGAGGAAGTAGGTGCCGGAATCGTCGGTGAAGAAGAACTGGGTGGTGTGGAATCCGGCGGCCGACGGGAAGGTGCGGCCGATCGCCGAGCCGCTGTAGTTCGGCAGGCTCGGCGCGTAGCCGGGGTGCCGAGTGATGAGGTGGTGCCAGCCGGTCTGGCCCGTCGCCGTGGCGAGCACGAGCGCCCGCTGCAGGTCCGTGAGCGGCCGGGCGGGCTTGCGGCTGGTGAAGGCCAGCGCGCCGTCCGGGACCTCTCCGCCGACGGGGAAGCGGCGGGACCGTCGGCCCAGCAGCGCCGAGTAGAAGGGATACTCCGCGAGCTCCTGGAGCGCTCCGCGCTCGGTATCGGTCAGCTCGATCGCCCGCAGGCCGTTCTCGAAGGTCGTCATCGTCCGGGCTCCTCACCTGGTCGGGATGCAGGGAACCTCCACTCTACGTACTTATGCGCCTCATAAGGCGTCGTGAGGGAGGGTGTTCGGGTGATAGTGCCGGGCGGAGGGGATCGGGGCCGGGCGGCGGGGGTTCCTCGAGCGCTGCGCGGGGCGTAGCGTCGGACCATGAAGCCCACTGCCACCCCTGCAGAGCCCTCCCCCACCGAGATCACCGCCGATGTCGTCGTGATCGGCGGCGGTTCCGTCGGCGAGAACGTTGCCCAGTACGCGATCGCGGGCACCGACCTCACCGCCGTGCTCATCGAGGGTGAGCTGCTGGGCGGTGAGTGCTCCTACTACGCCTGCATGCCGTCCAAGGCACTGCTGCGCCCCCTCTCCGTAGCAGATGCCGCCGCGCACCTGGAGGGGATCAGCACCCCGCGGCTGGACCGTGACGCGCTGCTGTCCCGCCGCGACGCCTGGGTCTCCCACTACGACGACGCCGGGCAGGTCGACTGGGCCGAGGGCGCGGGCATCCAGGTGGTGCGCGGGCACGGTCGGCTGGTGGGCGAGCGCGAGGTGCTGGTCACCCCGCGCGCGACATCCGACGGGACTCCCCCTGACGCACCCGGCGCCTCCCGGGTCCGGGCCCGGCGCGCGGTGGTGCTCGCCACCGGCTCGGCCGCGGTGATCCCGGAGACGCTCGCGCCGCTGCTGCCGTGGACCTCGCGGGATGCGACCGGGGTGCGGGAGGTGCCGCAGCGCCTGGCGATCGTCGGCGGCGGGGTGGTCGCGGTGGAGGCCGCGACCTGGATGGCCGCGCTCGGCGCCGAGGTCACGCTGCTGGTGCGGGGCCGGTCGCTGCTGAGCGGCTTCGACCCGTTCGCGGGCGAGGATGTGCTGGAGGCTCTGCGCGCGGCCGGGGTGAGGGTCGAGCTCGGCGCGTCCGTCGTCTCCGGCGAGCGGGCGCGGCCGCAGGCTTCCGGGCTGGGCAAGATCCACGGCGGACAGGTGACCCTGCAGGTCCGGGACGGCAGCGGCAGACGGGAGCTGGTGGTGGACGAGGTGCTGGCCGCCACCGGGCGCCGCCCGCGGCTGGAGGATGTGGGTCTGGAGAGCGTCGGTCTGAGCACGGAGGACGTCCTCGGGGATCGGCTGCCGGGCTGGCTGCATGCGGTGGGCGATGCGAGCGGGGAGGCGCCGCTGACGCACTGGGGCAAGTACCGTGCCCGAGTGGTCGGGCAGGCGATCCGCGCCGGCGCGACCGGTGAGCCCCTCGAACCGGTGCCCGGCCAGGTGCCGGTCCCGCAGGTCGTGTTCACCGACCCGCAGGTCACCTCGGTGGGGCTGACCGAGGCGGCGGCCCGCGAGGCGGGGCACGAGGTGATCACCGCCCGGGTGCCGTTCGCCGGCACGGGCGGGTCGGCGCTGCTGCGCGACGACGTCACGGGCACCGCGCAGCTGGTGGTCGATGCCCGCGCGGGCACGGTCCTCGGCGCGGCGTTCGTCGGCCCCGAGGCCTCGGAGCTGCTCCACGCGGCGACGATCGCGATCGTCGGCCGGGTCCCGGTGCACGTGCTGCGGCATGCGGTGCCCAGCTATCCCACCAGCTCGGAGCTGTGGCTGCGGCTGCTCGAGGAGCTGCCGACGTCGCTGCGTCGCGGCTGAGCCGCACTGCGCGTCCGGCCGCTCCCCGTCGGCGCCTGCCCACCGATCCCCTCGATGCACGGCAGGAACCTCATCCCAAGGGATGACAGATGACATCTTGTCCCCGGCTCCTCAGCCCGGTGGAATGGGACACGCACTGCCACCGCAGCCCGGGCTGACCGCGTCCCGGGGAGATCGCAGCCCGCGAAGGAGGGACGATGTTCGGCACCCATCGCCGCCGCCGAAAGATCCGCCGCAATCGGCCCGGCGACCGCTCCGCGCTGCCCCCGTTCCGCCTCTGGCAGCTGCTGACCCGCACCGTGTTCTTCCACGACACCACCGCCCCGGACGGCACGCCCGTGCAGTTCGCCGTGGACGTCCGGTACCTGGCCAATGAGCTCGAGGGGGAGAAGAAGGCCGCTCCCGACGACATCGCCGTCACCGGTGACGTCGGTCCGGAGCCGCTGACCCCGCCGGAAGGCGACGACGCCGAGCAGCCCGGCAGCCGCTCGGCGCTGACGGACTGGCTGGGCAGCTGGGACGACTGGTTCGGGCCATCGACGTCCGATGCCGAGGCATCCGGCGCCGAGGAGGGCGCGGGGTCCGGGACCGGTTCCTCGTCGAAGCGCAGCCAGAGGCCGCAGGCCGCGCTGTACCGCGACGGGGTGCAGGTGGCGCGGGCGAACTTCCCCGCCGTCTTCCCGGTGCCCGACGGGGCGATCGAGGTCGCGACCGGCACCTATGGTCTCACCCGGATGCATCTGGTGCCCGAGCAGGGCCCCGCCCGGGCCCTGCGTCCCCATCCCCGCACGATGGAGGGGCGCCGCTCGCGGTTCGGGCAACGGCACCCCGCCCTGTCCCGCCTGCTGGGAGTGGTCGCGGTGCTGGTGCTGCTGATCAGCCTCGCGGTGACCGTCCCGCAGATCGTGGAACAGGTGACGACGCTCGAGCCGGTCGCCGAGCGGGTCGGCACCTTCACCTCACCGATCAGCCTGCCCGCCTGGGCGAACACCTCGCTGCTGGTGATCGGGGCGCTGGCCGCCTTCGAGCGCGCCCTCACCCTGCGCAATCACTGGCTGATCGACGCCGACACCACCTGGACGAACTTCACTTGACCCCGGTCGCCCGAACGCTGGGCTTTGTCGCGCTGACGACTCATGCTCCGCGCAGCATCGGCCCTGGGTGCGGCAAAGCTCTGCAGGCCCGGGCCACTGCAGGCCCGCGTCACTGCAGGCCCGTGTCACTGCAGGCCCGCGTCACTGCTGGCCCGGGGCGGGGCGGGCCGGGCAGGCGAGTGCGCTCAGGCGCCGGCGCCGGTGTAGAAGGCGTAGGTGGTGTCGGCCTGCCGCTGGGCGGTCTCGGCGTCGACGGCCCCGGAGGCGGCGTGGGCGACGGCCCAGCCGTCGGCGGAGCCGCGGTAGAAGGAGCGCCCCTCCTCGGTGCCGGCCCAGGCCTCGGCCTCCTGCGGCGAGAGGGAGCCCTCGACCCCGCCCAGGTGCAGGGACAGGCCCAGCAGGCCGCCGTCCCAGCCCACACCGGTGGCGCCGGGGCCGTAGGTGTCCCAGAACTCGGTGGACTCCTGCTCGGCGTGGGCGGAGTGCTCGAGCTCGACGCGGGTCCCCTCCCCCAGTGCGGTCAGGCGCACCGCGATCCAGGAGATGCCGCCCCCGAACTCCCAGGTCGCACTGTACTCCGCGGTGCGCTCGGCGGCGTCGTCGGCCGGGGGTGCGCAGGTGAGGATCGTGCCGCCGGCGTTGCCCTCGATCTGGTAGGTGCCGCCGAGCTGCAGGTCCCCGCCGACGGGCTGGAACCAGCTGCCGATCCGCTCGGCGGAGGTCACGGCCTCCCACACGTCGTCGATCGGGGCGGGATAGTCCTGCTCGAGGGTCTGGACGTTCATGAGCACGCCATCGCGCTTCTCGGTGCGGAATGCGCGGGTGACGGCGGCGAGCTGGGCGGGGACGTCGACCATGTCGGGCTCCTTCGGCGGGCGGTCCTCCGGGTCCCCGGGACGGATCGCCCGGGGTACGCGATCATAGTGCGGCCGGGCCCCCGGCGGAACCGTCCCCGGTCGCCCGATCTCCGAACTCTGCTGCAGCTGGGACTCATGCACTGCGCACCATCGGTCCTGGGCGCGGCACGCCTCTGCCCTCAGGCGGTGCGGCGCCGGGCGAGGACGATGGCGCGGTAGGCGATGCCGATCGCGAGCAGAGCGAGGCCCGCGACGATGCTGCGTCCGGGCAGCGCCGCGACCAGGAGGAGGCAACCGAGCAGGCCCAGTCCCTGCATCGCCCTCGGGTACAGGCGCCAGGTCCCGTCCTGGGTGGCGGCGGCGAGGTTCGCGACGGCGTAGTACAGCAGCACCCCGAAGGAGGAGGCGGCGATCGCCACCAGCACGTCGGAGGCGGCGAGCACCAGGATCAGCACCGCGATGCCGGCGGTGATCTCGGCGCGCTGCGGCACCGAGAAGCGGGGACTGACGTGGGCGAGCGGACGCGGGAGGTCGCCCTCGCGGGCCATCGCCAGGACGGTGCGGGAGATCCCGGCGATCAGGGCGAGCAGCGCCCCGGTGGCCGCCGCTGCGGCGCCGACGGTGACGATCACGTGCCATCCCCCACCGGCGCCGACGACGTCCAGGGCGGCGAGGAACGGTGCCGGCCCCCAGCCGTCCGTGCCGGGGGCCGGGCCCACGGCCACCAGGACCAGCGAGAGCAGCAGGTAGAGGCCGGCGACCGCGGCGAGGGCGAGGAGGATCGCGCGCGGGATCGTCCGCCGCGGCGCGAGCACCTCCTCGCCGAGGGTCGCCACCCGGGCGTAGCCGGCGAAGGCGAAGAACAGGAGCGCCGCGGCCTGGGCGACGGCGAGTGCGATGCCGAGCCCTCCCCCGGCGCCGGTGCCGAGCGCAGCGGCGAGGCCGCCGTCCCACAGCCCGCTCGCGCCATCGGCGAGCGGTCCGGGGATCTGGGCAGGGCCGGCGCCGATGGACGCGCCGGCGACGGGCACCAGCGACCACAGCAGCCGGCCACCGGTCAGCAGCAGGGCGGCCAGGGCCACGGTGACCAGGATCCGGGCGAGCCGGGCGGTGCGGGTGATGCCCACCAGGTTCACGGCGGTCAGTGCCACGACCACGGCGGCGGCGACCGGGCGCTGCCAGGCCTCCGGCACCAGGTAGGCGGCGATGACCAGGGCCATCGCGGCGCAGGAGGCGATCTTGCCGATCACGAAGCACCAGCCGGCCAGGAACCCCCACCAGGGGCCCAGCTGCTTCCCGCCGAAGTGGTAGACCCCGCCGGAGCTGGGATGCTGGGCGGCCAGCTGCGCGGTGGAGGTCGCATTGCACAGCGCCACCGCGGCCGCGATCAGCACGGCGAGCGGGGCGAGGGAGCCGGCGAGGTCCTGGGCGGCGCCGAGGGAGACGAAGGCTCCGGCCCCGATCATCGAGGCCAGGCCGATCACGACCGCGTCGCGCACTCCCAGCCGGCGGGCCAGGGCAGCGTCGCTCGGGGCAGGGTCGCCCAGGGCAGCGCCATCCGAGGCAGCGTCGCCCCGGGCAGCGGCGCCCGGGGCAGGGTCACCGGGGGCGGGGGCTCCCGGGCGTGGGGCGGGGGTCATCGGGATCCTTCGGAGCATGGGCGGGTGGGGCAGGACCGCGGCGAGCGTGCCACGGGTCCGGCCGGGGCGGGCACGCGCGGCGGGGCCGGGCCGTGCTGGCCCGACCCCGCCGCGCGGTGGAGGATGCCGAGGTCAGTCGGCCTCGGACAGGAACGTGATCTCCTGCTCGGCGTACATCCGGTAGAGGAACGCCGCCATCGCGTCACGGTTGGTGGAGCTCAGGGGACGGTAGGTGCCGTCCGGCCAGCCGGTGGTGATGCCCTCGGACTCCATCCACGCGATCTCGGTGGCGAACATGCTGCTCGCCGGGACGTCGCTGAACACCGGGGAGGTGGGATCGGCGATGTCGGGCGAGCCCGCGTAGCGGTACAGGAACGCCGCCATCGCGTCGCGGGCGATGGGCTCGGTGGGCCGGAAGGTGCCGTCCGACCAGCCGCGGGTGATGCCCTGCTGGTAGGCCCAGATGATCGCCTCGTAGTGCTCGGTCTGCGGGGTCACGTCCGTGAAGGGCTGGGTGCGGGGGCCGTCGATCTCGGGCGAGCCCGCCATGCGCCACAGGAACGCGGCCATCGCGTCACGGTTCACCGGCTGCAGGGGACGGTAGGTGAAGGTGCCGTCCGCCTCCTCCCAGCCGGTCGAGTAGCCCTGCTCGGCCATCCAGGTGATCTCGTCGTAGAACAGGTTCGACTCGGGCACGTCGGTGAAGCTCGGCACGGTGACCTCGGCGAAGCCCGCGTCGATGCCGACGATCATCGGGTCGTGGTCCGAGGAGCCGAACACGCCCTCCTCGTACACGTCCACCACGTTGTTGTTGTAGCGGCCGTACTGGACCATGACCGACTCGGGTCCGTTGATCTGCCAGTTCGTCGCATCGGTGACGCGGGCGGTGGCGGTCTCGTTGCCGATCACGTGGTCGAGCGAGCCGGTGCGGCCGTCGAAGTTGTAGGACCAGGAGTCCGGCTCGTGCTCCTTGACGAGGTTGGTGTAGCCCGCGTCGTAGAACAGCTGCATCGGGTCCTCCTGCGAGTAGGCGTTGAAGTCGCCTCCGTGGAAGACGTCCTCGACCCCGAGCTCGGCCGCGGTCTCCTCGCTCCAGGTCAGCAGCGCCTCGGCCTGCTGCAGGCGGGAGGTGCGGGCGTTGCCCTGGACCGGGTCCTCCTCCAGGTCCGCGTCCTCCGCGTCGGCGGAGCCCTTGGACTTGAAGTGGTTGATGGTGAAGAAGAACGGCTCGCCGCTCTCCTCGACCGCGTCCTGGTGGCGCACCGGCACGAACTCCTGGCCGATCGGCTCGCGGGCGTTGTCGAACGCCTCGTGCTCGGCGAGGATCTGCGCCGCGCCGACGGGCTGGACCAGGGCGGGCTGGTAGATGATCGCGTTGGTGATGGCGTCCTGGCCGCCGGTCAGGCCGAGCGACTCGTAGACCTCGCCGGTGCGGACGTAGTCCCAGGTGCCGGCGCCGTCGTGCTCGTTCAGCGCCGCGACCAGGGTGGCGGTGGCCTCGTCGGCGTCCTCCCCGAGGGCTGCGGAGTTCTCGATCTCGGTCAGGCCCACCACGGCGGCGCCGGTGCCGGAGATCGCGGCGACGATCTTGGACTCCTGGCGCTCGAGGCTGTCGGCGTCCCAGGCACCGCGCGGCAGGCAGCCGCCGCGGACGTTTGTGCCGTTGCCCTCACGGTCGGTGTAGGGCTCGCAGCCGGGGGTGTCCTCGCCCAGGGTGGTGAAGTAGTTCAGCACGTTGAAGGAGGCGATCGAGAGGTCGCCGCCCACCTCGCGCGGTGCGTCCTGGCGGGTGATCTCGAAGTCGACGCCGTCGGTGGCGGCGGACTCCCACGGGGTGGTGGTGTTCAGGCGCCACTGGTTGAAGTCGTACTTCACCACGACCGGCTCGGTGAAGGACACGGCGGCCCCGGCACGGACCGGCTCCTCGGTGGTCAGCCAGCTCATCGGCTGGTTGCGGCCCTCACCCTGGTCGAAGCGGGTGGACTTGCCGTCGTCCAGCAGGATCAGCTGGTCGTCCTGGGCGGCGAACAGCTCGGTCGCCTCGGCGCCGGGGGCCATGATGTCCCCGGGCTGGCGCAGCGGCTCCTCGCCGATCGCGAGGCCCACCTCGCCGAACTGGTTGGTGGGGTACACGTTCGTGACGGTGAAGTCGCCGTCCGCGGGCAGGACGAGCATGTGCTCGATCGCCTCGCGGTCCTCCTCAGCGGTGGGGAACCCGCCGGTCAGCACGGCGGGCTCGACGGGCTCGAGCGCGTCGCTGAGCGGCTCGAGGCCGCCCGCCTCGACGGTGATCTGGGTGGAGTCGTAGTGCTCGGAGACCTCGCCGGTCACGCGCACGGAGTCGCCGATCGCGACCTGGGCCACGGTGGCCGGGGAGTACACGAACACGGCGGTGGATCCCTCGTGGGAGGAGAAGTCCAGGGCGCCGCCGGTGCCGCCGGTCTGGATGACGTAGCCGTTCAGGCCGCCGGTGGCGTAGGCCGCGGTGACCACGCCCTCGGTGATCACGGCGTGGCCGGCCAGGGGGCTCTGCGCGCCGGTGCCCTGGATCTCGGCGATGGTGACCTCGGTGGCGTCGGCGGGCGGGTCGGTCTCGCCGTCCTCGCCGCCGTCGTCGTCTCCGCCGACGCTCTCGCCGGCCGCGTTGACGGGGGTGGGTGCCCCGGCCTCGAAGTCGGTCGAGTTCTCGCCGGTCGCGGCGATGCGGGAGATCGAGGTGGTGCTGGAGGTGCCGGGGGCGGGGGCCTCGCCGGAGAACGTGGTGGCGCTGCCGCCCCAGCCCACCAGGTCCACCACGGTCGGGTCCTCGGAGCAGGCGACGCCGCCGCACTCCAGGGCCTCGTCGGTGTCGGTCAAGGCGATGGTGCCGGCGGAGCCGCCGAGCGCGAGGTCGCCGGTGAGGTCCGGGGTGGGCAAAGCGGTGCTGCCGCCGTTGCCCTGGGCGAGCTGGACCAGGAAGGTGCCACCGGCGGGGACGGTGCCGGTCAGGGGCATCGAGTTGCTGCCGAAGCTGCCGGTCGCGGAGGCGTAGTTCAGGGTCCAGCCGTCGATCGAGATCTCGGCGTCGGAGGTGTTGGTGAGCTCGACGAAGTCATGGGTGAGCTCGGCGCCGGAGTTGCCACCGCCCCCGTAGACCTCATTGATCTGGAGGTCTCCGGGGGTGACCACGGCGGCCTGGGCGGCGGGGAGCTGGCCGGGCAGGAGGGTGACGCCGACGGTCAGTGCGGCAGCGGCGGCGCCGAGGCGCCCCAGCCGGCTGCGCAGGCCGCGGGTCGACGTGTGGGGGGTCATGGTGGTGATGCTCCTCGAGGCTGCGGGATCGTGATCGACGGTCCGGGCGGGGGCGGAGGGGTCAGGACGGGCGCTTCGACACTGGAGGGGAGGTCGGGCGCGGGGCCCGGCCTCCCCTCCGGTGTCGGGGTGTGTCAGCTGCGGCTGGTCAGGCGCTGGCGGATGCCGAGGGCGCCGAGGCCCGCGAGCATCAGGAAGCCGGCGGCCGCGAGGTACGGCGCGGTCTCCGCACCGGTGCGGGCGAGGTCGCTGCGGTCGCTGTCGCCGGCGTCGGTGGTGTCGTCACCGCCGGTGCTGTCGTCACCGCCGGTCGAGTCGTCGCCGCCGGTCGAGTCGTCGCCGCCGGTGCTGTCATCGCCACCGGTGCTGTCATCGCCGTCGTCGGAGCCGCCATCGTCGGAGCCGCCGCCATCGGTGCCGCCACCATCGGTGCCGCAGGCGCCCTCCTGGGTGCCCTCGGTCCAGGTGAAGGTGCCGACGACGGTCGGGATCGCGGTGCCGGTCTCCGGGATCGCGGTGATGGTCACCGGGACCGCCTCCTCGGACTCGGGGACGCACTTCCAGTTCTCGAGGGTGATGTCGGCGACGTAGCGGCCGGCCTCCTCGTCCCACACGTACGGGGCCTCGAAGGTGCCGTGCTCACCGGCGTCGATGCTCACGGTCTCGATCTCCGGTGCGCCGAGGCTCTGGGACTCGACGTTGCCGATGCGGATCACGGGATCGGTGTCGGTGCCGGTCTCGGAGTCGTACTCGCCGCCGACGAGGTACTGCATCTCGACCTGGCGCTGCGAGAAGTCGGGCTCGAGGTTCTCGTTCGCCTCGGTGTAGCGGATGAAGGCGTCGCGGTCCAGCACGCCGGTGTCCTGCACGTTCTGCGCCTGGGACAGGGCCCACATGTTGTCGCCGCCCTCGAACAGGAAGCTCGCGGTGACGATCGTGTAGGTACCGTCGGGATCGATCGGCTCACCGTTGATGCGGATGTCGACGATGCGGTCGTCGCGCTCACGGGTGGAGTCGAAGATGTACTCGACGTTCTCGGAGACGCTGAAGGCCAGGAACGTCTCGTCGCCGCCCTCGACCTCGCCGCCGTCCGCGGTGCGCTGCCACTGCTCCTCGAGCATCTGCTTGAACTGGACGCCGGAGACCTCGCCCGAGTTCAGGGTGTTGCCGAAGGGCACCATGGTGTTCGCGTCGGCGTAGGTGATCACGCCGTCCCCATCGGTGTCGGTGGGATCCTCGTACCACAGCTCGGCGCGGATGCCGCCGGGGTTCATGAAGCCGATGACCTCGCGGTCGCCGGCCAGGCCTGCGTCCTCGAGGTACCACTTCATCGAGTCGGCGAGCATGTTGCCGGCGGCGGAGTGGCGGTAGCGGTTGTCGCCCTTGGTGGCGGGGTCGGCCACGGCCTCGCCCTCGTTCGCGGTCCAGACGCCGTCCACGTAGGAGGCGCGGCTGGGGGCCCACGAGGTGGTGATGTCCGCGGTCAGCGAGCCGACCTGCTCGGCACCGGCGACCTCCGCCTCCGCGATCGCCTGCTCGGCGATCTGGGTGACGTTCGTGGTGACCTCGGTGGAGATGCCGCAGCCCTCGTCCGGGAGGGCGGTCGGCACGAGGGCAGGATCGGTGGTGGCGGTCCACTCCCCCTCGTCGTCGAGCTCGAGGGTGACCACGCCGAGGTTGCGGCCGTTGTCGCCGGTCTGGATGATCGGACGATCCTGACCGTCGGGGCCGGGGGCCTGGTAGTTGTAGGCGCGGTGGGAGTCACCGTTGTAGATGACGTCGACACCCTCGGTGGTCTCGCCCACGATCTTGTCGAAGATCGGGTCGGTGTTGGCGGGCGCCTGACCGGGCTCGGCGTCCACGCTCGCCCCCTCGTGGTACGAGGCGACGACCACGTCGTACTCCTCTCCGGAGGCCTCCAGCTCGGCGTAGGCCTCGTTGACGGCATCGACCGGATCCCCGAACTCGAGGCCCTGGATCGCGACCGGGGAGACCTTGCCGACGGTCTTGGTGGTGACCGCACCGATCACGGCAACGCGCACGTCACCAGCGTCGACGACGGTGTAGGCCTCGTGGACCCGCTCACCGGAGTCCGCGTAGCGCACGTTCGCGGCGAGGTCCGGGAAGTCGGTGCGCGGCTCGATGCGCTCCAGGAGGTCGTCGATGCCCTGGTCGTACTCGTGGTTGCCGATCGCGGTGGCGGAGACGCCCAGCGCGTTCAGGATGTCGATCGTGGGCTCGTCGTTCTGCACGGCGGAGGCGAAGGCGGAGCCGCCCACGCTGTCACCAGCGGAGATCAGGGTGGAGTTGGGGTTCTCGCCGCGGACCGTCTCGACGGTGCAGGCCAGACCGCTCGCATTGCTGATGGCTCCGTGGAAGTCGTTGAAGCCCATCAGGGTGACCTGGTCACCGGGCTCCGCGGCGGCCGCCGGGCTGAGGGGCACGAACGCGCCGGCGAGAGCGACGGCCGCTGCTCCGAGGCCGACGGTCGCGCCGCGCGCCAGCCGGCGGGCGGGAATCTCGAACATGGATGTCTCCTGGGTACGCGATGAGAGGACGCAGAGTGCGCATCGTCATTCCACCGCATGGGAGGTGGGACACGCCCGGGGTTCGCCCGATCCGGGGGCAGGTGTCATCGAGAGTTCACCCAGCACACGACCACCATCGCCGACCTTGACCCAAAGCCGCCGGAGCATTGGTGCTTTCTTTACTCTTCCGATCGCGGGAGTGATGTACCGGTCGACGATGAAGGGACGTGCGCGATGGGCGCACGGACGACACGATCCCCGCAGCCCCCGGGAGAGGAGGCTGCGGGGATCCATCGTCGTCGCGGAGCGCCCGGGCCGCCGGGGTCGTGTCGACGCGGGCTCAGCCCTGGTAGTCGATGCCCGCCTCGACATCGACGCGGTACAGGAACGCGGCCATCGCGTCACGGTTCACCGGCTGCAGCGGCCGATAGGTGCCATCCGCCCAGCCCGTCGTGATCCCCGCATCCTTCATCCACGCGATCTCCGCCGCATACAGCGAGCCCGCGTCCACATCCGAGAACGGATCCTCCACCGGATCCACCACCT
>DXDT01000196.1 GCA_019115335.1 Candidatus Brachybacterium merdigallinarum
CGCTGAACGCGCTGGAGTGGGTGAGCCCCGGCGTCGAGCGGATCGCCCTCGCGACCCTGGTGGTCACGGTGATCGCCGTCTCGATCTGGGACATCGTCGACGGCTGGCGCAAGGCCCGTCGCGCGCAGCTCTCCTAGCACTGCCGCGCGACCCGGTCCCTGCGCCGAGTGCTGCGCGCACAAGTGCCCGCCCGGGGCCGTCAGCGGCCCCGGGCGGGCACGCCGTCGTCGTCGGTCGGGGCGTACAGCGTCGCACTCTCTCCGTGGAAGGCCGCCCAGCGCTGATCGCCGTAGGACCAGTGCCACCATTCGCTGGGCAGCGGGGCGAATCCCGCATCCAGCAGCACGGATGCCAGCAGCCGCCGCAGATCGCGGGCCAGGGAGTCCGCGGCCGTGCGGACCGCGCCGTCGCGCTCCAGGTGTCGCAGGGCGGATTCGTCTCGGAAGCTGTCCCAGTCGGTGCCCATCGCCAGCGCCGCCTCCCCCACCCGGAGCGTCAGGTCGATCGCTCCCCCGGTGGTGTGCGGGGCGATCAGGTGGGCATGCCCCGGGTCGGAGACGAACCCGTCGAGATCACGGCCGGTCTCGGAGCGGTAGTGGGCCAGCAGCTCCTGCTGGAAGCGGGGTGGTCGCCAGCCGTCCAGGATCACCAGCGCGATCCCCTCCGGCAGCGCCGCCTGGGCCTGTTCGAGGCGGGCGACCACCTCGCGGCGCAGCCGGATGCGCGGCGGGGTGAGGCGCAGTGACGAGATCTCGCGGTAGCCGTGGCGCTGCGCCAGCGCAGCGGGGAGGTCCTGCAGTTCCGTGCCATCCTCGGCGACCGCGATCGCCTCGACCTCGGCGTCTCCCGGGGCGGGCGGGATGGGCGGCAGATCGTCCGGCAGGAGGGCGGCGATGTGCGGGTCAGGGACGCTCAGCCAGTGCAGCCCCCGATCCGACGTCGCTCCCACGGTCGTCCCCGGGGTCGTTCCCGTGCTCATTCCCCCGCCTCCGGCGCCGGGCCCCCTTCGGCTCGTCGGCGGCCCCTCCCGCTCGCACCGGGCTCACCTGTCGCGCCGGCGGGGACGCTGCCGAGGCTCTGGTCCAGCTGCGCCTTGTAGGGGCCGAGCAGCTCGGTCAGCGCCTCGTCCCGGCCCATCCTCCCGGAGGTGAGCAGGAGGATCCCGCCGAGCACGAACCAGGCCACCAGCACGATGTACTCGCCCGGCCAGATCAGGGACATGTCGGTGCCGGGGATCAGCGCCATCACGATCACCAGCACCGCGCCGCCGGCGCCGAGGATGGGCGCCCAGCCCGGTGCCCTGTACTCCCGCCGGATGCCCGGGTAGCGGCGCGGCAGCAGATATTTGGTGGCCACCACCAACACCCACACGATGCCCAGGTAGATGCCGCCGGTGTCGAGGAACCAGGTCATCGCGCCGGGGCCGAGCAGGCCCAGGATCACGGTCACGGCCAGCACGAACAGCAGGGCGTTGCGGGGTGCACCGGAGCTCTCGTGGATGGTGGCCAGTCCGCGCGGCAGCAGGTTCACCCGGGCCAGGGAGACGATGATGCGGGAGGTCGCCACGAACAGCCCCAGGAAGCTGGTCAACAGGCCCAGGATCGCGATCGCGAAGGCGCCCCAGCCCAGGATCGGGTAGCCGGCCCGGGTGAAGGCGTCGACGGTGCCGAGCTCCATCCCGGCCGTCTCCTCCCAGGGCAGGATCCAGGCGCTGGCCAGTAGCACCAGGCAGTAGAAGGTGATCGCGACGACGACGGTCAGCAGCACGGTGCGGCCGATCCTGCGGGGCGGCAGATTCGCGTCCTCGGCGAGCACGGCGACCAGCCCGAAGCCGACCACGTAGGTCATCCCGGGCACCACCATGCGCAGGATGGACTGGGCGGGAGCCTGGTCCTCGCGGAAAGGCGGCAGGAAGTTGTCCGGCGCGCCGGCGCCGAAGCCCACCGCGATCAGCGCGAGGCCGATGATGACCATGACCGCGAACATGACCACCTGGATCTGGGCCCCGAGTCGCACGCCGAACCAGTTCATCGCGAAGATGATCAGGGTCAGGACGATGCCCGCGGCGAGCACGGGCAGGGTCACCGGGGTCTCGTTGAGGGTGTACAGCGGCATCTGCTCCATCGCCGGGGTGATCCGCCCCAGCAGGGTGCCGAAGGCCGTCACGTAGAACGCGGTCGAGGAGATGTAGGCGCCGATCAGCATCCACCCGGTGAGGAAGCCGGCTCTGCGGCCCAGCACGGTGTAGCTGTAGACCACTTCCCCGCCGGCGCGCGGGAAGAGGGTGGTCAGCTCGCTGTAGGCGAGCGCCACCATGGCGGCCAGGACGCCGCCCAGGGCGATGCCGAAGATCATCCCGCCCGCCCCGTAGGTGTCGAAGAAGGTCGAGTTGGTGTAGATCCAGCTGGAGCCGACGACCCCGGCGACGCCGAGCGCGAGCAGCTGGATGAAGCTCAGTGATCTCTTGATCTCCGCCATGGTCTTCCTCGTCGAAGCGACTGCCCGGCTGCCGGAGGGGAGCTGGGGCGGTTCCTGGTCCGCGGTGGCCGCACCGGGCCACCACCGTCGAAACTATCCCCGTTCCCCGACGACCGCAAAGCTGCGCGCAGACCGGATGCTCGGGTGCGGTCGGGAATAACCCCTTGCCCCTCGTGGTTGAGCACTGGTAGCGTTCCCTGCTGGTCCGGGGAGTTCCACCCTGGACGGGCGGCACCGGCACGGCCATGACGGCCCTGCTGTCGCAGCCACCGCCCACGGTCCGCGTTCTCGCGCCGACTCCCACCCCGCCAGCTCGGCGGCCTCCCGGGGAGCGTCGCGGCGAGGGCGCACCCGGCCCCCCGCCCCAGCGGGACGGCCCGCGATCGCTCGCCCCAGCGAGCAGTCGCACCCCTGCGCATCCGCGCACCCACCGGCGTCCCTGCCGGAATCACAGACATCCGATCGGCCCCGCGCCGATCTCGAAGGAGAATCACCATGCAGTACACGAAGAACTCGAAGCACCCGAAGCCCGCTCCGCAGGCCCATCCGGTCGTCTTCCGCGACCAGAGCGCCGGCCTGCGCTACCTCTCCCGCTCCACCCGCACCTCGGAGCTGTCCACCACCT
>DXDT01000197.1 GCA_019115335.1 Candidatus Brachybacterium merdigallinarum
TCGTGCTGCTGTCGCTGTTCTGGCGCCGGCTCACGATGGCCGGTGCGGCCGCGGGCATGGTCTCGGGCGCGGCGGTCGTCTTCGTCTGGGGCCAGTTCACGCCGGACGTCACCTGGGGCCTGTTCGGCGACCAGCACCTCTACGAGATCGTCCCGGGCTTCCTGGTCTGCCTCGTGCTCGCCATCGTGGTCAGCCTCGTCACGCCGCAGCCGCCGGCGAAGGCGATGCAGGAGTACGACGACATGCTCGAGTCGCTGTCCACCGGGGTGGCCCGCGACCGCTCGGCCGAGAACGCCGAGGCGGCCGGCGCCGGCCCGACGGCCTGACCCCTTACCGCAGCACGGGCCCCGTGCGAGCATCCCGGTGCTCGCACGGGGTCCGTCGTCGGCAGGGGAGGGGCGCGGGCCCCCGGTCAGTCCCCGAAGACCAGCTCGTCGACGGGCCCGTGCACGCCGGGCCGTGCCGCGAACAGGGAGCCGGCCGCCGGATCGTCGCCGTCGGCCAGGTTCTCCCGGCTGGTCGTGATGAACAGGGTGCCGCGGTCCTCACCGCCGAAGGTGCAGGCCGTGACCTGCCTGGCGCCCACGGTGATCCTCTCGGCGACCTTCCCGTGCTCGTCCAGCCCCAGCACCTGGCTGCCGGAGTGCATCGCCACCCACACGTTGCCCGCGGCATCCAGGCAGAGCCCGTCGGGGTGCCCGTCCTCGCCGGTGAGATCGGCGAAGGGGCGCCGGCCGACGAGCCCGTCCGCGTCGGACCAGTCGAAGACGTCCACCCGCCCGGTGGGGGTGTCCACGTAGAACGCACGCGCCCCGTCGGCGGAGAACGCGAGGCCGTTGGAGATCGTCAGGTCGCCGAACAGGCGAGTGGTGGTGCCGTCGGGCATCAGGCGCCACATCGCGGCGCCGCCGGGGCGCGCGTCGTAGGCCATGGAGCCGCACAGGAACGAGCCGTCCGGCGCGACCGCGCCCTCGTTCATGCGCACATCCTCCTCCCACAGCGGCGGGAGCGGGGTGATCGAGCCGTCGGCGTCCTCGAGCGCGAAGCCCTTCTCAAGGGCGAGCACGGCGCCACCGCCGGCCGCGGGTCGCACGCACGCCGCGACCGAGCTCGGCGTGGGGATCCGGACCACGGGGCCCTCCGGCGCCTCGGCGGCCAGGGGGCGCCCGGCGGTGGTCCCGGGGCCGACGGCACCGGAGGGATCCAGGTGCATCAGGTCGCCGGCGAGCATGTCCACCCAGCGCAGCCCGCCCCAGGTGTCGGACCAGTACGGGCCCTCGGCGTGGACGCAGAGCGAGTCGGTGAGGCGATCGGCGAGCATGGGAACCTCCGGCTCCTGGCGCGGGATGCGGGCGGCCGACGCGATGGCGCCGGTGGGGCCACCGTACGCGCTGCGGGGCGTGGTCGGGCCGCCGGCCCGTCCGCCGGTCTCAGAGGGCGCCGAGCGCCTGCGCCACCGGGACCGCGCTCGCGGCCGCCCATGCCTGGGGCCGGCACGACGCGGGGTACGGCACGGGCCGGGTCAGCGAGTCGGCGCTCTCCCCGCTGAAGAGCTCCGGCAGCCGCTGGTCGAAGCCGTCGGCCGCACGCAGCAGCCCGCGCGCGAGGACCTGCGCCTCCTCGACGAATCCGGCGCCCAGCATGCCGCGCAGGATGTACCCGGTGTCATGGGTCCACACGCTGCCGGCGTGGTACCGCAGGGGCCCGAACCCGCCGTTGGTGCTCGACAGGGTCCGCACGCCGTAGCCGGAGAACATGCTCGGGTGCAGCAGCCGGTCCACGACGATCCGCTCCTGGTCGGGGGCGAGCAGCCCGGTGCCCAGCAGGTGGCCCATGTTCGAGGCGACGCCGTCGACCGGACGCTTGGTGCCGTCCAGCGCGAGGGCCACATAGGGGCCCAGCTCGTCCTCGCACCAGAAAGCCCGGTGGAACTTCTCCTTGAGCACGGCGGCCCGGTCCCGCAGCTGCTGTGGCAGCGACGCGGCGGCACGGGGAGCCGATGGGGCGGTGCTGCGCAGGGCTGGATCCTCGAGCAGCTCGGCGGCGTGGAGCGCGGCGGCATAGGCGTAGCCCTGCACCTCGGTGAGGGCGATCGTGCCGCTCGCGAGAGAGCCGTCGGCGAAGCGGATCGAGTCGCCGGAGTCCTTCCAGCCCTGGTTCACGAGACCCTTCCCGGACTCGTCGAGGTACTCCAGGAGACCGTCACCGTCCGCATCGGCGTGCTCGAGCAGCCAGGTCGCGGCCGCCTCGAGCGTCGGGCGCAGCTCCTCGAGCGCGGGGTCCTCGAGACCGGCGGCACGGGCCGCGTGCAGCAGCTCGATCCACAGCGGCGTCGCGTCGATCGTGCCGTAGTACACCGGCGGCAGGTGCGCATCGGCCATCTCCATGCCGGCCGCCCGGACCTCGTGGAGGATCTTGCCCGGCTGCTGCGCGGTGGCCACGTCCACCTCCGTGCCCTGGCGGTGCGCGAGGGTGCGCAGCGTGGTCTCGGCGACGGAGCGGTCCACGGGCAGCGTGAGCAGCGCCGTGAGCAGGCAGTCGCGGCCGAACAGGGTGAAGAACCAGGGTGCGCCCGCGGCGAAGAAGGTCTGCGTGGGATCGCCGGGGACCTGCAGGCGCAGCGCGTCGAGGTCCGAGAGGGAGCGCTGCAGCAGGTGCTGGGCCGCCCGGAGCGCGGGATCGGCAGGCGGCGCGGCGCTCGGCGGCAGGGCGGCGTCCCAGATGCCCTCGGCGGCTGCGAAGGGGACCGCGGGGTCCGTCAGGTCGAGCTGCCACGAGGAGGCGGCCGCGCCGTGCGGGGGCACCTCGAGGTCCACGCTCCAGGTCACGGCGGGCCCGTCGGCGGCGAGATCCGCGGCATGGTCGCCCAGCTGCAGGCGGGCGGCGCCGCCCTCCGTCCCGATCGGCCAGGACAGGCTCGTCCCGTCCCCTGCGGCCGCGGGACGTGCATCGTGTGCGGGCAGCAGCTGCGGGTCCTTCACGGCCGACATCGAGATGCCGTCGGTGACCAAGCCAAGGTGCAGTCGGAGCCGGCGCGGCCGGTCGTCGTCGGAGACCAGGCGCAGCTCCTCGCGGATCCCCTCCGCCGTCGCGGTGCGCGTACGGTGCAGGACGAGCAGCGGGTCGACCACGCCGTCGTCGAGCGAGACGACGTCGCGGAACTCGATCTCCCGGGCCGAGCGGACCTGCACACCCAGCGGGGAGAGGTCCGCCTGCTCGGCCGTGCAGCGCAGCGCGGAGACGACCCGCGTGTCGCCGATGTGAACGCCCTGGGCGCCGGCGCCGGTGACGGTGCCGCAGGGGAGGGACCACGCCTGCACGGGGGCGTGGAACACCCCGGCGAGATCGTGCACGAAGGGCTGGTGGCGCTCCTGCGGGCGGTCGACGCCCAGCGGGGGACGGGGCGCGGC
>DXDT01000198.1 GCA_019115335.1 Candidatus Brachybacterium merdigallinarum
TGCGCGAGCGACTCGGGATCACCATCATGATCATCACCCACGGGATGGGCGTGGTGCGCGAGGTCTGCGACACCGTGACCCTGCTGCAGGACGGCAGGATCACCCAGACCGGTGACCTGCTCGAGGTCGCCGCGGACCCCCACGGTCCGCTGAGCGCCGAGCTGATCCCGCTGCCGCCCGCCCCCACCGGCATCGACGCGCTCGTGGTCAACTGCGACTACGGCAACTCCGAGCGGTTCCGCACCACCGAGGACCTGATCCGCCTGGCCGAGACCTATGAAACCGACGCGACGCTGGTCGCCGGCACCATCGAGACGATCGGCGGCCGCCAGGTGGGACGCGTCCAACTCGCGTTGCGCAACCATTCCGGCCAGCCGATCTCCCGGGACGGCCTGACCGCCTTCCTCGCCGAGCTGGAGACGGCCGGCGTGGTCACGAAGGAGGTGTCCGCATGATCGAGCTCCTGCAGGAGTGGCTGTCCAACCCGCTGCTGACCCGCTGGGACGGCGGCCCCTGGGAGGCCACGGTGGTCACCCTCTACATGACCGCGGTGACCATGGGGCTGACGGTGCTGATCGGCCTGCCGCTGGGCATCGCGCTGTTCGAGACCGACGGCTCGGCCTCCCCGCTGGTGCGCGGCATCAACCAGGTCACCGGCTTCATGGTCAACGTGCTGCGCTCCTTCCCGTTCTTCATCCTGATCATCGCGCTGATCCCCCTCACCTCCGCGATCACCGGCCGCTCCACCGGCCCGAACGCCGCGATGATCGCCCTGACCATCGCGGCGGTGCCCTTCGCGGCGCGGCTGTTCGAGCTGAACCTGCGCGAGATCCCCGCCGGGAAGATCGAGGCGGTGCGCATGATGGGTGCGAGCCGCTGGCAGGTGATCCGCCAGGTGCTGGTCCCCGAGGCGCTGCCCGGGATCATCGGCTCGATCACCACCACCACGATCGCCGTCATCGGCTACACCGCCATGGCCGGCTCCGTGAACGCGGGCGGCCTGGGCCAGCTCGCCTACAACCGCGGCTACACCGGCTACCAGACCGAGATCATCATCGTCACCGTGATCCTGCTGGTCGCGATCGTGATCCTGGTGCAGCTGCTCGGCTCCCGCCTCGCTCGCGCCGTCGACCATCGCGCCCGCATCTCCTGAACCCCCTCCCAGCAAAGGAACCCCTCATGAGCACCATCTCCCGCCGCACCCTGTTCGCCTCCGGCGCCGGCCTGGCCGCCCTCACCCTCGCCGCCTGCGGCGGGGATGACGACGCCGCGCTGACCGAGACCGACGGTGTCACCACCATCCGCATCGCCGCCACCCCGCTGCCGCACATGGAGATCCTCACGTTCGTGCGCGACAACCTCGCAGCCGATGCCGGGCTCGAGCTGGACCTGCAGGAGCAGACCGAGTACCCGATCCCCAACCGCCTGCTCTCCGAGGGCGAGGTGGATGCGAACTTCTTCCAGCACCTGCCCTATCTCGAGACCGAGATCGCGGAGAACGGCTACGAGCTGACCCCCTTCGAGGGCGTCCACATCGAGCCCCTGGGCATCTTCTCCGACTCCCTGTCCAGCCTCGAGGAGATCGAGGACGGCGCCTCCGTGGGCGTCCCCAACGATCCCACCAACCGCGGCCGCGCCCTCGCCCTGCTGGCCGCCGAGGGGCTGCTGACCCTGGCCGAGGGGATCGAGCCCACCGAGGCCACGATCGACGACATCGACGAGAACCCCCAGAACCTCGAGTTCGCGGAGATCGATGCGGCGCTGCTGCCCCGCACCCTCGGCGACTACGCGATCGCCGTGATCAACGGCAACTACGCGCTCGAGGCGGATCTCAGCCCCGCCGAGGACGCCCTCGCACTCGAGTCCGGCGAGGACAACCCCTACGCCAACATGCTGGTGGTCCGCACCGAGGACGCCGAGAACGAGGCACTGCTGGCGCTCGACGAGCTGCTGCACAGCGACGACGTGAAGTCGTTCATCGAGGAGAACTACTCCGGGGCTGTCCTGCCCGTCGACTGACGCGCAGGACCCCGGCACCTCGCCGAGGCCCCCGGCCCAACGCGCCGCCCGCTGATCCAGCGGGCGGCGCGTTCGCGTCAGGGAGCTCTGCGGCGCGGAGCGATACCGGATCGAGACCTGGCGCCATTGCGCGCGCACAGAAGCGGTGTACGCTGACGACAACTCACCTGAGAGCGCTCTCAGAACAATGCAGTCACCAGCGCTCCCAGAGCGGGCCGGTTCCCCGACCTCCCCGCACGCAGCGAGCCCACCCCCGGCGTCCGCACCGCGGCCGCCGCCCACCGCACCCCGGGAACGAAGGAGTTCACCCTCATGAGGATCACCCGCAGAACCGCACTGGCCGCCTCCGCGGCGACCGCCACCGCCGCCACCCTCGCCGCCTGCGGCGGTGACGAGAGCTCCGGCGGAGGGGGCGGAGGCGGCTCGATCGAGCTCACCGTCGCCACCTTCAATGAGTTCGGCTACGAGGACCTCTTCGCGAAGTACGAGGAGGAGAACCCCGGCGTCACCATCACCCACAAGAAGGCCGCGACCGCGGACGATGCCCGCTCCAACCTGATGACCGGCCTCGCCGCAGGCTCGGGCCTGGCCGACGTCGAGGGCGTGGAGGTCGGCTGGTGGGCCGAGCTGCAGCAGTACTCCGACGTGTTCGAGGACCTCGCCAGCCCCGACGTCGAGGGGCGCTGGCTGGACTGGAAGACCGAGGCCGCCACCGTGGACGGCAAGCTCATGGGCTACGGCACCGACGTCGGACCCGAGGCCATCGCCTATCGCGCCGACCTCTTCGAGCAGGCCGGCCTGCCCACCGACCGCACCGAGGTCGCCGAGCTGCTCACCGGTGACTGGACCGCCTACTTCGAGGCCGGCCGCCAGTTCACCGAGGCCACCGGCATCCCGTGGTTCGACGGCGCGGGCGGCACCTACAACGGCATGGTCCAGCAGCTGGCCAACCCCTACGAGGGCAGCGACGGCACCCCGGTGCCGCTGGCCGACAACGCCGACGTCAAGGCCATCTACGACCACCTCGCCGAGTACGCGGACATCTCCGCGGGCCTGACCCAGTGGTCCGAGGACTGGGTCGCCGCCTTCCAGAACGACGGCTTCGCCACCATGCTCTGCCCGCCGTGGATGATGGGCCCGATCGAGGGCAACGCGGACGGCGTCGAGGGCTGGGACATCGCGGACGTCTTCCCCGGCGGCGGCGGCAACTGGGGCGGGTCCTACCTGGTCGTCCCCTCCCAGGGCGCGAACGTCGAGGAGGCGAAGAAGCTCGCCGCCTGGCTGACCGCCCCGGAGCAGCAGATCGCCGCGTTCCAGGCCGTCGGCGCCTTCCCCAGCCAGCTCGAGGCGCTCGAGGCGGAGGAGGTCACCGGCCAGGTCAACGAGTTCTTCAACAGCGCCCCCGTCGGCGAGATCTTCTCCGAGCGGGCCACGTCCATCGAGACCCAGCCGTTCGTGGGCCCGAACTTCTTCGTCATCAACACCGTGGTGGCCGATGCGATCACCCGCTGGGACAACGAGGGCGCCGATCCCGCGGGCTCCTGGGAGCAGGCGCTGACCGCGTACGACGAGCTCGGCCTGGAGTGACCCTCACGGCCCCTCCCGGGTCGGAGTCCTCGACCCGGCTCCCGGCGCCGGGCCCCGGCCGCACGCGGCCGGCCTGGCGCCGGGCGCTCTCGCGCCTGGACGTGAGGTTCACGCCCTACCTGTTCATCAGCCCGTTCTTCCTGCTGTTCATGCTGGTCGGGCTGTTCCCCATCCTCTTCACCGCCTGGGTGTCGCTGCACGACTGGGATCTGATCCGCGGTCAGGGCGACTTCGTGGGCCTGGAGAACTACCAGTTCGTGCTCGGCACCGACAGCTTCTACAAGGCCCTGCGCAACACCTTCTCGATCTTCCTGCTCTCCTCCGTGCCGCAGGTGATCGCTGCGATCCTGATCGCCTACGTGCTGGATGCGAACCTCCGCGCCAAGACGTTCTGGCGGATGGGTGTGCTGGTGCCCTACATCGTCGCCCCGGTGGCCGTCTCCCTGATCTTCGCCAAGCTCTTCGCCGATGAGTCCGGGCTGATCAACAACCTCCTGATGGGGGTCGGGCTGCCCGCGGTCGGCTGGCACAGCGACGCCCTGGCCTCCCACGCCGCGATCGCCTCGATGGTGAACTTCCGCTGGACCGGCTACAACGCCCTGATCTTCCTGGCGGCCATGCAGGCGGTGCCGCGGGAGATCTACGAGGCCTCGATCATCGACGGCGCCGGCCGGATGCGCCGCTTCTGGTCGGTGACGGTGCCGATGCTGCGCCCCACCATCATCTTCGTGGTCATCACCTCCACCATCGGCGGCCTGCAGATCTTCGACGAGCCGCGCATGTTCGACACCGGCGGCATGGGCGGCGCCTCCCGCCAGTGGATGACGATGACGATGTACCTCTACGAGCTGGGCTGGGGGCCGCAGGTCTCCTTCGGGCGGGCCTCCGCCGTGGCCTGGCTGCTGTTCCTGATCATCGTCGTGATCGGCATCCTGAACTTCTTCATCACCCGACGGATCGCCAGCGGCGGCGGCCCCTCCGCGGGCCGACGCTGAGGAGCCCGCCATGCACTCATCCGCTGCCATCGAGCAGTTCGCCGGCCCCGGGGCCGCCCGCGCCGCGCGCCGCCGCCTCAAGGGCGGGGGAGGGGTCGACGCCCGCCCCCGCTGGTGGAACTACCTCCTGCTCACCGCCGTGCTGGGGATCTCGCTGTTCCCCCTCTACTACGCGCTGCTGCTGGCCTCCTCGGACGCCGGCACCATCGCCCGCAACCCCATCCCCTCCCTGTTCCCGCAGGGGAACCTGTTGGCCAACATCCGCGAGGTGATCACCTCCGACATCAACTTCTGGTCCGCCATGCTGAACTCGGTGTTCGTGGCGACCGTGACCTCGCTGTCGGTGGTGTTCTTCGCGACCCTGGCCGGGTTCGCCTTCTCCAAGCTGCGCTTCCGCGGCCGTCGCGGACTGCTGACCTTCGTGATCGCCACCATGGCGGTGCCGGTGCAGCTGGGCGTGATCCCGCTGTTCATCATCATGGCGCGGCTGGGCTGGGTGGGAGACCTCAAGGCCGTGATCATCCCCGGCCTGGTCACCGCGTTCGGCGTGTTCTGGATGACCCAGTATCTCGAGGACGCCCTCCCCTTCGAGCTCATCGAGGCCGCGAGGGTGGACGGCTGCAGCCTGCTGCAGACCTACTGGCACGTGGCCCTGCCCGCCTCCCGCGGTGCTGGCGCGATGCTGTTCCTGTTCACCTTCGTGGGGTCCTGGACGAACTTCTTCTGGCCGTTCATCATCCTGCGCGGGGACAGCCTCACCCTGCCGGTGGCGCTGCAGCAGCTCCAGGCCTCCTACTTCAAGGACTATTCTCTGATCATGTCCGGAGTGGTCGTCTCGGTGATCCCGCTGCTGCTGCTGTTCATCCTCGCCGGGCGTCAGCTCGTGGGAGGCATCATGCAAGGAGCGGTCAAGGGGTGAGCACCACAGCCCGTGCCGGTGGCGCGGCGGGGCCCACCCTCGAGGACGTCGCGCGCGTCTCCGGAGTCTCCCGCGCCACGGTCTCCCGCGTGGTCCGCGGGGACGTGCAGGTCACCGCGAGCAAGGTCGCGAAGGTCGAAGCCGCGGTGCGGAAGCTCGGCTACGTCCCCCACAGCGCCGCCCGGAGCCTGGCCAGCCGCCGTACCGGCGCCGTCGCCCTGATCGTCCCCGAGCACGAGTCGCGGGTCTTCACCGATCCGTTCTTCGGCAGCGCCATCTCCGGGGTCGCCGCCGCCCTCGATCCCACCGACAAGCAGCTGATCCTGGTGATGGCCTCCTCGCAGGACGACTCCAAGCTGCGCCGCTTCCTGCGCGGCGGCCACGCCGACGGGCTGCTGGTGATGTCCCACCACGAAGGCGACCTCACCCAGGAGCTGGTCGACGACGCCCCCGTGCCGGTCGTGTTCATCGGCCGCCCCAGCGGCAGCGTCCATGCCCCTCAGGTGGACCTCGACAACGAGGAGGGCGGCCGGCTGGCGGCCCGGCACCTGCTGGCGACCGGCCGCACCCGCATCGCCACCATCACCGGCCCGATGGACATGACCGCTGCGATCGACCGGCATCACGGCTTCGTCTCCGAACTGGCCGCGGCCGGCTGCGCCCCGGTCGCGATCGGGCACGGCGACTTCACCATCGGCTCCGGCGAGACGGCACTCGCCGAGATGATGGATGCTGGTCGCTCCTTCGACGCCCTGTTCGCGGGCAGCGACCTGATGGCGATCGGGGCGCTGCGCCGGCTGCAGCTGGCGGGCACCCCGGTGCCCCGCGACGTCGCCATGGTGGGCTTCGACGACATCACCGCCGCCGCGGACCCCACCATCTCCCTGACCACGGTGGTCAACCCCGCCAAGGACCTCGCCGAGCGGGCGGTCCGCATGCTCGTGGACCTGATCGAGGGGGAGGAGACCGACCGCACCGTGATCATCCCGCCCTGGCTGCGGATCCGGGGCACGGCCTGAGCTCCGACCAGGTGCTGCGCAGCGTGATCTGACTCGCGTGCAGCGCCGCTGCAGTTGAACGGCAGGCAGAGCGGCGGTTACGCTGTACGACGGTAGCGTGTCCGAGCGGCCGAAGGTGCATCACTCGAAATGATGTGTGGTTCATAGCCACCGCGGGTTCAAATCCCGCCGCTACCGCCCAGTGACCAGCGGTTTCACCTGCTGCTCAGAGAACAGGGCCCCGGTTCCCCGGGGCCCTGTTCCGCGTCCGGGGGACGGTTCCCCGGGGTCGTTCCGGGGGCGGAGCGTCGCAGCGCCCCGGCTCAGCCCTCCTCGTCGAGGTTCTTCTCCAGGAGTGCGGCGAGGGTCGCGACGGCCTCAGCGGCCCCCTCGCCGTCGGCGCTGAGGATCACCTCGTCACCCTGGTCCGCGCCGAGGGTCAGCAGCATCAGGATGCTCCGGGCCGGGACCGGGTCCCCGCCGGGGCGAGCGATCATCACCTCGACGCTCTGCTCCGCAGCGGCCTGCGAGAACAGCGCCGCGGGGCGGGCGTGCAGGCCGCTCGTGGAGGCGATCAGCACGCTCCGCTCGATGCGCTGGGGGGTGTCCTCTGCCATGGATGAGGCCTTTCTCGACGGGGTGCGCTCCAGAGTACCCCCGCGGCCTGCACCGTCACCGGAACCCGCCCACCACCCCGGGGCTGTCGTAGCCGGACATGCCCGGCGGCATCGCCTGGGCGCTGGTGGGGCCGAGGCCGTCGCGCCCGGAGCCGGTCAGCTCGAACCAGGCGATCATGTCCGGGCCGGGAGTGCGGCCTCCCAGCGCCGCCCAGGTGGTGCCGATGTGCTCGACGATCTGCTCCGCGGGCAGGTCCCAGGCGGTGAAGCGACCCTCCCGGACCGTGCCGGCCCGCAGCTGGCCGCGCACCAGCATCCGGGACAGCAGCAGCGGGCCCCGGCTCTCGAACTCCTCGTCCCGCAGCGCCCCCGCCCCGGCCAGCAGCTCGACCACGTCACCGGGATGCAGCCAGCGCTCCCGCCCCATCGCCAGCAGCCGCTCCTCGATGCCGCTGGGGGCGGAGGCGGCATGCTCCGCCATCGCCTGCGGGGTCGCGAAGCGCGGGGGGCCGGGAGGGGCGTCCTGCTGGTCCCCGGAGGCGTCGACGCTCAGCATCGCGCCCCGATCGGCGCTCAGGCGCCATGGCGGCAGCGGGGTGAGCAGCAGCGGGCCCAGACGGGGATGCTGCAGATGCACCGACAGCTCGCCCTTCCGCCCCCTCTGGGTGCCGACGATCCCGGCACCGAGCAGCCGCTCGTCCCGCAGCCCGACGGCGGTGGGATCGGTGCCCAGCCGCTGGATGCGGGAGTGGAGGGTCCAGCCGCGATCGGTGATGGTCCAGGTGCCCCGCCCCTCGACCCGGGTGTGGATGATCTGCTGGCCCGCCAGGGCGTCGAGCAGCGGATGGCTCGGAGGCGGTGAGGAGCGGAGGAACTCGAACATGGCGACCATCCTGCCGCACCGCACACCTCCCCGAGCCCGGTCCGCTCGGCGCCGCGCTGAGCAGGGCCTTCCCCACGACGCGCCGGGATGCATCCTTCCTCGCGGCACTGAAATACTATGAAGCAATGCCTCACTCTGGAGACCGGGCGCCGGACCCGCGACCGGCGCGCACGCGTGCTGCGATCTACAAGGCGGCCCGGGAGCTCGCCGCCGGCGATGGCGACGTGACCGTCAACGCCCTCGCCAAGCGGGCCGGGGTCAGCCGAGCCGCGTTCTACAGCCACTTCGGCGGTCTCGATGACCTGATGGGCGACATCATCGAGCAGATGCTCTCCCACCGGTACGACTTCGTGCGCGAGACCTACCGCTCCGGGGCCCCGTTCCGCGTCGCCCTCGCGCGGGCGCTGCTGTCCACGTCGGAGTACATCGCCGAGCACCACGCCTTCCTGCGCGGCGCCCTGGACTGGACCCTCACGCACCGCACCTACGTGATCCTGGTCGAGACGTACGCCGAGCTGTTCGAGCTGTCGCTCGGGCTCCTGGGCGATGCGGTGCCCGAGCACGTGGTCGCGCCGGAGACCGCCCGTTACATGTCCGGCGGCACGCTCGACCTGATCGTCAAGTGGCTGATGGACACCGAAGCGGCGGCGCTGGCCGGGGAGCCGATGGACTCCCGGGCGCTGGCCCGGATGCTGCTCGCAGCGCACCCCGCCTGGTACACCGGGCTGCAACCCGGCGAATCGCTCGACGACTACCTGGACGTCGAGCCCTTCGTGCCGGCCGACGACGCCTCCTCCGCCGATGCGCGCTCCGACGCGGATCCCTCCCCCGAGGGCCCGTCGGCCGACGGGGTCTGAGCGGGGCCCTGCCGCGCCCTCAGCAGTCGCGGGCCAGGCGCAGCAGCACGCGGGCGCCGAAGCGCACCGCCTCCACCGGGACGCGCTCGTCGATCCCGTGGAACAGCGGTGCGAAGTCCAGATCCGGCGGGAGCTGCAGCGGCACGAAGCCGTAGCCGTTGATCCCGAGGGTGGCCAGCACCTTGTTGTCGGTGCCAGCGCTGAGGCAGTAGGGCAGCACGTGGGAGCCGGGGTCCTCGGCCTGGACGGCCGCGGTCATCGCCTCCACGAAGGGACCGTCGCGACGGGCGTCGGCGTCATTGCCCTCGACGTCGATGATCAGCTCGACGTGCTCGCCGATCAGCTCGTCGATCAGGGACAGCAGCGATTCCCGGTGGCCAGGCAGGTAGCGCAGGTCGATCCCGGCCTCGGCGGTCTGGGGGATCACGTTGACCTTGTAACCGGAGTCGAGCATCGTCAGGTTCGCCGAGTCCCGCAGCGCTCCGCGCACGAACTGCCGGGCCCCGCCCAGCAGCGGCAGGAAGGGCTCGATGTCCTCCGCGTCCCAGCCCTGCCCGGTGATCTCGGTGACCCCGTCGAACAGGTCGCGCACGCTGGCCACGAACTCGAAGGGGAAGACGTGGTCGTCGATCGCGGTGATCGCCCGGGCCAGCCGCACGATCGCGTTCTCGTCATTGGGCACGGAGCCGTGCCCGGCGCGTCCGTGGGCGCGCAACCGGCCCCAGACCAGGCCCCGCTCGGAGGTCTGCAGCAGGTAGGCGCGCACGTCCTTCCCGGTCTCCCGCTCCGGCAGGGTGATCGAGTAGCCGCCCACCTCGCTGATGGCGTCGCTGTAGCCCGCGAACAGCTCGGGCTGGTGGTCGGCGAGCCAGCGCGAGCCCCAGACGCTGCCGTTCTCCTCATCGGCGAAGAACGCGAACATCAGGTTCCGCGGGGGAGTGGCGCCGGTGCGGGCGAGATGCCGGGCCAGGGCCAGCAGCATCGCGACCATGTCCTTCATGTCCACGGCGCCGCGGCCGTAGATCATGCCGTCGCGGATTTCCGCCGCGAAGGGGTCCACCGACCAGTCCTCGGCGCGGGCGGGCACCACGTCCATGTGGCCGTGGAGGATGAGGCCGCCCCGCTCGGCATCCTCCCCGGGGATCCGCACGAACACGTTGGGGCGGCCGGGCGCGGTCTCGTGGACCTCGGGCTCCAGGCCCACCTCGCGCAGCCGCTCGGTGATGTAGTCGGCGACCTCCGGCTCGACCGGCCCCCAGGCGGCGGGGTCGTCCCCCCCGTAGTTGGTGCTGTCGATCCGGATCAGCTCCCGCGTGAACTGGACGGCTTCGTCCTCCAGCAGGCGCAGCTGCTCAGCGGTGGGCTCGGGGATCGACATGGGTTCTCCTTCACGGGTGGACTGCGGCCACCGTACCGGGACGCCGCCGCAGGCATGACGAACGGCCGGTCCGGGAGACGATCCCGGGACCGGCCGTCGCGCAGGCCCTGCAGGCCGGTGCTGCAGGGCGCACGCGCTGACGAGAGCTGCTCCGGGGAGCTGCTCCGGCGGATGGCTCAGGCGCCCGAGCCCTCCAGGTGGGCGCGCATGAACCACTGGAACTTCTCCAGGGCGCGGGTCTGCTCGACCAGGATGTCCTCGGTCATCGGGTCCAGCTCGCCGGCCAGGGTGATGGCCTTGCGGTTCGAGGAGATGATGCCGGTGTACACCTCGTCCAGGGCGCGCAGGTGCTCCTGGGAGTCGGCCTTGCCCAGGGTGTAATCGGCCCAGCTGCGCTCGGAGACGAGACGGCCGGGGGTGCCCACGGGGGTGCCGCCCAGCTGCGCGATGCGCTCGGCGAGATCGTCGGCGAAGCCGCGGACCTCCTCGACCTCCGGGTCGAGCATCTCGTGGACGGCGATGAAGCGGGAACCGATGACGTTCCAGTGCGCGTGCTTGAGGGTGAGGTGCAGGTCGTTCATCGCGTGCAGGCGATCCTGCAGGGACTCGACCAGGCGCACGGAGTCGTCGGTGCCGAGGCCGGGGATGGTGTACGAAAGATCAGTCATGTCTCGTCTCCTTCGGGTCGGGGTCCTGCGGTTCTGCTCTGTTCAACGGGTCGAAGTGCGGAAATGTTCCTGTCGGGGTGGAGATCCTGCTGACGCAGAGGAGCCTCACCGAAGCCCTTCCGTACCATGGTGACACCACCGCGACTGGCCCGCCACGGCGGGACGCGGCGACCGGCGGAGTCCGGTCGCATCCGGCGACAGGAGGAACCCCCATGACCAGGTTCGAGACGCTCCGCAGCCGCCTGACCGCGGTTCCCGACGCTGCTCGGCGCCGTGCCCTCCCGGCCCGCAGCCGGGGCCGGATCCTGGCCGATGCCCGCGCGATCGCCCCCGAGCTGCCGCACGACGCCGGCCCCGCCCACGTGGAGCGGGCGGCCCTGCGGATGGTCCGCCGTGCCGCGCAGGACGAGTTCGCCCGGGAGGGCGTCACCCACCTGCAGCTCCCGCCCGCCTGGGGCCGGATGGAGCTGCGTGAGGCGGACATCCCCTCCAGCCCCGCTTTCGAGAGCTTCGTGGCGGAGGTCGCGGCCGCGATCACGATCGGTCCCAGCCGCCTGGACCGGGAGGACGCCCTCGAGCTGAGGGATCGCCCGGCCTCCTCCGACGGCTTCGGGCTCTCGCTCGAGGCGGCCGCTGACCTGGCCTCCTACCTGCTGCACCAGGCGTGGCTGCTGCGCCGCGTCGAGGAGCGCAGCGGGGGAGCGGCCGGCGTGCACGGCGGCGGAGCGGCCGACGGGGCGAGCGCCGAGCCTGCCACGGCTCTGCCCGCGGACACCGGCGATGAGCAGGCCTTCTTCGCCACCCGCGCCGGGGTGGTCGCCGAGGAAGTGCAGGGGGCGCTGGTCCGCCAGGTCATCGTGCCGTTGGAGCTGCGCACGGCCCTGGAGCGCCACCGGGAGATCGTCGGCGGGGTCACTGATGCCCCAGCTGACGCACGCCGCACCGGAACCGCGGAGACCGGAGCGTCCCGGCCCGGTCGCCCGCTCTTCTCCCAGCAGGCGCAGGCCGCGATCAGCTTCGCCCAGTCCGGGGCGAGCCGCGCCACCGCCCACGCCCTCCGCACCGGGGCCGTGAAGGCCTACGAGCTGTTCGACCAGAAGCACTCGGGACCGGACCTGGACGACCAGCGGCCACAGGGGCCGGGCACCTCCCGCTGAGGGGACCCGCCTCCGGAGGCAGCGCCTGCCCTCAGAGCCCCGCCTTCTGCGCCAGCTGGCGCTTGATCCGGGCGAGCATCCCGGCCATCCCGTTCAGGCGCAGGGGGCTGACCACCTGGGCCAGGCCCAGCTGGGTGGTCACCGCATCGGGGGTGTCCACGACCTCTCCCACGGTGCGGCCGTCCAGGGCCTCGGCGAGGATCGCCGCGAAACCGCGGGTCGTGGGCGCCTCCGGCGGGGCCGAGAAGAACAGATGCGCGGTCGCGTCCCGGCCGGTGCCCTCCACCTCGGTGATCAGGAAGATCGGGGACTGGCACTCCGGGACCGGCTCGAGCAGCTCGGGATGCTCGGCATAGCGCTCCGGCAGCTCCGGCAGGGACTGCGAGAACTCCAGCAGCAGCTGCAGGCGGTCCTTGTCGCCGAGGGCGTGGAAGTCCTCCGCGATCTCCGCGAACGCCGCCGGCAGGGAGTCGCCGCCCGCCGTCGCCGCGTCGGGGGTCTGCGGGCTCATCGGGCGGGCACCTCGCCGGGCTCGCTGCCGGTCGCGATGGGCAGGCGCACTCCGTTGCCCCACTCGGTCCAGGAGCCGTCGTAGTTGCGGACGCTCTCGAAGCCGAGCAGGTGGGTGAGCACGAACCAGGTGTGCGCCGAGCGCTCCCCGATCCGGCAGTACACGACCGTCGGCTCGGAGGTCTCGAAGCCGAGCTCGTCCTGATAGATCGCCTGCAGCTCGGCGCGCGGCTTGAAGCGGCCGTCCTCCGCAGCGGCGCGGGCCCAGGGGACCGAGCGCGCGGTGGGGATGTGGCCGCCGCGCACCGTGCCCTCCTGCGGGTAGTCCGGCATGTGGGTGCGCTCGCCGGAGTACTCCTGCGGGGAGCGCACATCGATCAGCGGGCCGCCCAGGAAGTCCAGCACGTCCTCGCGGTAGGCGCGGATCGGGGCGTCCTGACGCTCCACCACCGGGTAGCCGGTGGTCGGTGCCGGGGTGCTGTCGCTCGAGGTGGTCATCTCGCGGCCCTCGGCCTGCCAGGCGGCGCGGCCGCCGTCGAGCAGGCGCACGTCCGGATGGCCGAACAGCTCGAAGACCCACAGGGCGTAGGCGGCCCACCAGTTCGACTTGTCCCCGTAGAGCACCACGGTGGTCTCGCGGGTGATCCCGGAGGCGTCCATGAGCTTCGCGAAGCCCTCGCCGTCCACGTAGTCGCGGGTGACCGGGTCGTTGAGGTCCAGGTGCCAGTCGATCTTCACGGCGCCGGGGATGTGGCCGGTCTCGTACAGCAGCACGTCTTCATCGGACTCGACCACGACCAGGCCGTCGGCGCCGAGGTTCTGGGCCAGCCAGTCGGTGGTCACCAGCTTCTCGGGGTGGGCGTAGTCCTGCAGGGCGGGGCTGGGGTCCACGGGGACGGGCATCAGTTCACCTTTCGACGGTCGACGGCGCACGGCATGTGCCACCAGTCTGTCACTCCTGCCCGAGGAGCCCCCGGGGAATCCTCGCGGAGCGGAACCGGCGCGTCGTGCGCTGTGACCGGGGCCACGAATCTACCGTGGGCCCATGGAGAACATCGACGATGGTCCCGTCATCCCGAAGCTCGACCTCATCGTGATCGACTGTCCCGACGCCCTCGAACTGGCCACCTTCTACGCCAAGCTGCTCTCCTGGACGCTCGAGGAGGGCTCGGACCAGGAATGGGCGACTCTGGTCCCGCCGCGCGGCAGCGTCTCCCTCGACGAGCCCGGTGGGGAGGCCACCCTCGCCTTCCAGCGGATCGACGGCTACGTCACCCCCACCTGGCCCGGCGGCTCCCACCCCCAGCAGTTCCACCTCGACTTCGCGGTGCCGGACATCGAGGAGGCGGAGGCTCGCCTGCTCGGCTTCGGCGCCCGGGTGCACGAGCACCAGCCGTCCGCCAGCGGCTCCTTCAAGGTCTACCTCGACCCCGCAGGACACCCGTTCTGCCTGGTCAAGCACTCCGTCTACTGAGAACCCTCGACCTCCTCAGCTCGTATAGGCGGCGAAGCGCTCGCGGATCCCCGCGGGCGCTTCGCCGCTGGCGAGCAGCACCTGCAGCAGCAGGCGGGCCTTCTGCGGGCTGAGCAGCCCGGCCATCACCGCACCGGCCTCCAGCAGGTCCACCTCGCTGCCGGGATAGGCGTAGTGGTGGGTGGACGTCCCCCCGGAGGGGATCCGGGTCGCGACCACGACGGGGACACCGGAATCCAGCAGCCGGCGGATCCTCGGCATCGCGGACTCGGCGACGTGCCCCATCCCGACGCCGGCGATCACCAGTCCGTCCAGGGTTCCCTCGGGCATCACCTCGAGCAGCTCCAGGTCCTCGCCGAGCCCGGCGGTCAGGATCGGCACCCGCGGCAGCGTCTGGGGGAGCGCTCCGCCCTGCGGTGCCGTGGCGGTCGGCGGGCGGTGCAGGAGGCGCAGCTGCGGCCCGTCGAGCAGGGCGAGCGGACCGCCCGGCTCGGAGGCGAAGGCGCCGACGGAGCGGGAGGAGGCCTTGGTGACCCGGTCCGGCAGGTGCACCTGGCCGTCGAGCACCACCAGCACCCCGAGGCCGCGGGCAGCGGGCCAGGCGGCGGTGCGCAGGGCGTCGAGCACGTTCGCGGGCCCGTCGGCCCCGGGCGCGTTCGCCGGACGCATCGCCCCGGTCAGCACCAGCGGCTGCTCGCGCTCCCACCACAGGCTGAGCAGGAACGCCGTCTCCTCGAGGGTGTCGGTGCCGTGGGTGAGCACGATGCCGGCCGCCCCCGCATCGACGGCCTCCCGTGCCGCCGCCAGCGCATCCTGCAAGTGCCGGGGCTGGACGGAGGCGGAGGGGACGTCGGCGATCCGGCGCTGCATCAGAGCCAGGCCCGGCACCGGCGGGAGCGCGGGAGCTGTCCCCTCGTCCCCGCTGAGGGTCGCGCCGCCGCCACCGCTGTGCTGCTGCATGGCGATGGTGCCGCCGAGGGCCAGCACCATGATCGAGGTGGGGGAGGGCGCGGAGCTCTCCACGGCTCCGGCACGGTCGTCGGTGGTCACGGCAGGTCCGTCTCCTCACCGAGGTAGAAGGCGGCGGTGCGCACCGACGCCTTGCGCGCCGGCTTCCGGTCCGACCCGGCGGCGACATGCGCCTCGTACCAGGCGTCGGCCGTCGCACGCACGAACTCGGCGCCCTCGCGGGAGGCGGCGAAGTGCGCCATCCGCTGCAACTGGGCCGTGGTGGGGTCCTCCAGGTGCAGCGCCAGCGGGTACAGCGCCGCGTCCCAGCCGCAGCCGGTCGCGGCGGGGCCGAAGGTCGCCCAGTGGGCATCGTCGGGCACGGTGTGACGCAGGGTGAAGCGCGTCGTGCCCTCCTTCTCGCCCTCCTCGTCGCTCACGTCGGGGACCGGCTCCAGCAGCAGCTCCAGTTCGCTGCGACCCGAACCGAACTCCCAGCTCAGCAGCAGGCGGCGGGGAGCCTCGACCGCCTTCACCCGGCCGTGGGTCTCCATGTCGGGCAGCTCGTAGCGGCCGTCCTCGACGAGCTCGCCGCCGGCCCGGCCGAACCACAGCGCGAGGCGGGAGCCGGTGGTCAGCGCGGACCACAGCTCCTCGGCACCGACCGGGAAGGTCTGGGCGAGGGCGACGACATGGCCTCCCGCGGTGGGGGTGACGGTGCGGGTGACGCCCGTCAGCTGGCTCTGAGGGGTGGCAGGCATGCGGCTCCTTCGAAGGCGGGTCTCGGGCTCCACTGTGTCAGGTGGGACGAGTCGGGCGGGAGGTGTCAGGCGGGATCGGTGCGCTGCAGTCGCACGATGACCTCGGCGTGCTCGGTGTGCGGGAACATGTCCACCCAGCGCCCGGCGACGATCCGCAGCGAGGGCATCTGCGCCAGGTCAGCAGCGAGGGTGGTGGGATTGCAACTGGAGTAGACCACGTCGCGCACCCCTGAATTCTCGAGCCAGGCGCTGAGGTGCCGGCCGAGCCCGCGCCGCGGCGGATTGACGATCACCGCGTCCGGCGGTCCGGTCTCGGCGGCCCGCTCAGCGGCCCAGCCGGTGGCGTCGGCGGTCAGGAAGGTGACGGGCAGGTCCTGTGCGGCCGCGGCCTCCCGCGCGCCGTCGATCGCATGGGCGGAGGCCTCGACCCCGGTCACCTCGGCGTCCGGGAGGGCGAGGGCGGTGTGCAGGGCGAAGCCGCCGAGTCCGCAGTACAGGTCCCACACCCGGTACGGCGAGCCCTCCTCCGGGTGCGGCGAGTCCGGCGCCGGGTGCGGTGAGTCCCGCTCCGGGGATGGATCGGCGGCCCGGTCCGATGCGCTCTGGGCGATCCAGGCCGCGCCCTGGCGGTACAGCCGCCCGGCGACCTCGGTGTTCGTCTGCAGGAAGGACTGCGGGCGGGCGAACAGGGTGACCTCGCCGGTGCGCACCGGGATCGACTCCGTGCCCGCGAGGTGGATCTCGCGCTGCCCCTCGACCTGGCTGGTGTGCTCGGGATGGAGGTTCGCCGAGACCGAGACGATCGACGGCTGCGCGGACAGCAGCGCCGGCAGATGCTCCCGGATGCGGTCCAGTGCCCGCTCGCTGCGCAGCACCAGGCGCACCTGATGCTCCCCGTCCGGCGTCACGGTGACCAGCACGTTCTTGATCTCCCCGCGGCGGCGGGCCACATCGTACGGCGGGACCTGCGCGCGACGGATCAGTGCCTTGGCGCCCTCCAGTACGGCCTCGACGCTGCGCGGGTACAGCGGGCAGTCGCAGAGGTCCGCCCCGAGCTTCTGCCCGGGCAGGGTCAGCACCGGTGCTGCGGCGGTGCCGGTCACGGCCATCTTCGCGCGGGCGCGGAAGCGGCTCTCCGCGCTCGGGATCGGCGCCAGCCACGGATCTGGGGCGGCGGCGATGCCGGTCGGGGCGAGATAGGGGGCCAGCAGCTCGCGGACCCGGGCGCTGCCGTCGGCGATCTGACGCCGGTGCGGCACGTCCAGCAGAGTGCAGGACCTGCACTCCCCGGACTCGAAATGATGGCACCGCACCCCGGGAGTCTACGAGGCCGGAGCGCTCAGATCAGGAGAACCACTCGGTGGGCGGGCCCAGGGAGAGCAGCACCGAGAACACGACCGCGACCACCACCAGGGCGACCACCGCGGCCGGGATCGGCCGCCGCAGCGCGAGGGCGACCACCTTCTGGGGCAGCGAGGTGCCCGGTTCGGTGCGCAGGCGCCACGTGGCGCCCAGCAGTTCCCGGCGCTCCGCCCAGCGCTCGAACGGCACGGTCAGGTACGGGATCAGCGCGGAGCCGATGCCCAGCGCCAGGTCCCGCAGGCTCCACTTCTGGTCGACCGCGACCAGCACCGTGACCACCACGTAGGCGAGGAAGGTGAAGCCGTGCAGGCCGCCGCCGATCCGCACCAGCCACTCCCCGGCCTGCAGCACGTACTTCACGAACATGCCCGCCAGCAGCAGGGTCCAGGTGACCATCTCGGCGAAGGCCAGCAGGCGGTACAGGCGGTACGGCGTGGAGAACAGGCGCATGGGTCCCTCGGAACGGCGGGCGGTGGATCGGCGGGCGGGGCGGGCCGGGTGCAGGCGCGGCCGCCCGCAGTCGGCAGCGCCATCGTCTCAGAGGAAGCTGGATCGCCCCGGTGTCGGGGCGACACGGGGTCCCCCGGTGCCGGGGCCACCCGCGAGGTGCTCCCTCCTCGCCTTTCGGAGGGGTCCTTCTGCGACCTGGGGCGCTGACGGGCTTCCTGTGGCAGCGCTCATACTCGTGCTCATGACCACGCACACGATCCCCGCCGAGCTGTTCCTCCTCCTGACCAACGACGCCGGTCGGCAGGACGCGACCGTGTACCGCAAGCAGGCCGTGGCCGCTGCGGCGCTCGCCGAGCTGGCGCTGCGCGAACGGATCACGATCAGCGAGGAGCGGGCGCCCCGAGCGCACCTCGTCGACGCCACCGCGACCGGGCTCCCGGGCCTGGACCAGGCGCTCGCGGCGATCGCGGAGCACGATGGCAAGAAGGTCCAGAGCCTGATCGGTCACCGCGCTCTGGACCTCACCGAGACGATCGGCGAGGTGTTCGTCGCCGAAGGCGTGGTCCAGCGCAAGGACGGCTGGTTCACCACCACCTGGCCGACGCACGACGACACGGTCGAGACCGCCCTGCGTGCCCGCCTCGCCGGCGCCCTCCGGGACCGCCGCGCCGCGAGCCTGCAGGACGGCATCCTGCTGGAGATCCTGCGGGCCCTCGGCATCGCCCACCGGATCCTCAAGGACGACGTCCCCGAGCTGTCCCGCCGCGACATCGACAAGACCATCAAGGCTCTCGAGATCGATCATCCGGTCGCCACGGCGGTCAAGAAGCTGATCGAGGACATGACCATGATGGTGATCTCCGCGGCCACCTGAGCCGCACCTGCGCCTTCGCAGCGGCTGACGCCGGGTCAGCGCCCGCCGGCGCGCGTGGTACGGGCGGTCGCGGTCGCTGACCAGGGATCCTCGGGCCAGGGATGCTTCGGGTACCGGCCCCGCATCTCCTTGCGCACCTCCCGGTAGGGACCGTCCCAGAACGAGCGCAGGTCATCGGTGACCGCGAGCGGGCGCCCGGCGGGGGAGAGCAGGTGGAACAGCACCTGCACCCGGTCCCGGACCAGTCGCGGGGTCTGCGCCAGGCCGAACAGCTCCTGCAGCTTCACCGCCACCACCGGACGCCCGTCCTGCGCCTCCGGGTCCGGGTAGTCGATGCGGGCGGTGCGCCCCGAGGGCACGGCGAGGCGCTCGGGCGCCAGCTCGTCCAGCTCCGCAGCCTCCGGCCAGGGCAGCAGCAGCCGCAGGCCGCTCGTCAGATCGATGCGGGACAGCGCCGTGGTGCGCTCGGAGAGCTGCGGTGCCAGCCAGGTCTCGAGCCCGGCGAGCAGCGCGGCCTCGTCCATCGCCGGCCAGGGAGCCCCCAGCTCCCGGTGCAGCAGCGCCAGCCGGGCCCGCAGGCGGTGCGCGGAGTCCTGCACCGGCAGCGCGCCGAGTCCGTGCTCTCGCACGTGGGCGAGCACCGCCGGGATCGTGTCCTCCGCGGTCGCGGCCACCGGGGTCGAGGCCAGCTCGATCGCTCCGAGGGCGCGTCGCTGCCGGGCCCGCACCGTCCCGCCCTCGAGCACCGCGGTGCGCTCGCTGACCAGCAGACCCTCCCCGGCCAGCAGCGCATCGGCCTCGGAGAGCGGAGCTGCGGCGCGCAGCACCGCACCGGTGCCGTCGGCCGCGCGACCCTCGGCCCGCTGCACCTCCCACGCCACCAGCCACGGTGCCCCCATGAGCCCGCTGCCCTCGGGCAGCGCCGCCCGGGTGCCGTAGGCCAGCAGATAGGTGCGCGAGCTCGCGGCGGTGCGCCGGGCGATCCGCTCGGGCCGGGCGAGGGCCAGGACCGCACCGGCCTGCTCGGCAGGATCGGCGGCGGAGAGCGAGAGGTCCGCCGTGCGAGGGCCGGAGGCAGCGGAGCCGGTGCCCTCGATGGACAGGTCCCGGGTGAGGCGGAGGAGGCGATCCCGCTCCCGCCGCCAGCGCTCGGCGCCAGGGGCTCGGCCCGCGCGCAGCTGCTGCAGCAGGTGCGGCAGGTCCGCGCCGTCAGGGCGGTGGTCATCGGAGATCGCGGCGACCACCTCGGCGGCGGTGCGGGCACCCTCCTGGCCCGGCAGGCGCCGGGCACCGTCGAGCAGGGCGCGAGCCTCCCGCACCCCGATCGGGAGCCGGACCACCCGCTCCCCGGCCGGGGTGGGCATCCCCTCGGCATCGACCAGGCCCAGGGACCGCAGGGCGGCCTCGGCGACGGCGATCCCTGCGGCCGGGGGAGGGGTCAGCAGGGGCAGGCCCTCCCCCCGAGGGGTGCCCCAGCAGGCCAGCCACAGCGCTGCATCGGTGAGGTCGCTCGCGGTGATCTCCGGTGGGGACTGGGCGGGCATCCCCGCCAGCTCCGCCTCGGAGAACACCCGCACCGCGCGGCCCGGCCCCAGGCGGGCGGCACGGCCGGCTCTCTGCTCGACCGCGGCCCGGGAGGCGCTGACGGTCACCAGCCCCGTCATGTCCCGCCCGCGATCCCGCCTCACCTCCCGCGAGAGGCCGGCATCGATCACCAGGTGCACGCCCGGGACGGTCAGGGAGCTCTCCGCGATCGCGGTGGAGACCACGATCCGCGGCGGCTCCCCGGGACGCCGACCCCCGGTGGCGCGGTCCTGCTGCGCTGCCGGCAGCCGTCCGTGCAGGGCGAGCACCTCCACCTGCTCGCCCACCAGGGACCGCAGGCGCGAGACCACCTCCTCGACCTCCCGCGCCCCGGGGAGGAAGACCAGCGCGTCGCTGCCGCCTGCGGCCGCATGGGCGGAGGCCGCGGTGCGGGCCAGATGATCGAGGTACTCCCGGGTGACACCGCGAGCATCCAGCCGCGGGGAGCGGGAGGGGGCGTGATCGATCCGCAGCGGGTGCAGGGCGCTGGGCACCTCGATGATCGCCGCGCCCTCGAGCACCCCGGCGACCGCGTCGGCGTCCAACGTCGCCGACATCGCCCCCACCACCAGGTCCTCCCGCAGCTGCCGGACCTCGGACAGCATCCCCAGCAGCAGATCCGTCTCCAGGGACCGCTCATGGACCTCGTCCAGCAGCACCGCGCCCACGCCGCTCAGACCCGGATCGGCGAGCAGGCGCCGCAGCAGCACCCCCGGCGTCAGCATCTCCACCCGGGTGCTCGCACCGACCTCCCGCTGCCCGCGCACGGTGAAGCCCACCGGACCGCCCCGCAAGGACATCGCCGAGGCCGTGCCGTCGAGCGAGGCCGTGCCGTCGAGCGAGGCCGTGCTGTCGAGTGCGGCCAGGCGACGGGCCGCCGCCCGCACCGCCACCCGTCGCGGCTGCGTGACCAGCGTGATCCCCTGCACCAGGTTCGCCACCAGCGGTGGCACCAGCGTGGTCTTGCCGGTGCCGGGCGGGGCCGTGACCACCATGGCCCCGGCGCCTACCCCGGCCTCCAGCTCGCCGCGGGCCGCGGCCACCGGGAGCCCCGCCCCGATGGTCGCGAGGTCGAAGCGGTGCGCTCCGCCGGTGCTCCCGGCGCGCGCCGCCGCGTCGCTGCTCAGTCCCCGATCGCTCATCGCCCCATCATCACCCTTCCCGCCCAGTGCTGTGACCTCGAAGAATTCCCCGCCCGGCTCGATAGGCGTCGCACTCCGTTCACCCTGCGGTGGTGAAGTCGGCTCGGCACCGCCGGCAGCACTGCCGCGCCGCCACCTCCGTCGTGCCCTCGCCCCGGCTTCACCGCGAGCCCCGGCGAGCGCCGTCCCTGCGCTCGAGTGGAGAATCCATGCCCGCCCTTCCGTCCTCCGCGCGGCCCCGGCCCGCGCTGCTCCGCGGCGGCGCCCGCCGCGCCGGTGCGCTCGCCGCGACCTGCGCCCTGGCCGCACCGCTCGCCGCCGTCACCGTGCTCGGCCTGCCCACCGCCGCCCTGGCCGCCGAGACCGACATCCAGATCTCCGAGGTGCAGTCCGACGGACTGGACTGGGTCGAGCTGACCAACGTCGGCAGCGAGCCGGTGGACATCTCGGGCTGGTACCTGAAGGACGATGACGACGACCGCGACTGGACCGTCCCCGAGGGCACCGAGATAGCGCCCGGCGAGCACGTCGTGATCGAGCACGAGGACGCCGGCACCGGCGGCTTCGACTTCGGGCTGGGCAACGGCGACGAGGTGCGCCTGTTCCTCGCCGACGGCACCACCCTCATCGACGGCATCACCTACGATCAGCATCCGCTGACCAGCTGGATCGTCGTGGACGGTGAGGTCGTGCTCTCCGCCGAGGAGACCAAGGGCGCCCCCAACTCCGGCGTGTACGTGCCCCCGCCCCCGCCCGAGGAGCACGCGGACGCCGATGCGCTGCGCATCAGCGAGGTCTCCTCCGACAACCCCTCCGGTGACGACTGGGTCGAGATCCTCAACGTCTCCGACCGCCCTGTCGAGCTGGACGGCTGGTACCTGCTGGACGAGAAGGACACCGAGACCCCCGCCGAGTTCCCCGCGGGCCCCCTGCAGCCCGGCGAGCGCGCCGTGCTGGCTGGAGATGCCGGCCTCGGCTTCGGCCTCGGCAAGGGCGACAGCGCCCGCCTCTTCGCCCCCAACGGCTACCTCGTGGACTCCGTGACCTGGACCGACGGCGAGCACGCCACCCCGTCCTGGCAGCGCGCGGAGTTCCCCGACGGCGAGTTCGCCCCCAGCCACGTCGCCACCCAGGGCGCCGCGAACATCATCGGCCCGGTCATCATCAACGAGACCAACTCCCAGGGCGACGACTTCGTGGAGCTGAAGAACCTCGGCAGCGAGACCGTCGACCTCTCCGGCTACCGGATCCTCGATTCCGAGGACGATCACGTCTTCACCTTCCCGGAGGGGACCGAGATCGGGGCCGGCGAGCTGCTGCTGGTCACCGGTGGTGACGAGGGCGACCTCGGCTACGGCCTGGGCGGCACCGACATGGTGCGCCTGTACGACGCCTCCGGCCTGCTGCTGGGTCAGGTCGCCTGGCAGGGCCACGTGAATCCCTCCCACGCCTTCTGCGGCGACGTCCACACCGGCACCTACGGCGAGTCCGGTTCCGCCACCCCCGGCCAGGAGAACGACTGCTCCGTGGTCGAGGCCCCGACCGGCATCGAGGTGCCCACCACCGGCCCCTCGACCGTCGCCGATGAGGCGGACGAGTTCGGCGAGGACCTCTCGGGCCTGGACCTGGAGATCCTCGCGGACGGCACCCAGGTGCTGTGGGGCGTGAACAACGACGCCGGCCAGATCTCCCGCCTGGTCCAGGACGCCGACGGCACCTGGGTGCAGTCCGATGGCTGGCCCACCGGGGGCCAGTTCACCCGCTTCGCGAACGGCACCGGCACCCCGGACGGCGAGGGCATCTCCGTCGGGCTGGACGGTCGCATCTATGTGGCCGCGGAGCGCGACAACTCCGCCGGCGGCACCAGCCGCAACACCGTGCTGGCCTTCGACGCCGCCTCCGGGGAGTCCGAGCTGGTCGCCGAGTCCGAGTGGAACCTGACCTCGCTGCTGCCCGCGACCGGTGCGAACTCGGGCCTGGAGGGCATCGAGGTCGTCCCCGCCGCCGCCTTCTCGAACCTCGGCGCGGAGGTCCCGGCCGCCGCGGTCTACGCCTTCGTGGTGCTGGAAGCCACCGGGGACGTCTACGCCGTGGCCCTGCACGAGGGCGGCGAGGCGACACTGGTGGCGACCCTGCCCTCCCCGCTGGGCGGGCTGATGGCGCTGGACTACGACCTCGCCACCAACACCCTGTGGGCCTTCGCCGACGACGCGCACGACGGCCAGTCGGTGCTCTACCGCCTCTCCGAGGAGACGGTCGCCGCCTCCGAGG
The DNA here is from genome assembly GCA_019115335.1 of Candidatus Brachybacterium merdigallinarum. Taxonomy (GTDB): domain Bacteria; phylum Actinomycetota; class Actinomycetes; order Actinomycetales; family Dermabacteraceae; genus Brachybacterium; species Brachybacterium merdigallinarum. The sequence goes on from DXDT01000198.1 coordinate 23,455, forward strand.
TCCACGCGGCGCCGACCGGTCTGCAGGCCGTGGCCAACGAGGGCGTCGCCCTGGTGCCCACCGAGGTGTGCACCGACGGCGTGCGCCAGGCCTGGTTCTCCGACGACAACGACACCGACGGTCACGCCCTGCGCGGCATCGAGCTGCTCGTCGTGGACTGCACCGGCGGCGCGGGCAGCGAGGACGACGCTGACGAGGACGGGACCGGGAACGAGGACGGCACGGGGAACGAGGACGGGACCGGGAACGAGGGCGCTCCCTCCGACGGCGGCGGAGACGCCGCCGGCAGCGGTGACGCCGCCGGTGGCGCCGGATCGGCCGACGGGGCCGCGAAGGGCAGCGCCCCTGGCAGCTCCGGCGACCTCGCCCGCACCGGCACCGAGGCGGCCGGCCTGATCGCCGCCGCGATGGCCGCGATCGCCGGCGGCGTGTGGCTGGTGCGACGCTCCCGCGAGGGCTGAGACGGGCGCGAGCTCACGGCCCGGCGCCACGCGCGCGCAGGGACCGGCCACGCGCGCGCCGGGACCGTGGGCCGTCGACTCTGCGGGGAGCCCGGCAGGCCACCGGGCCCCCGGGTGGGTGGGGAGCCGGGTTCAGCTGATGAGGTCGGGCTCAGTTGATGAGATCGAACTCCACCTGGTCCAGATCGCCGCACACGCTGGTCAGCGAGATCGTCCACAGATCGATGGTGACGCTCTCCCCGACCGTGATGTCCTCGATCGGGCGCGGATCCGCGCTGCCGATCGCGGCGGTCAGCTGTGCGTGATCGCCCTCGATCGCGGTCACCTCGATGGTGAGGGACTCGCCGGCGCGTTCGGGCAGGCCGGGCTCCGCGCCGCCGGAGCCCACCTCCGCGAGGTGCGCCCCTTCGCCGGTGCAGGCTCCCGGTGCCTCGAAGTCGTCGGGCGCGGGGGTCACGGGATAGGGGTCGACCGGGACGGCCGCCGCGGTCGCGCCCCCACCGTCGGAGGGCTCGCCGCCGCTGTCGGAGGCCCCGTCGCTGCCGTCCCCGGCGCTGCTGTCCGCGCCGCCCTCGTCGGAGGCCCCGGTCTGGCTGATCTCCTCCTCGGGGGCCGGATCCCCGCCCTGGCCGCAGCCGGCCAGCAGCAGGCTCCCGACCGCCAGCGCCGCGGCGCAGCGCCCGAACAGGGTGGCGCGGTGCCGCGACGAGGAGACCCCCGCGGCGGGCAGGCGCCGCAGGGGTGCGCGGGTCGAGGAGAGGGCGTGCGACGACCTGGCAGGGCGAGCGGAACGGGGCACAGTGCAGCTCCCTGGATGTGGACGGCCCGCCGCCGGATGGCAGGAGGGCATCGGATGTGTTCACGCTAACGGATCCCGCCGGTGTGCGACATGGGACGATCGGGATCGTCGCCGCGGGAGAACCGGCCGCGGCAGGAGGATTCGGCCGTGGCGAGAGGATCGGCCGCTGCAGGGACCGTCCCGTCCCCGGAAGGAGTCGCCGTGCCCGGTGAGCAGAAGCCATCGCCCACCCCGAGAGCCCTGGCCGGGCGCACTGATCCTGCCCGCGCCGTCCGGCCGGTGGACTTCACCGCGGTGCCCCGACGGGGGGCCGGCGCCCACCCGTCCGCTGCCCGAACAGCAGACCCCCAGCCGGCCGGCGTGCAGCCCGCCGAGGGGCGGCCCGCCGACAGGGAGCCTGCCGCCTCCCGCAGCGCCCCTGCCGGGACGCGTCGCCGCACCGTGGAGCTGCCGCGAGCCGCTCCGGCCCCGCCGCCGGACGCCGTCCACACCCTCGACGCGGATGATCCGCGACCGCGCCCCCGCCCGCTGCGGATCGACGAGGGGGAGATCCGCAGCGTGGGCGTCGCCTCCCTGCGCAGCGAGCAGATCGTGCATGCCGTCGCCGACCCGGAGGATGCCTGGACCGCGGACGCCGGCACCAGCGACCATTTCCGTCGGGGGGATCTCGTGATCCAGGTGCGCCGGGCGGACAACGCCGTCGTCGGGGCGTTCTCCGCCCGCTACGCCCTCTCGGTGCGACCGGACGACCACCAGCCCGCCCTGGACATCGCCGATGCCGCCGCCGGGGCCGGAGCGCGCGGCGGCCGCGGCACCCGCCACCCCACCACTCGGCGGGAGCTGCTCCAGCGCATGCAGGAGGCCGGTTTCGTGGTCACTCCGGGCGCGACGCACGGCAGGGTCAGCCACCCCGACCATCCCGGGCTCTTCGTCCCCTTCGCCTCGACCCCGTCCGACCGCCGCTTCACCCGGCACGCCGTCGCCCAGATCCGCCGCGTCTTCGGCATCGACCTGCGCCGCTGAGCGGACCAGCGAGCGGCCCCTCAGGGCAGAGGAGGGGGGAGCGCGAAGGGGGCTGGACGAGAAAGTGCCCCGGCTCGTCCCCACGAGCCGGGGCCATCCCTTTCCCCCGCGTCCCGGATCAGCGGGTGCCTGCCTCCTCCTCAGTCAGCAGTCCTTCCGGTGACGCGTTGGATCCAGTGAACACACGCCGTCGGGATATTCGCTGAAGTGCGTCTGTCCATTCACTGGGAATCGACGATCACGCCAGGTCAGATCGGGTAGACAGCTTCCTCGAATCCGGTGGCGACGATGTCGCGGTACACCACCGACTCCAGAGTCACGTCCGACGGGACATCCGCCACCAGCGAGGCCTCAGCGGTCTCGCCCGGGGGGATGATGCCGTCGTTGTGCGTGGCACCGGCGTAGGCGAGCTCGACGACATTGCCCTCGGTGTCGTAGAAGAAGAAGTTGCTGTACTGCAGGCCGATGTCCTCGTCGTGGTGGTTCGTCAGCGTGATGTAGACGCCCTGGTAGAGGCCGCTGTCCGGGGTCATCACGGTGCCGTCGTCCAGCTCGAGCTGCTCGAGGGCGATCGGGCTGCCCGTGGTCAGGGTGAACAGCTCCGAATCGGTGGGATCGACCGAGGGCTCATCCGTGGTGGGCTCTTCCGTGGTGGGTTCGTCCGTGGTCGGCTCATCGGTCGGCTCGTCCGTGGGCTCGTCGGTCGGGTCATCCGTCGGCTCATCGGTGGGCACGTCATCCGTGGGATCGGTCTGCGTGGTCTCCTCCGCGTCCGAGCCGCTCAGCAGCAGGTAGGCGCCGAATCCGCCGCCGCCCAGCACGATCGCACCCACGAACAGCACGGCGCACGCGATCGCGATGAACATGGGGGTGCGGCTCTTCTTCTCCGGCTTCTGCGGTGCGCCGTACCCGCCGGAGCCGGGGCCGGGCTGCGGGGAGCCGTAGCCGCCGCCGGGCGGCGGGGGAGGGGCGCCATAGCCTCCGCTGCCGCCCTGTGGTGCGCCGGGGTAGCCGCCGCCGGGAGGCGGCGACGGGGGCGGGTAGCTCATGGTGACATCCCTCCATCTCAGGGCCATTTCGAGGCCAGTGTCAACGACACCCTAGAGCGCAGCGCGGGAATCTGCGATGGGGAGGACTCCCCGAGGTCCCGTCCGTCCGGTCCGATCACGGCCTCTGGCGCTCTGACGTGCGGCTTCCTCTTGACGCAGGAGGGACGTCACGATGTGCTCACGAGTTGTCGAATTGTCTGGCTTCCGCAGATGTGAAAGCCTGATCGCGTTTCGGTCCCCTGCGGGCCGGAATGCATGATCGATGTCCCCCGACCAGCTCCCTGCGGTTCCCCCTCGATCACGATGGAGCAGCAGCTCGAGCGCCTTCCTCGTGAGGAGAACGTGATGCTGACCCGCTTCCACGACGCGCTGAGGTTGAAGACCTCGCCGGCGATCTTCTTCGGCTCAGCGGCGGTCATCATCGCCTTCGTCGTCGGCACGATCGCCTTCACCGAACCGCTGGACCGTGCCGTCGGCGCCGCCTCCGACTGGCTGCTGACGAACTTCGGCTGGTTCTACGTCCTGGGCGTGACGGTGTTCCTCGCCTTTCTGATCTTCATCGCTATCGGGCGCTTCGGGCGTGTGCGCCTCGGGCCCGACGACGAGGCTCCGGAGCACTCCGGCGCCGCCTGGTTCGCGATGCTCTTCGCGGCCGGGATCGGCTCGATCCTCATGTTCTGGGGCGTCGCCGAGCCGATCAGCCACTTCGGCGACCCGCCCCGCGGTCCCTCCCTCGGCATCGAGGGCGGCACGGCCGCGGCTGCCAAGGACGCGATGAACTTCACCTTCTACCACTTCACGCTGCACACGTGGACGATCTTCACGCTGCCGGCGCTCGCGTTCGCCTACTTCATCCACAAGCGCAACCTGCCGCCGCGGGTGAGCTCGATCTTCCAGCCCATCCTGGGGGAGGGCATCCACGGGCCGATCGGCAAGTTCATCGACATCGTCGCCATCATCGGCACCGTCTTCGGCATCGCGGTCTCGGTGGGGCTGGGCACCCTGCAGATCAACGGCGGCCTCAATCAGCTCTGGGGGGTGCCCGAGAGCGCCGGCTGGAACCTCATCATCATCGGCGTGGTCTCCGGACTCGCCCTGATCTCCGTGTCGCTGGGCCTGGACAAGGGCATCAAGGTGCTCTCGAACATCAACATCGTGATGGCCGTGCTGCTGATGCTGTTCGTGCTGTTCACCGGCGGTGCCACCCTGTTCGTGCTCAAGGGGACGATCGAGTCCTTCGGCAGCTACCTGGTGGCCCTGCCCGAGCTGGCGTTCTGGAACGACACCATCGCCAGCACCGGCTGGCAGAACACCTGGACCGTCTTCTACTGGGCCTGGACCATCACCTGGTCCCCGTTCGTGGGCATCTTCATCGCCCGCATCTCCAAGGGCCGCACCATCCGCGAGTTCGTCGCCGGCGTGCTCGCGATCCCGGCCGGGTTCTCCGTGATCTGGTTCGGCATCTTCGGCTGGAGCGCCTTCGACATCGAGATGAACGGCGAGGGCGGGCTGGTGGACCGCGTGGTCGAGCAGGGGGACGTGCCCGGCTCCCTGTTCGCCTTCCTCGAGAACTATCCGGCCGCCGGCATCATCTCGGTGATCGCGATCGTCCTGGTGATCATCTTCTTCGTCACCTCGGTGGACTCCGCCGCCCTGGTCACCGACTCCATGGCCAACGGCCACGAGGACTACAACCCGCTGGGCCAGCGCATCTTCTGGGGCGTGTCGATCGGCCTGATCACCGCGACCCTGCTCGTGTTCTCCGGCTCCGGCGGTCTCGAGGCTCTGCAGTCCACGATCATCCTGGTGGGCCTGCCGTTCTTCATCATGGCCTACTTCCAGATGTACGCCCTGTACCGGGCGCTGAAGGAGGATGCCGGCGAGCTGCCCCCGATGCGGACCCGGGAGTGGAAGCAGGTGCTGCCGCCGGAGGAGTACGAGCGCCGTGAGGGGGACGACGCGTACGACACCGAGGACTACACCGTCGAGCCGACCTACACCTCGGAGATCCCGGTGCTGCGCGACCCCTACGAGGACGTCGAGGAGATCGAGGACGACGGGGCCCCGGATCCGGGCACGATCTCGGCCCGCACCGGCAGCGCGAAGGCCGAGCCGCAGGAGGGCTGAGCCCTCGGGCTCCGGGCGGGCCGGGCACCGAGCGGGGTGGGGCGGTTCAGGACCGCTCCACCCCGCTCGCCACGATCTCGCGCAGCACGTCCTGCAGCGACGGGGTGGAGACCTCCCGGACCCGCAGGGACTGCGGCTCGCCGCCCTCGGACAGCACGGCCTCGGTGATGTGCACGGCGTCGGAGGTGGCGTGGATGTTCACCGACCGCCGGATCTCACCCCCGATGCTGCTGGTGGTGATGCGCAGCAGGAAACGGGTGTCGGCGATGACCTCCTCGTCCAGGGTCGCGTCGGCGTCGAACGGGAGCTCGCGCACCTCGCTGTCCGCCCCGGCGACCTGGTACGGGTCGGCCTGTTCCGCGAGCTGCTCGGGAAGCGTCGCGAGCGGCAGCACGGCGAACGCGTGGTTGCCCCCGCCGTCGATCGCCTCCTCCAGCGCGATGCCTCCGGTCTGGTGGTAGTAGTACTGCTTCGCACGGACGGTCTCGCCGGCGATGGTCGTCATCGCATCCACCTCGGTGACCTGCTGGGCGGAGCGGCGCAGCAGCAGGATCCCGGCCACGCGGGGCTCGGGGACCAGGCGTGCGGGGTCGCCCTCGACCTCGCGGTCCTCCAGCGGGGCCGCGAATCCTTCCGGGACCAGGGTGCGGCGAGCGGACAGGATGCGGCGCACGGACTCCATACCCGCTTCGGCACGCTCCGGATCGGACTCGATCCAGGGCATCCACACGCCGGGCCCGGGAGCGGTCGCCTCACCGAGCACGGTGAGCTCCTCATCGGTGAGCATGATCAGCTCGGAGCGCTCGGTGCGCCCCTCGCTGAGCACGGATCCTGCGCTGAGCAGGTCGCGGCGGGCGATGGTGGATTCTGCGGCGTTCATCGGCGGGGTCCTCTCGGAGACGGTGATCGATCAGTGGTGCAGGGGCCGGGCGTGGGGCTCGGGGGCGGGGGACGGCGGCGAGCCGGTCACCCGATCCACGGGTAGAGCCCGGTGCCCCAGGTGTTGCGGTCGCCGGCGTCGTTGACCAGGTCCCTGAAGAAGTCGTGGACCTCGCGGGAGAGGTCGTAGTCGAAGAACTCCTCGGCGATCCAATCGGCGACCCCGACGGTGTCCGCGGCCAGTCCGAGGATCTGGGTGGGCAGGAAGGGGGCCGCGCCGATCAGGCTCGCGACGGCCAGCGCCCGGTCCGTGGGATTGTCCGCGGTGATGACGTCATAGATGCCCAGCGGGATGTCCACGAACGGGATGAACTTGCCGATGCGCCGCAGTCCCTTGTTGTTCAGCAGCTTCTTGATGTCATCCCCGATGCCGGAGCTGTTCCACCAGTCCTCGAGGTCGCCCGCGCCCTTCCGCAGCGCACCCCAGTCGATCTCCCCATTCTTGATCCCCTTCCACAGCGCCTTCGCGGTGTCGGTGATGACCCCCCAGCCGGCGGAGAGGTTGGAGTAGATGTCCTTGAGGGTCTCCACGATCCCGGCCTCGGCGTCCGAGGCGTCGTCCTGCTCCTGGGCGTGCTCGCGCAGCTCGCGGCCCATCTCCTCGATGCGATCGAGGATCTCCTTGCCGCGCGGGCGGATGTCGTCCCAGAACGTGGCCTTGAAGGTCTCGAAGTCATCCCCCACCCACTGACCCTCGATCCTCTCCAGGGCCAGCTGGATGCTGTTGAGGGTTCCCTGCATCAGATCCGAGCGCCCCTCGAACAGGTTGTAGCAGTCGATCATCTGCTCGGTGTCTCCGCCGTAGAACCCCGTCATAGCCCCTCATCCGTCGCTGTTGCTGGAGGTGCCCTCGTGACACCTGTCCTTCGTGGGGAACGATTAGACGCCCTCTGACGCGAGAGCACCATGGGGAGGATTCCCCATCGAGCGCTCGAGAGGCCGGGATCAGGGGGCCCAGTCGACGTCCATGCCGGGGATCTCGGACTGGGCGATGAGGCCGAAAGCGGTGGTCGGAGTGACCCCGAACTGCGCCGACCAGCGCGCCAGGTGCGGTGGGCAGCCGCCGCGCTCGAGCCCGGCTCGGATCTGCCCGGCGATGTGCTCGGCATCACGGGACCCGAATACGACGATCCCTCTGCCCGGGGCAGGGGGACGCGCCTGCACCCGGGAGGGCAGGGAATCCCGGTCCGGGCCGAGGAAGGTGACCGCCAGATCGGCGCCGCCGGCGAAGTGCCAGTTCCCGGAGATGACCCGGGACGGGGGACTGCGCAGGGAGTCGATGTCCGAGAACACCCGCACGCTCGCCGGATGGATCTCCGAGTACCACATCGCGCGCCGCCGTGCCCCGGGCCACCGGCGCCCCACCACGAGCCCATCCTGATGGAGGTCCAGGAACGCGGAACCGCTCCACAGCAGGCCGAGGATCGCGATCGCCAGCAGGAGCACTCCGCCCACGATGCCGACCGCGAGGCCCGGACGCTCCAGGAGGATCGCGGAGGCGATGCTCCCGATCACGACCGCCGGTCCGATCGAGAGCTGCAGCAGCACATGCAGGAACGAGATCGACGTGCGATGCCGACTGATCGGCGGGCCGAGGGGGAGCTGCGCAGTCACCGGCTCAGCATCGCACGGTCGGGCCTCGGCGGCCCGGTCGGGACAGCCGGCGCGGTGCAGCCCGCCCGGGGGCCGACGACCCGCTCAGGCGTCTGCGATCGGCCGGGCGGAGGTGTGCTGGTCAGCGGCGTTCCGGCCCGCGGTGCGGCGGAAGAACATCGCCAGGAACGCCCCGGAGAGGTTGTGCCAGATCGAGAAGATCGCAGCGGGCAGCGCGGCCGCCGGGGCGAAGGCGGAGGCGGCCAGGGTCGCGGCCAGGCCCGAGTTCTGCATGCCCACCTCGACCGAGGTGGTGCGGGCGGCCCGCTCGCCCTGCCGCAGCAGGCGGGTGATCCAGTAGCCCAGCAGGTAGCCCAGGCCGTTGTGCAGCACCACGGCGAGGAACACGATCCCGCCGGCGGTCACGATCGCCTCGGTGGAGCCGCTGACCACGGAGACGACGACCAGGCAGATCCCGATCACGCTGACCCAGGGCAGGGCCGGGAGGATCCTGTCCACGAGCTTGCTCAGCAGCAGGCGGATCACCAGGCCCGCGATCACGGGGACCAGCACCATCTGCACGATCGACCAGGCCATGGACCCGGCGTCGACGGGAAGGTAGGAGCCGGCCAGCCACAGGGTCAGCAACGGGGTGAAGATCGGGGCGAGCAGGGTGGAGACCGAGGTCATCGTCACCGACAGAGCGGTGTCGCCCTTGGCGAGATAGGTGATCACGTTCGAGCTGGTCCCGCCGGGGGCGCTGCCCACCAGGATCACCCCGACGGCCAGCAGCGGGTCCAGCTGCAGCACGGTCGCGATCGCCAGGCCCAGCAGCGGCATGACCGTGTACTGGAGCACCACGCCGATCAGCACCGGCAGCGGCCGCCGCGCGATCAGGGTGAAATCCGGGATGGTGAGGGTCAGACCCATCGCGAACATGATGATGCCCAGGTAGATGCTGGTGTGCGGGGCGAGCGCCTGCCCGAGGTCCACGAAGAAGAAACCCACCAGCGCCGCAATGATGATCAGGGCCGGGAAGACGGTCACCGCCATGCGGGCCGAACGGTCCTCCTGGGTCCGCGCGGCGGCGCCGCTGGTCGAGGGGGCCGAGGGCTCGGTGTCTGAGGTGCTCATGCCCCGCAGGGTACCGCTTCATGAGACGACCGTCCCGAGATGTGGACCGGTTTCCGGTGTGAGATGGGCACGAGGATCACGGGCGAATCACGACGTGCAGGTCAGGATGCTCGACGCGCTCACGCCTGCTGGCGCGCCGGCACCTGCCAGCGATGCACGGGTTCCCCGGTGGCGATGTTCTGCCGGTACAGCGTGGTCATCTCCGCCAGCGCTCGACCGCGGTCGGCCCCGCGCAGCTCGAGGGAGCTGGTGGTGTCGATCTGCCAGCGGGCACCGTTGCGGCCGGTGCGGGCCCGGCCTCGCAGCAGCTCCTCGTAGTGCTCCACCACGGCGTCATCGGCGCCCAGCTCGCGCAGCCCGGACATCGCCTGGGGGATCAGCTGCTCCAGCAGCAGATCGGCCACCCGCACCCGGCCCACCTTGGGCCAGCGCACCCGCGCCTCCAGGCCCCACCGGGCGCACAGCTCGAAGGCCTCCCGGGCCTGCTCGAAGCTCATCCGGGACCACAGCGGGCGCCGCTCGTGCACCAGCGTGCGCACGAGGCCGTAGAAGAAGGCGGCGTTGGCGGCCATGTCCGCCGGGGTGGGACCGGCCGGCAGCAGGCGGTTCTCCAGGCGCAGGTGGGGCAGATCCGTGCCGGGATCGTAGATCGGGCGGTTCCATCGCCACACGGTGCCGTTGTGCAGCATCAGCTCGTGCAGGCGCGGAGAGGCGCCCTCGGTCAGCAGCGGCTCCTCGGCCATGGTCCGCGACTCCGGGATCAGAGCCGGGAACAGGCGCACGTTCTCCTCGAACAGGTCGAACATCGAGGTGATCCACCGCTGCCCGAACCACACCCGGGGCTGCACGCCCTGGGCGGCGTACTCCGGCGGCCGCATGTCCAGGGCCTGCTGGAAGACCGGGATGCGGGTCTCGTGCCACAGCCGCTTGCCGAACAGGAACGGGGAGTTCGCCGCGAGTGCCACCTGCGGGCCGGCGATCGCCTGGGCCGCGTTCCAGGCCGCGGCGAACTGCTCGGGCGGCACCTGCAGGTGCAGCTGCAGAGAGGTGCAGGCGGACTCCGGGGCGATCGAGTCGAAGGTGGTGTCGATCCCCTTCCCCTCCCCGGAGATCTGCAGCAGGATCTCCTCCCCGCGGGCCTCCAGGACGCTGTTCTCCAGCGCCTCGTAGCGAGCGCCGGGGGCGCGCCAGTCCTCGGTGTCGAACAGCTCCCGGGAGATGGTGGGCAGATGCCCGACCGGCACGATCCGGGCCCCGTGGCGCTGAGCGGCCGCATCCGCGGTGAGCAGGCGCTCCTCCAGAGCGTTCTGCAGGTCCCCCATTCCCTGGCCCTCGGGGTGCGTGACCGCCAGGTTCGCCTCGATGTTGTAGCGCCCGATCTCGTAGACGAAATCCGGATCGTCCAGCTCCTCGAGCACCTCCGGAGCGCGCAGGGCTGGCGCCATCGTCTCGGCATCGGCCAGGTTCAGCTCCAGCTCGACCCCGATCGTGCCCTCGTCCACGAACTCGGCGGTGTCCAGGAAGGTCTCGAACAGGTCGAGATTGCGGCGCAGCTCGCGGCGATACAGGGTGCGCTGACTGCGGGTGTACTCGGTGGTGCCGATCTCGCGTCCCAT
>DXDT01000199.1 GCA_019115335.1 Candidatus Brachybacterium merdigallinarum
GGCGATGCCGCCGCGGCACATCCATCTCGTGCCGCAGCTGACCATCCGTCGGTCCTGCGGCGCGGCGGATCCGCTCGACACCCCGCCCGCTGAGCAGGGCGCTCCGTGCCGAGCTCAGCGAGCCGCGACCCGTACCAGCACCTCCGCGTCGTAGTTCTGCGAGGAGCGCATCGTGCCGCGGTACCAGGCGAGCACCGTGCGGGAGGGGTCCCCGGGCACGGCGATCGGACGGAAGTTGCTGGCCGGGGAGTCCTCGGTGACCGGGGTCCACTGCCAGCTGCTCCCACCGTCCGGGGTGCGGCCGTGGAAGATCTCGTGGACCGGCAGGGCGGTGCCGTCCCGGGGATCGGTCACGGTGGAGAGCCACAGGGCGTCCGGGTCCTCCGGGTCGATGCTGGCCAGGCCCGTGTAGTCCTCCTCGTGCGGCATCAGCTGGGGTCCGGCGTCGGCGAGCTCGCGCACCTCCCACCGGGCCTGGCCGGGGCGGAGGACGCCGCGGAAGAAGCGGTGGGCGATCGGCTCGGTCTCGTGGCGGCTGGTGGCGGTGCCGAGGGTGTCATCGGCCCGGGCGGTGAGGATCGCGACCAGGGTGCCGTCGGGGAAGCGTCGCAGGTCCGTGGTCCAGGCGTGGGTCATCACCGCGCCGTTCCAGGTGCTGCCGCTGGTGAAGACGGGGGTGAGGTCCTCCGCGCGGGGCGTCGGATCCGTCAGGCCCCGCCCCAGGGGGCTCACCTCGGTGCCGTCGGCGCGGTGCAGGTGGCCGCCGGCGAGGTAGCCGTGCCAGATCGAGGTGGCGTAGTCGCGGGGATGGTGCTCGGTGATGATCAGGTCGATGCGGTCGTCGGTGCCGAAGCGGGCGCCGGAGGCGTAGCGGGCGTAGCCGTTGACGTAGCCGATCTTCTCGCGGTGCAGCAGGCGGCCGCCGAACTCCCAGGTGGTGCCGTCGTCGTGGGAGACGAGATAGCAGGGGTCGTCGTTGATGGCGCGCACGAAGCAGTGCAGCACCCCGTCGAGCTGGTGGAGGTTCTGGTAGGTGACGCCGCGGCCGCCGCCGAGGGACTCGGCGTGCTCGGGAGAGTCGAACAGCCGCGTCCAGTCGAAGACCTGCTCCGGCCCCCAGGTGGTGGGGTCCCCCGGCTCGCTGATCCGCCAGCGGGTGAGGTCGTCGCTCTTGTGGCGGCTGTAGACGGCGAGCCAGCGGCCGTCGGCGCGCTGCCAGAGCGCCGGGTTGTCGTGGTCATCAGATTCGAGCCCCGGATGGAGCACGGCGGTGGTCACTGCGACCTCCTCACCGAGGCGGTCGAGGTCGACCACGTGCAGGTCCACGTCGCCCCCGCGCTGCTGGCCTTCCGCGCCGCTGGTGGAGGCGACCGCGCCCAGCAGCAGGGTGCCGGTAGCAGGGTCGATCAGGGCGCGCTCGTCCTGGAACCAGCACCAGCCGCCGTTGCGGCTGATCACCGTGGCGGGGGGCGCCGACGGGTCGGCGCTGATCCGGATCTGCTGCCCTGCCGCGGTGCCGGCGGCGTGTGGCGTGTCGGGCCCGGGACCGGGACCGGTGCCGGTGCCGGCGGCCCGCACGGCGGCGAGCGCGGGCCCGGCCTCGGCGGCGAGGTCGGCCCAGTCGCACTCGATCGAGACCGCGCCGTCGTAGCCGCCCTCGCGCAGGGCGGTGAGGAACTCGCGCAGCGGCCAGTCGCCCTGTCCGGGCGGGCGGCGATCGGTGTCGGCGAGGTGGGCGTGGCCGATGCGGCCGGTGTGCTCGCGCACGACGTCCAGGGGCTCCTGCTCGAGCATGAGGTGGAAGAGGTCCGCGACCACCCGCATGTCGCCCAGGTCGTGCTCGTCGAGGAAGGCGATGGCCTCGGCGATGGTGTGGATCTGGTCTGTCTCCCCCCGGTGGAGGGGTTCCAGGAGTGCCTCGAGGCCGTGCTCGGCGGCGAGATCGCGAGCGAGGCGCACGCTGCGGGCCAGCTGAGCACGGGCCTCGCGGGGGTCCGCGCCGGGCGGGGTGCGGCGGGCGGCGCCGCTGCCCAGCACGATCGTCGCGCCGGGCCGGGCGCGGCGGGCGGCCGCGGTCATGACCAGGCGCAGGTGCTGCTCGATCCGTTCCTGATCGGCGGCGGGATCGGAGAGGCCGAGGTCTGCGGGGGCGATCACGGCGAAGGAGGGCGCCGGCTGCCAGGCGTCGGTGTGCGGGGCCTCCTGCCAGGTGCCGTCTGCGTCCTGTACCAGGAGGTTGCCCAGCACGGTCGGCTCCACGTAGTCGGCGCCGGCCGCGTAGGCGGCCGAGTTGCCGCGCAGATCGGTGAGGATGCCGTATTCCATCGGGTCAGAGCTCCTGGAGGATGGTGGCCATGCGGTCGCGGGAGGTGGCGGCCTGCGGCAGGCCCACCTTGTTCAGATGCCCGTGGGTGACGCCGCGGCGCACCTCGTGCTCGACCTCCACCCCGGCGGCGGTGAGCTGCTCGGCATAGCGGCGGGCACTGGTGCGCAGATCGTCGAACTCATCGGCCTCGAGGTAGGTGCGGGGCAGCACGGAGAGCTGCTGCGCGGTGCCCAGGCCCGGGAAGTCGTGGGCGGTGGCCTGCTCGAGCGGGCGGCCGAGGTAGTTCTCGCTCATGCGCCGCATCTTCTCGGGGGTGAAGCGCAGCATCGGGGGCAGAGCGGCGAGCGCCTCGGTCTCCTCGGGCGTGGCCTCGGGGTTCAGCGGGTGCAGCACGGGGTACATGAGCAGGGAGGCGGCCGGGGCGCGGCCCGCCTCGGCCAGGCGCAGCGAGGCCGCGGCGGCGAGGTTCCCTCCGGCGCTCGCCCCGCCCAGGGCGAGGCGGTCCGGGTCGATGCCGAGCTGGTCCGCGTGCGCACGGGTCCAGTCCACGGCGGCGATCACGTCATCGCAGGGAATGGGGGCGCGGATCTCGAGGTCCGGGTCGGTGCCGGGGATCCGACGCGCGGGCGTGCCGCCCGGGGGTTCGTCGCACAGCCGGTAATCGACCGAGACCACGACGGCATCGGCCCGCCCGGCGACACCGCGAGCGGTGTGGTCGCCCTCGGGCATCTGCAGGTCGCCGTGCTGGAACGAGCCGCCGTGGCAGAACACGAGCACGGGTCGCGGCCCGGCGGCCGGGGCGATCGGGGTGTAGATCCGCAGCGGCACCGGGCCGTGCGGGCCGGGCGCCTCGCGGCTGTCGATGCGCAGGTCCCACCACTCGGCGCGACCGTACGGGGCCTTCCAGGCAGCGTCGTCCTCGGCGGTGAGCGGGCCGCGGCGCGCGGCCTCGGCGAGCACGCGCAGGCGCTGCTCCATCTCGGCGGGGGCGGTGGTCGAGGTCATGGATAGGCTCCGATCAGGGTCGAGAATCGCGCCGAACGACGGGTGCTCACGCACATCGCAGGTCGCCGTGCCCGCACGCTGCAGAACAGCCTAGACAGGGGGAACGCCCCGATCAAGCGCTTTCCGAGATCTCGCTCGACGGTCAGACCAGATGGAAGTACTGCGGGAGCACCTGCTTGTCCCCGCCACCGGGGGCGAAGTACTCCCCCATCGCCGCCTCCCATCGCTCCGCGACCTCGACGCCCTCCATCGCCCGCTGCGCGGCGTCGACGTCGTCGGCCTCGAAGTAGCCCACCACCATGCCGTCCTCGGCGCGCAGGAACAGGGAGTAGTTCCGCCACCCGGCCGCTGTCAGCGCCTCACGCATCTCCTCCCACACGTCCTGGTGCGCTTCGATGTACTCGGGCAGCTTCTCCGGCCGCACCTGCAGCAGGAAGCAGCACCGGGTGGGACTCGCCGCGCTCGAGGCGGCGAGCTGAACTGCGAGATCGGAACGGTCGCTCATGCCTCGACCCGCTCTCCGTAGCGCTCGATCTCGATCTGCTCGAGGCTCTTGCCCCGAGTGTCCGGCGCTCCGATCACACCGATCAGCAGGGCGACGACCAGGAAGCCGATCATGATCATGCCGACGAAGGGGACGCCCTGCGCTGCGAGCATGACGGGGAAGAAGTAGCTGAGCACGCCCACCAGGATGCGGGCGACGAAGAACAGCACGCCCTGCGCGGTGGCGCGGTACGGGGTCGCGAACATCTCGGCGGTCCACAGGGCGTAGAAGGCCTGCGCGCCGATGCCAGCAGAGACTCCCCACAGCACGGCGAACAAGATCAGCAGCGGCATGGTGACGTGCGCGAAGACGAGCACGCCCCAGGCCGCGATGCCCATCACGGCCCCGATCCCGTACAGGAGGCGGCGGTCCATCTTGTCGCCCAGCAGCATGAAGCCCAGGTAGGTGGCGATCACAGTGCAGGTCCACAGCAGCACCTGCAGCAGGTTCTGGTGCGCGGCGGATTCCACGCCGGCGGTCTCGTAGACGCGCGGCATGAAGATGCCCATCTGCCCGGCGACGAGGTTCCACAGGGCATAGACGCCGGTGAGGAACAGCAGCGCCTTCAGGTTGGTGCGGCTGGCGAGCAGGTCCTTCAGCCCGCGGTGGCGCACGGCCTTCCCCGCCGACTTGGCGGCGTCGCGCTCCTGCTCCTGGGCTGTCCAGATGTCCGACTCGGCGAGTCCGCGCCGCACCCACCAGGTGATGAAGGCGATGACGAAGAGATGGGCGAAGACGATGCGCGAGCCGAGCAGGCCCAGCGGCACGAGGGCGGTGGCGACGGCGAAGACTACGGCGGGGCCGAGGGACCAGGCGAGCTGAGCGGTGCCGACGTGCCGGGCGCGGCGCTCGTGCGGGGCCTGTTCGGCGATGTATGTCCAGGCCACGGGCACGCCGGCGCCGACGGCGATGCCGGTCAGGATCACGCCGAGCACCAGCATCCAGGCCTGGGCGGCGAAGACCACCAGCAAGGTGCCGACCATGTAGAGGATCAGGTCATAGGTGTAGATGAACTTGCGGCCGTAGCGGTCGCCGAGGGGTCCGCCGATCATGGCGCCGATCGCGGCGCCGAACGCGTTCGCGGACAGGGCGGCGACCAGCCCGATCACCCAGTTGGTGAAGCCGAAGTGCTCCTGCCAGAAGGTCAGGGAGGTGGCCAGGGCGATGATCGAGCCGGCTTCGATGTAATTGGACATGGCGACGGCGATCGTCGCCTTCCAGCCGCGGACGGCGGGGGCAGCGCCCTCCCCAGTCTGCGGCGCGTGCTGCGCAGTCATGGGACTCCTTCGTCTCGAGAGGGCGCCCGTCACCTCGGCCACGAGGCCGATCCATCGGTCACCCGGCGATCGGGGCGATGCTAACGGAGAATATGAGTCGTTCCAATCCGACCCCTCAGCCATTCGGCGGCGGGCCGTCACCGCCCCGCCGCCGGATCGCCGCGCACTGGTGCACTCCGCCCTGACAGATCGGCCCGGAGCGTGCTACCGTGATTGAGTCGTTTCAAGCAGTCGGTGCGCGGACTCGCGCGCCATGAGCCTGTCCCACCGGGTGCACCGCAGCCGCCGGAACCCGGCCCAGCCGGCCCGAACCCCAGCATCGATCCGAAGGAGAATCTCGATGACCACCCTCACCACCCTGCCCCCCGAGGTCGCCCGCGATCTCGCCGACTTCTCGATCGAGGTCCCCAGCTGGGGCTACGGCAACTCCGGCACCCGCTTCAAGGTGTTCTCCACCCCCGGCACGCCGCGCGACCCCTTCGAGAAGATCGC
>DXDT01000200.1 GCA_019115335.1 Candidatus Brachybacterium merdigallinarum
TCCCCCTGTGACGGGAGATGGATCTGCACTCCGGTGGGACCGGCGTGGTACCGAGGGCGGGGATCGAACCCGCGACCTCACGATTATGAGTCGTGCGCTCTAACCGTCTGAGCTACCCCGGCGTGACGGATGAATCGGCCCGGTCTCGAACGAGACCGGGCCTCACATCCATCAGAGCCCTGAAAGGGAATCGAACCCTTGACCTTCTCCTTACCATGGAGACGCTCTGCCGACTGAGCTATCAGGGCAACCCGGTGGACTCTACACAACCATCGCCGTGACCGGCAACTTCGTGCTTCCTCCGGTGCTTCGGATCACAGATCCTCCGCCGTGGCAGGTGAGGGATTCGAACCCACGTAGGCGATGCCAGCTGATTTACAGTCAGCTCCCTTTGGCCACTCGGGTAACCTGCCTGGAAGCACGCCACCGCTGCTCGTCCCTGCTGGCTGCAGGGGAGCCGCCGGAAGCGGACCTGGAACAGCATACCGGGGTACCGCTCACGGCGCGAACCCTGAGCGCCCCGCAGGTGCATGAAGCTGATCACAGGTGGGCGGCCTGGCCCGCTGTTCGGCCTGTCTAAGCTGGTCACGGGCCCGCGGCAGCACGCGACAGGTCCGGGCCCGCCGGCCGGGCGCCGCGCGGGCACGTGTGGCAGCTCGCATCACGCATCACGTACGCCTCGACCACGAAGGACACGACATGGCAGATTCCTCGTTCGACATCGTCTCCAAGCTCGATCGCCAGGAGGTCGACAACGCGGTGAACCAGGCGCTCAAGGAGGTGAACCAGCGCTACGACTTCCGCAATACCGGGGCGAGTCTGGGCCTGCACGGCGATGAGATCGTGATGAGCGCCAATGCCGAGGAGCGGGTGCTCGCGATCCTCGACGTGCTGCAGTCCAAGCTGGTGCGACGCGGCATCTCCCTGAAGGCTCTGGACATCGGCGAGCCGAAGCAGTCCGGCAAGGAGGTCAAGCTCGGCGCCGCCCTGAAGGAGGGCATCGCGACCGACGACGCGAAGAAGATCTCCAAGATCATCCGGGACGAGGGCCCCAAGTCCGTCAAGGCACGCATCGAGGGCGATGAGCTGCGGGTGAGCTCCAAGAGCCGCGATGACCTCCAGGAGGTCATCGCACTGCTGAAGGGCAAGGACCTCGACGTGGCGCTGCAGTTCGTCAACTACCGCTGATCCGCGACCGGCGCTCGGTCCTTCGCCGAACCTCCGGACCGCGACGACGACGAAGGCCCCGCACCCTGTTCTCACAGGTGCGGGGCCTTCGACGTGGAGGGAGCGGGTCAGCCCTGGTTGGAGGTGGTGTCCTGCTGCTCGGAGTGCTGGTTGAGCGCCTCGCTGCGGGCGGTGAGCGCCTCGACGATGCCGTTGATCTGGTTGGAGACGAACGAGTTCCACTCCTCGAGGAACGCGTCGTAGTCCGGGCCCACCCACTCGATGCCGCCGAGAACGGTGGTGGGAGCGTCGATCAGTTCGGTGATGAGGGAGCCGAGCTCGGAGATCTCGCTGGCGACTTCGCGCCCCTCATCCGGATTCATTCCCTTGAATGCCATGGTGTACCCCTTGAAGTGTCAGTAGCTGCGGTGACGTGGTGATGTGAGACGCGACGGTGCGAGTCGAGCGCTGACGCTGCGGATCAGGCGGAGGCCTCGCGCTGCTCCGCAGCGTTCTTGCGGGCGCGCTCGCCGAACTCGTTGGCGGTCTGGACGATCTGCGAGATCTGCTCGGCGATGGTGCCGTCGAACTCGGCGACGTACTGGTCGCGGTCCTCACCGGTCCAGTCGAACTCGCTGACGCGGCCCTGGACGCGCTGGAACTCCCCCTGGATCTCCTGGCCCGTCTCCTCGATCTGGGTGGCGAGCTGCTCGACCGCCTCCGGATCCATGCCCTTCTTCATGATGTTCCCTCCGTCTGTTGCTGATCTGGCCTCACCCTGGGGCACTCCGCGTTGACCGCTCCCACGGCTGGTCACCCCCGGTCCTCAGGTGTTGGCACCACCTTAGGGCGCTGCTCTCCAGATGGCGATGGGGACAACTCCCCACGGGCAGATTCTGCTCCCGGCCCTGGTCGGAGCGCCCTCGGGAGGGTGCGCTACGGTGGATGACCGCTCCTCCACAGCCTGCTGCCCTCCCCGAGGGGCCGGCAGCAGGCGTCGAGCGGCAGGCAGCAAGCGTCACCGGGAGCCAGCGGCGGGCGTCGGCCTCCTGGCCCTCCTCGTACTCGTCGACCCGAAGGGACCAGTTCCCACCTATCCCTGCAGGTCCCGATGGCACTCCCCTCCCGGACCGCTGTCCAGCTCGCCGGCGCCCGGGTCAGCATGGAGGTGCTGAGGTCCGCCGTCCAAGTGCGCCCCCGTGCCGGGAAGTCAGCCGCTCAGCGCCAGCAGCGGATCCACGACTCCGAGAACGAACGCCCCTTCGCCGACGACCTGGGAAAGCTTCCCGAAGACGCCGAGGTGCTGTTCCACCCCACCCCGTCGCCCGCTCCTCCGGGGAGCCGCGCCAGCTCTCCGCCGGTGCCGGGATCGGGTACTCCTCCCCGGCCCTGACCACTCCCACCCCGTCACCCGGAGCATCGGTGTGGACCTTCCCGCGGAGGTGCTGGTGAGGGCGCCGTACTGCCTCCCCGGTCGCGGGAAGCTGCAGCCGATCCTGACCCGGCCGACCGGGAGGATCCACCTGGCAGGCGACTATCTGGGGACCCTCTGCTCGGAGACCGCCATCGCCTCGGGGATGGCCGCTGCCACTACCGAGGAGGGACAGCTCGACTGAGGCGGCACGATGAGGGCCGGACGTCGAGTGCCGTCGCCGGCTTCCGCATCGGGGCGCGCGAAAGCCCCGCCTCCCAGAAGGAGACGGGGCCTCGCGAACGAACCAGAAGGACCGGGAACCGGCCCGAGCGATCAGCCCTGGTTCGAGGTCGCGTCCTGCTGCTCAGCGTGCTCGTTCAGCTCGCTCGCCTTGGTGTTGTACGCATCAGACAGAGTCTGCAGCGCACCC
>DXDT01000201.1 GCA_019115335.1 Candidatus Brachybacterium merdigallinarum
CAGCAGGGCCGTGACGGCACGCTCGAGTCCGAGGCGACCGTCAAGCTGGTCACCGACGGGGATCCCGAGCACGACGGGGGAGCGGCGCGCGAGCGCCGCGTCGCGATCGCCGAGGGCAACGGTCCCGTCAACGCGCTGGATCTCGCCCTGCGCGCGGCCCTGCGCGAGCGCCATCCCGAGGTCGACGAGTTCGAGCTGCGCGACTTCAAGGTGCGCATCCTCGACGCCCATCACGGCACGGACGCGACCACTCGCGTGCTCGTGCGGACCACCGGGCGAGGGCTGGAGTTCCAGACCGTCGGTGTCGGCCCGAACCTCATCGAGGCCTCCTGGGAGGCGATCTACGACGCGTACACCTACGGGCTGTTCAAGTCCGGGGTGTGAATCCCTGGCGAGCCCTGTGACCGAACCGTGATGCGAAGTCTCGTCGGCGCGCACCCATCCCGAGCAGGGGACCGCCTCCCGGGATGCTGAGCAGGACACCACCGCTGCGGGCCGCTGTCGCCAAGGACTGCGCACCCCCGCCGGCGGTCTGCTCGGAGCGGAGACCCCTCCATGTCCGCACAGTCCCTCCTGGCCGGTCCGGTACGGTCAGCCGCCCCTCACACCGCCCTCGATCCAGCGCCCGCTGATCCGGATCTCGCAGTCCCTCCGGGTGCCGGGCTGGCCCTGCTCCTCGCGACGATCGGGTTCGCGCTGAACTGCTGGGCCTGGGCGCTGCTCAGCCCGCTGGGCCCGGTGTACGTCGAACGCGGGCTCGCCCCGGACGCCGCGCTGCTCGTCGCCATCCCCGTGGTGGTCGGCTCCCTGGGACGGATCCCCGTCGGCGCCCTCACGGACCGCTACGGGGGCCGGATCCTCTTCCCCACCATCGCGCTGCTCTCCGTGGTCCCGGTGCTGTTCATCGGACTCGTCGGGCAGCACACCTACGCGACCCTGCTCGTCGGCGGGTTCTTCCTCGGGATCGCCGGCACCACGTTCGCCGTCGGGATCCCCTACGTGAACTCGTGGTTCACTCCCGGCCGCAGAGGGGCGGCCCTGGGCGTGTTCGGGGCGAGCATGGGCGGCACGGCGATCGGCGCCTTCACCACGGTTCCGCTGCTGACCTCCGCGGGAGAGCGGGCCCCGTTCCTCGTGACGGCGTCGGCGCTCGTCCTCTATGCGGTCCTCGCCCTCCTGCTGCTGCCGACCTCGCCCACCTGGACCCCCGCGCGAAGGAGCATCGTCGCGGCGACGAGCTCTGCTCTGCGCCTGATGATCACCTGGCAGGCCTCCTACCTGTATGCCGTCTCCTTCGGGGGCTACGTCGCCTTCTCGGTGTTCCTGCCCACGATGCTGAACACCTGGTACGGCCTCCCCAGTGCGGAGGCGGCCCTGCGCATGGCCGGGTTCGTGCTGGTGGCCGTGCTCCTGCGTCCGCTGGGCGGGGTGCTGTCGGATCGGTCCGGCGCCGCCTCCACCCTGATGGTCTCCTACGTCGCCGTGCTGCTCGGGGCGCTCGTGATCGCTGCGCACCCTCCGTTGATGCCGGTGGGGACGATCGCGTTCCTGCTGATCGCCGCCGGTCTCGGCCTCGGCTCCGGGGCGGTGTTCGCTCTGGTCGCCCAGGTCACCGATTCCTCCGCGGTCGGCGCCGTGACCGGGGTGGTCGGGGCGGCCGGGGGACTGGGCGGGTTCGTGCCACCGCTGGTCATGGCTGCGATCCTCGCGCGGACGGGCACCTACGCTCCCGGTGTCGTGCTCCTGGCCGCAGCGACCGTCGGCGCCCTCGTCATCACCCGGGCCCTCGCCGGACGGGCAAGGGGTCGATAGGAAGTCGCAGGGACGACATCCGCCGATCATCGCCCCTCGACGAGGTGCCTGGCGATACCCTGTGCCCATGACGACCTATGTGCTCACCGCCATCGGAGACGACCGCCCCGGCCTCGTCGCCGCCCTCGCCGCCGCCGTCGGCGAGCACGGAGGGAACTGGGTCGACAGCCAGCTCGCGCTCCTCGCCGGGAAGTTCGCCGGGATCGTCCAGGTCGATCTGCCCGATGAGCAGGCGCAGTCGTTCCTCGACGCACTGCCGGCTCTCGCCGAGGAGGTGGGTCTGAGCGTCGATGCGGCCACCGGCGGCGGCGCCGTCGCGGAGGAGCCGCGCGCCGCCTTGCGGCTCCATCTGCTGGGCCAGGACCGCACCGGCATGATCCGTGAGGTCTCCTCCGCGCTGCGCTCCCAGGGCGCGACCATCGACGGTCTGCGCAGCTGGACCCGTGAGGCGCCCGAGGGCGGGGGGATGCTGTTCGAGGCAGAGGCCGAGGTGCGGCTTCCCGCTGATGCCGACGAGGACGGCATCCGCGGCGCCCTCGAGCAGATCGCTGCGGAGCTGATGGTGGACCTGGAGCTCGACGCCCCGGGATGAGTCCGTGAGGGCCCGATGCTGACGAATTCCGTGACCCTTGGGTCGCGGAATTCGTTGCATTCCGGTGGAAACTTGCGGGTTTCTCCGGGAACAGTCTTTTCCGGGACTGAAGTCCTCTAGGGTGGCCGCACGGGACGAGGAAGCTTACGACGTACAGTTCCCCTCTGCGGTGCGTCGTCGAGCAGTGCTCGACCTTCGTGTCCGCACACGTCCGAGGA
>DXDT01000202.1 GCA_019115335.1 Candidatus Brachybacterium merdigallinarum
GCTCGGCGGCGAAGTCGACGTTGGCGAGCACCTTGCGCAGGCCGAAGCGGCGCACGGAGCGGTCGTTCGAGGTGAAGGCGCCGTCCTTGAAGACGGGGTGGGCGAAGGTGTCGGTGGTGATCATCTCGATCACCAGGCCGGTCTCCTCGGTGACGGACTTCAGCTCGGCGACGATCTGCTCGCGCTCGGCGGGGGTGGCGTCGAAGGGCACCACGTCGTTGTCGTGGAAGGTGAAGCCCCAGGCACCGAGCTCGGCGAGCCTGCGGATGTGGGCGCTCAGCTGCAGCGGCGGGCGGGAGGCGAGGCCGAACTGGTCACGGGCCTCCCAGCCGGTGGTCCACAGGCCGAAGGAGAACTTGTCGTCACGGGTGGGGGTGGGTGCAGTCATGGTGCGCGTTCCTTCATCGGATCGTCGGGCGGCGGGCACGCGGGTGCCCTGGATTCTGCTCACCGGGGGCCGGTCCTCCCGTCGTCGACAACGGTGATCCGCCGTCTCCGGGAACTGCCCGACCCCCTTAGTAAGGTTCTGTTACTAATCTAGTCATGCCAGGGTGTCTCGCACAAGCCGGACGCCCCGACCAGATCTCTTCGCCCGCAGCCCCTCCCCTACAGCCCCTTCCCCCATGACCCCCTGACAGGAGCGCCATGCAGTCCACGCATCTGCGCGAGCACAACCTCGCGGCGGTCCTCACAGCGCTGTCCACCGCCGCGGAGCCGCCCTCCCGTGCAGGCCTCGCGAAGACCACCCGGCTCACCAAGCCGACCGTCTCCAAGCTCGTCGAGGAGCTGATCGACGCGCGGCTCGTCACCGAGGCCGCGCCCGTGTCGGTCGGTTCGGGCCGACCGATGACTCCCCTGCAGCCCGCCCGCGGGACCCTGCTGGCGATCGGGGTCGAGATCGCCGCCGAGCACGTCTCCTGCCTCGGGATTGACCTGGCCGGCGAGACGCTCGCCCACCGCGTCGAGCCCACGCACGTCACCGCGAGCTCGGCCGACTCCACCATCGAGCTCGTCGCGCAGCTGATCCAGCGGGTCCGGGATGAGGCCGGGTCACTGCCGACGGTCGGAGCCGTGATCGCCGTCCCGGGCCGGATCTCCCCCCGGGACGGGCGGGTGCTCTCCGCCCCGAACCTCGACTGGACCGACGTGCCGCTGGTGGCACGGCTGCAGGCGCATCCCGCCCTGACCGGCCTGGACATCAATGCGCTCAACGACAACCGACTCTCCGTGGTCACCGAGATCGACCAGCGCCCCGGCGCCTCGTTCCTCTACGTGCGCGGCTCCACCGGCGTGGGCGGCGCGGTGGTGCTGGACGGACAGATCCTCGACGGCGTCAACGGCTGGGCCGGGGAGCTGGGCCACACCGTCATCGAACCCGACGGAGACCTGTGCCGCTGTGGCCGTCGCGGCTGCCTCGAGGCGTACGTGTCCTTCCACTCCCTCGTCGAGCGTGCCGGGCTCGGCCCGGACGTGCGCATCGAGGACCTGGTCGATCAGCTCTCCCGCAGCAGCGACCGCACCGCCGTGATCGGCACCATCGGCCGCTCCCTGGGCCGCGCGATCGCCAACGCCCTGAACGTCCTCGACCTCACCACCGTGGTGCTCTCCGGCTACCTCGCCCCGATCGCCGAGGAGATCGCCCCGGTGGTCCGGGAGACGGTCGACGCCCAGGCTCTCGCCGCAGAGATCGGCGCGGTCGCGATCGAGCGGTCCGACGGGCTGGCGGATCCGGCCCTGCGCGGCGCGGCGCGCGCCGCGCTGCAGCCGGTCTTCAGCCGGCCGGGTGAGTGGATCGCACAGGAGCAGTCGACTCGCGCGTGATGAGCTGGGTCTCCAGCTTGAACGGGTGAGCGAACAGCCCGGGATCGGAGGAGAGGGCGAGCAGCCGCTCGACGGCGACCTGCCCCATCGAGAACAGCGGCTGGCGCACAGCCGTCAGCTGCGGGTGAGTCCACTGGGCGATCATCGTGTCGTCGAAGCTGACCACGCTGAGCTGGTCGGGCACCTCGATCTGCTGGCGCCGCGCCTCCCGGAGCGCACCGACCGCGAGGGTGTCGGCCACGGCGAAGATCGCCGTCGGCGGCTCCGGCAGCTGCATCAGCCTGGCGGCAACGGCCTGGCCGTCCTCGTAGGAGAAGCTGCTGTGCTCGACCAGGCTCGGATCGACCGTCACCCCGGCCTGCGCGAGAGCGGAGTGATACCCCTGGACCCGCTGCCGCGCCGGCACCGAATCCTCCGGACCGCCCAGCACCCCGATCCTCCGGTGGCCCAGCTCGAGGAGATGCTGGACCGCCGAGCTGCCGCCCTCCCAGTTGGTGGCCGAGATGGCGACGATCCCGTCGACATCCGGGGCGATGGACACCGGGTCGATCGCGATCAGCGGCAGGCTGAGGTCCTTGCTCCAGCGCGCATGCTGGGACCCGATCGGGGTGGTCACCAGGACCACCCCCTCGACTCCTCGACCGGCCGCGTCGGCCATCCAGGCCCGCGACAGTCCTTTGGCCGTCTGATCACCGCTGACCACCAGCAGATCCACTCCCGCACGGTGGGCGGCCTGCTCCGCCCCTTCGAGAACCTGCAGGGAGTAAGGGCTGGTGAGGGTGTCAAAGTGCAGCAGCACCGAGCGACGGCGCTCGCTCTCACGCCGCTTGGGGTGGTAGCCGAGATCGCGGGCCGCGCGCGAGACAGTCTCCCGCGTCGCCTGCTTCACGTCGGCGCGCCCGTTCATGACCTTGGAGGCGGTCGCGAGGGAGACCCCGGCCCTCTCCGCCACCTCCTTCAGGGTGACACGCTCGCCCTGCGTTCCGCTGTGCGCCATGACCTCACCTTTCACGCGTTCGGGCGACACCGTCGCCGGCGCCTCCGCCCGAACACCTCTCCTCTGTGTACGGCGTCCTGATCGGTTGTGTTGACCAGCCCGCGCAGCAACTCTACCCTGAGGGGACCGTAACTTTCTGCTGGAACTTTCGTTTCTTTTCGCAGATTTCGCTCGTCGGTGCGCGGCCTCGGGCCCCGCTCGACCTCTTCGTGGAGGCCGCTGGCATGGCACTGTTCGACCTGCCCCTGGAGTCGCTGCGGGAATACCGCCCCACCCTCGCCGAACCGGCGGACTTCCGGGAGTTCTGGGACGAGACGCTCTCCCGTGCCCGAGACGCCTCTGCGCCCCTCCTCTCCGTCGAGCCCGTGGAGAACGGGCTGACGCTGATCAGCACCTGGGACGTCACCTTCGCCGGTCATGACGGCACACCGGTGCGGGCCTGGTACAACCGGCCCGCCCACGCCCAGGGCGAGCTGCCCGTGGTGGTCGAGTACATCGGCTACGGCGGAGGGCGCGGCGAACCGCTCGAACGCCTCGCCTGGGCCGCCGCCGGCTACGGGCACCTGCTGATGGACGCCCGAGGACAGGGCTCCACCTGGGGCGCGGGCGGCCACACCCCGGATCCGGTCGGCTCCGGTCCCGCCGCCCCCGGGATGCTGACTCGCGGCATCGCCTCCCCGCACACCGCATACCTGACCCGCCTGTTCACCGATGCCGCCCGTGCCGTGGACGCCGCCCGGGCACTTCCCGGTGCCGACGGCAGGACGGCCGTGACTGGGAACAGCCAGGGCGGCGGCCTCGCCCTCGGCGCTGCGGGCTTGGTGCCGGACGTCGACCTGCTGCTCACCAACGTCCCGTTCCTCACCCACATCCGGCGCGCCGTCGACATCACCGACGCGGATCCGTATCAGGAGATCGTGCGGTACCTGGCGGTCCATCGCGACCTCGAGGAGCAGTCCTTCACGACCCTCGACTACGTCGACGCCCTGCACCTGGGGCGGTACGCCACCGCCCCGGCGATGTTCTCCGTCGCACTGCGAGACACGATCTGCCCACCCTCGACGGTGTTCGCCGCGTACAACCACTACGGCAGCGCGGGCGGAGGCGATCCGGCGCGCGAGATCGTCGTCTACCCCTACAACCACCACGAGGGCGGCGGTGCGACGCAGCAGCGCCGGCAGCTGGACTGGCTGCGCACGCACTGGTGATCCGGCCTCGCCCCACCGCGCACGCACCGCATCCCACGACGCCCCCTCCCTCGGACGACGCCCGCTTCCCCCAACGCAATGGAGCACCCATGACATCCGCTTCGACCGCCACCGCACGTCCCTCCGCCCCGGTGTCCGACCTCGCCTGGCTGGGTGAGCACGCCGCCGCTCGACTGCCCCGCGAGGTCCAGCTGCACGCCGAGGGCCCCCTCGCCTCCTCGATCGAGACGGAGACAGCACGCCTGCGGAC
Organism: Candidatus Brachybacterium merdigallinarum; assembly: GCA_019115335.1. Lineage (GTDB taxonomy): Bacteria > Actinomycetota > Actinomycetes > Actinomycetales > Dermabacteraceae > Brachybacterium > Brachybacterium merdigallinarum. The sequence continues at coordinate 4,277 of DXDT01000202.1, forward strand.
CCTGTCCGACGGCGCAGCGGGATCCCTCACCCTGCACGACCTGCCCCACGCCCGCACTGCGGGCACCGACCCCTCCCTGCTCGCCGAGCTCACCGCAGCGGGCGAGGAGGCCTATGCGGTGCGCACCGACGGAGAACGGATCGAGGTGATCGGCGGCGGAGACCGGGGGCTTCTCCACGGCTTCTACGCGGTGGTGCTTGACCACACCCCCTCCCCGAGCGCGTCCTGGCACGTCCGCGCACCGTCGCAGCCGATCCGCATGCTCGACCACTGGGACAACATGACGGTCCACCCCGTGATGGGGCAGGTCGAGCGCGGCTACGCCGGCGGCTCACTGTTCTTCGAGGGCGGCGAACTGCGCGAGGATCTCACCCGCGTCGAGCACTATGCACGGCTGCTGGCCTCGATCGGGATCAACCGGATCGCCCCGAACAATGTCAACGTCCACGCGCATGAGGCGACGCTGCTGACCACGCGGCTTCCCCAGCTGGCTCGCCTCGCGGAGGTCTTCCGCGCCCAGGGGATCACGATGCTGCTGTCGGTCTCCTTCGGCTCCCCGATGCTGCTGGGCGGCCTGCAGACCGCGGATCCGCTGGATGCCGAAGTGCAGGACTGGTGGCGTCGCGCAGCCGATGAGGTCTATGCGGCGATCCCCGATTTCGGTGGTTTCGTGATCAAGGCGGACTCCGAGGGGCAGCCCGGCCCGTTCGCCTACGGCCGCGATCATGCCGACGGAGCGAACCTCCTGGCCCGTGCGCTCGCGCCGCACGGGGGCGAGGTGTTCTGGCGGGCCTTCGTCTACGACCACCGCCAGGACTGGCGCGACCGCGGCACCGATCGGGCCAGAGCCGCCCACGACCACTTCTCCCCGCTCGACGGGCGCTTCGACGACAACGTGATCGTGCAGATCAAACATGGGCCGATGGATTTCCAGACTCGCGAGCCCGTCTCCCCCGTGATCGCCGCGATGCCGCGCACCCGCCTCGCGATCGAGCTGCAGGTGACCCAGGAGTACACCGGCCAGCAGAAGCACCTGTGCTACCTCGCCCCCTGGTGGAGCGAGAACCTCCGCTTCCCCTTCGGTGACAGCGCGGAGGCGACCGTGGCCCGCATCGTCGCCGGGGCGCAGGAGCGGCCCGGAGGGGTGGTCGCCGTCTCCAACGTCGGCGCGGACGAGTTCTGGACCGGGCACCCGCTCGCCCAGGCGAACCTCTACGCCCTGGGCCGCCTGGCCTGGGACGACCAGCTGCCCTCGACGCAGATCCTGGCGGAGTGGATCACGGCGACGTTCGGCAGCGACCCTCTGGTGAGCGAAGTGCTCCACGAGCTGCTGGACGACTCCTGGCAGCTCTACGAGAGCTACACCGCGCCGCTGGGCGTGGGCTTCATGGTGCGGCCCGGACATCACTACGGCCCGGACGTGGACGGCTACGAGTACACCCCCTGGGGCACCTATCACTTCGCCGACCGCGACGGCATCGGCGTGGACCGCACCGTCGCCACCGGCACCGGATTCGCCGGGCTCTACCCCGAGCCCTGGGCCTCGCGGTACGAGTCGGCGGAGAGCTGCCCGGACGAGCTGCTGCTGTTCTTCCATCACGTCCCTTACACGCACCGCCTGCACAGCGGCAAGAGCGTGATCCAGCACATCTACGATTCCCGCGCGGAGGGCTACGAGCAGGTGCTGGCCCTTCGGCCGCGCTGGGAGCAGCTGGAGGACAGGGTCCCCTCGGCGCTGCATGCACGAGTGACGACGCTGCTGCGGGAGCAGGAGCGATCGGCCGAGGAGTGGCGCGACCAGCTGCGCACCTACTTCTTCCGTGCCTCAGGAATCCCGGACGCGAGTGGGCGCAGGATCTACTGAGCATCCACGGGGCCGCGCATCCGCGCTGAGCATCCGCTGAGCGCCGCCACCCGGCGCGGCCTTGCCATGCCCGGTCGCGCCCTTGCCGTGCCCGGTCGCGGCCTTGCCATGCCCGGTCGCGGCCTTCCCGTGCCCGGGTGCGGCCCACCGCAGCCGGGTGCGGCCCACCGCAGCCGGGTGCCCTCTCACTCCTCCGTGGTCGCGGTGAACTGCTCGCGCAGGCGCCTGATCACCGGGCGTTCCGAGCGCTGGAGGACGCAGGTCAGCACGGAAGCCAGGAAGAGGAAGGCGTAGTCGCCGAGGAACAGGCTGATGCCGATCACGAGGATCCCCAGCGACACCAGCGCGAGGGTGCGCAGCGGCATCGTGAGCAGTGTGAAGATCGCCAGGCGCAGCACATCGACATAGCGGAAGCTCAGCGCCGAGGTGATCGAGAGCGCACGCGTGAGCAGCAGGACCACCATCGCGGCCAGCACCACGAAGGCGATGTTCAGCGCCCCGGTGCCCACGACGTCCCCATAGGTGATGTTCGTGCCGAGGATCGTCAGCAGCAGCAGTCCCGGCACCCCGATCTTGAGGCTGTCGCCCAGGTTCAGGCGGTATCCGCGCAGGAAGCGCGACAGCGGCACCGGGTCCGGATCCTCGGCCCAGGCGCGCCAGGCCCACAGTGCGGCGCTCACGGCGGGCAGCGCGAACACCGCGGAGGCCGCGTAGAGCGGCAGGTTGCTCGGGTCCTGCTCGAGCAGGAGCCAGACGGCGATCGTGGGCGCGGAGGTCACCACCAACGCCAGGTCGATGATCACGAACCAGTACAGACCCTCGGTGAGCCGGGCGAGAGTGCTGCGGTCGTCCCGGATCCGGTGCTCCACGGTCATGTCATCTCCTCGATGGCCGACGAGCGGCGGCCGGCCGCGGCCTGAGCGGCGGCCGGCCTCCGGATCAGCCGTTGTTCTCCTGGAAGCGCTGGTAGGCACCGTTGACCAGGTCGATGTAGGTGGTCATGTTCTGGCCCTCCAGCTCCTGAACATAGCTGTCCCACTCGCTGAGGTCCCGCTGACCGGTGATGAAGGCGAGGGTGTTCTGCTTCACGAAGTCCGTCAGCGCCGTCTGGTACAGGCCGGCCTGCTCCTGCTCCGACTCGTTCATCGGGGCCGCGGGCGGCGGATCCAGCAGCTCCTTGTCCGCCATGCGCTCCTGCCAGGCCACCTCCTCCTCGGGGACCAGCGTGCGGACGAGATCGTCCGAGGAGCCGTGCTCGAGCAGGAACACGCCGTTCATCATGCCGTACTCGACGCGGAGGTCGTCCGGGGCGTCGCCGTTGAGGTTCAGCCAGTTGACGTTCTCGGCCAGCTCCCGCGTGCCGTCCTCGGCACGGGTGAAGGTCTCGCCCTCCACGCCCCACTTGGCGAACTCGAGCCCCTCGTCGGAGTAGTAGTTCCAATCGATCCACTGCATGATCGCGACGAAGGTGTCCAGATCCGCGATGCTCGAGGAGAGCATGACGCCGCTCTGCAGACGGCGGCCCCCGAAGAGGTCTCCCGCAGGTCCGCTGGGCTGGCGGATCTTCAACAGCTGGTACTCGCCCTCTCCGAGAGTGGTGTCGAGGGTGGTCCGGGAGACCTCGATCTCCTGGAAGTTGGTGGTGATCGCGTAGGACGACTCCTGCCCCAGCTTCTGGTGGGCGGCGTCGTCGTCCTGCGTGAAGGACTCGGGATCCATCAGCCCGTCCGCCACGAGCCCCGCGAAGTACTCGACCAGCTGGCGGTACTCCTCCGACGCTCCGGGGAAGATGAACTCTCCGGCCTCGGAGTCCCAGAAGCTCGCCGAGAGGCCCCAGCCGGCCGAGGTGCCGAAGGCCGGGGCGGCGAGCTGGAGCAGCGCCTCGCCCTGCCACCGGTCGGAGAACACGTAGGAGCTGCCGCGGTCATCCTTGATGGCCTGCAGCACCTCGCGGAACTCGTCCCAGGTGGTGGGCTCCTCGAGCCCGAGCTCCTCGAGCACGTCCATGCGCAGGGCGACCGTGTAGTCGGGGCGCGCCGATTCCAGGAGGCCGGGCAGCAGGTAGAACTTCCCGTCCTCCTGTCGCAGCGAGTCGATCTCCGCCTCCAGGCCCCAGTCCGCGACCTTCTGCTGGAAGTTCGGCAGCAGGTCGAGGTAGTCGCTCACCGGGAGGATGACGCCGGAGGAGACGTACTGCGACTCCTGGCCGGGGTAGGTCACGGGGATCACCGACGGCGCATCGCCGGCACCGACCAGCAGGCTGCGGCGCTGGTCGTAGTCGCTCAGCGGGGCCTGGGTCATCGCGAAGGTGACGTTGTTGCGCTCCTGCGTCGTGGTCAGGAACAGCCAGTCCTCCTTGTAGGGGTAACCGGGATGGTCGCGGTAGAGCATGTCGATCTCGAGCGGCTCGGTCGCGACGAAGGTCGTGCCGGGACCGTAGTCGTCCATCGCGGCGACCCGCTTGTCGTCGAGGTTCACGGGCTCGCCCCCGCCCCCGCCGGAGCCGCCGCCCCAGTCATCGTCGCCGCTGCAAGCGGCCAGGCCGCTCGCTGCGAGACCGATCGCGAGACCGCTGACGAAGGTGCGTCGCTTCATGGCCATCGTGTGTACCTTTCTGAGGGGGCCGAGGGCCCGGTGGAGGTCGACCGTCATTGGTCGCTCGGGGTGGTGGTGGAACCATGCGTCGCGGCGTCTCAGCCCTTGACGGAGCCGAGCATCACGCCGGAGACGAAGTACTTCTGCAGGAACGGGTAGAGGCAGACGATGGGCAGGACGGTGAGCACGATGGTCACCGCCTGGATGTTGGAGGCGACCTGGGCGAGGCCGTCGGCCCCGGCCCCTCCGCTGACCGACGCCGCATTCGTGGCACCGGCGATGAGATTGCGCAGGTAGACCGTGACCGGGTACAGCTCGGCCCGGTCCATGTACAGGAAGGCCTGGAACCACGAGTTCCAGAAGCTCACCGCGTAGAACAGCACCATCGTGGCGAGAACCGCCTTGCTCAGCGGCAGCACGATGCGCGCGAAGATGCTGTAGGTGTTCAGGCCGTCCATCGAGGCGGCCTCCTCCAGCTCCTCGGGAAGGTTCTCGAAGAACGCCTTCATCACCAGCAGGTTGAAGATGCTGATCGCGTTGGGCAGCACGATCGCCCAGATCGAGTTGGTCATCCCGAGCGACTTGATGAGGATGTAGTTGGGGATGAGGCCGCCGTTGAAGAACATCGTGAACACGGCGATCCCGATGAACACGGTGCGGCCCTTGAGCCGCTTCTTCGACAGCGCGTAGGCGAAAGTCGTGGTGAGCGCCATCGCGATCAGGGTGCCCACGACGGTGTACACCACCGTGTTGCGGTAGTTGGTCCAGAACATCGAGTCGGCCATGACGACCTTGTAGGTCTCGACGTTGAACCCGCGCGGGATCAGGTTCACCTGACCGGAGATGATGTATCCCTCGGAGCTGAACGACTGCGCGATCACGTTCACGAAGGGATACAGCGTCACCAGCATGACGCCGATCAGCACCAGCGTGTTGACCACCCGGAAGGTGCGGTAGCTGAGGCTGTCCTTGATCCCGACCGGGCGGGAGGGCTTGGGGGTCGGCACCGCCGACCGGGTCGTCGTCACCACAGGCTCGTCCCTACTGCTCGCTTGGAGATCTCATTGGCGCCCAGCACCAGCACCAGGCCGATGATCGACTCGAACAGGCCGATCGCCGTCGCGTAGCTGAAGTTGCTGGACTCGATGCCGATCCGGTACAGGTACGTCGAGATGACGTCCGCCGTCGGATAGGTCAGGGGGTTGTAGATCAGCAGCACCTTCTCGAACCCGACCGCGAGGAACGTACCGATGTTGAGGACCAGCAGCGTGATCATGGTGGGGCGGATGCCGACCAACGTGATGTGCCAGGTCTGCTGCAGTCGATTCGCCCCGTCGATGCGAGCGGATTCGTAGAGCTGCGTGTCGATCGTGGTGAGAGCTGCCAGGTAGAGGATGGTCCCCCACCCGACGGTCTGCCACACCTCGGAGCTGATGTAGATGGTCCGGAACCAGTCGGCATCCTGCATGAAGTTCACCGGATCGACACCGACCACGGAGATCAGCTGGTTGATCGTCCCCTGCACCGAGAAGATCTGGAAGATCATGCCGGCGACGATCACGATGGACATGAAGTGCGGCAGGTAGGAGACCGTCTGCACCAGGCGCTTGAACCAGCGGATGCGCACCTCGTTCAGCAGCAGCGCCAGCAGGATCGGCATCGGGAAGCAGATCGCGAGGCTCAGCGCACCGAGGATGACCGTGTTCTGGAAGACCTCCCAGAACTTCGGGTCGCTGATGAACATCTTCACGTAGTGGAGCCCCACCCATTCGTCCCCGAAGATGCTGCCGCCGGGGCGGAAGCGCCGGAAGGCGATCACGTTCCCCGCCATCGGCAGGTAGCGGAAGATCAGCAGGAAGAGGATCGGGAGGATCAGGAAGGTGTAGAGCCGCCAGTCCTTCTTCAGCGCTCGTCGCCAGCTGTTCTTCGTGGCGGCGGGAGGGCCTGCGGGCATGGACTCGCGAGCAGCCGCCGCGGGCGCCGGCCCGAGGGACGTGGAGCCATCCGTGGTCAGGGCTCCCTGCTCCACGGTCATGCGGGGAGTATCGGTCGCAACGACATCGATACCTCACCTCTTTCCATCACTTCTCTGTGACACCGGCGCGAAACTTTTCCGCCTGCACGTCGTACGATTTCAGATTACTGGGAACGGAACTGGCCCGTCAAGAGATCTCCCGAGATGGCGGACCTCATGGAATCGCCGACGACGGGCAACTCCTCCACGTGCGGCACATTCACGTCTTCGCAGATCAGGGCAGCACGCACGTTGCGATTCGACACTTCTCCGTTTCCGCCGCGACACGATGCGTGCCCGGTGATCGGCGTCGCCAGATCGCATTCGCATAACGAAACTTTCAGATCAGACCGCGGCGGCGGACTCACCCTGCAGGGCGACCGGGGAGATGCTCACCGGAGTGTCCAGCACCCCCCGGCCCGCCGGGACGGTCCGCACCGCACCGACGATCCGGAAGGAGCCTTCCAGGGTCACGTCCTCGCTGGAGGCGCCCAGGCGCACCCGGAACTCGCCGGGTTCGACGATGCGCTGCAGGTCGGGCCCGGTGAAGGAGGTGCGATCGGCGTGCAGATGGAAGGTCACCCGGGTGCTCTCGCCGGCGGCGAGGCCCACCTTGGCGAAGCCCACCAGGCGCTTGAGCGGGCGGACCACGCTGGCCACGGGGTCGCTGAGGTAGAGCTGGACCACCTCTCTGCCGTCTCGGTCGGAGGTGTTGGTGACCGTCGCGGAGATCTCGACGGTGCCGTCGTTCTCGATCTGGGAGGCGGAGAAGTCCAGCTCGGAGTACTCGAAGCGGGAGTAGCTGAGGCCGTGCCCGAAGGGGAACAGCGGCTTCGGGTCGAGGTTGGAGATGCCGTCGCTGACCCAGGCGAGCACCGGGGCGAGGTAGGTGCCGGGCTGGCCCCCCACACCGTTCGGGATGCCGATGGGAAGGCGACCGGAGGGGTTCACGCGGCCGGAGAGCACTCCGGCGATGGCGCTCGCACCCTCCTCACCGGGCATGAAGGCCTGGACGATGGCCCGGGCACGGCCAGCATAGGCACCGAGGGAGTAGGGCCGGCCGGTGACCAGCACCAGCACCACCGGGGTGCCGGTGGCGAGCACCGCCTCGACCAGCTCGTGCTGCGCGCCGGGCAGCTGCAGGCTCTCGACGTCACATCCCTCACCGGAGGTGCCGGCGCCGAACAGCCCGGCGATGTCACCCACGGCGACCACTGCGAGCTCGGCGGCCTGCGCCGCGGCCACGGCCTCGGCGATGCCGGAGACGTCGGGGTCGACGAAGTCGGTGCCGCCCACGGTGCTGACCGTCGCGGCGGGGAACTCCGCCGTGAGGGCCTCGGTGAGGGTCGGCACGCGGACCGAGGTGCCGTTGTCCTCCAGGCGGGACAGGACATGATTGGTGAAGCTGTAGCAGCCCAGGAAGCTGCGGGGCTGCACGGCCGCCGGGCCGATCAGGGCGATCGAGGCGGGGCCCTGTGCGTCGGCCTCGGCGGCCAGCGGGAGCAGGCCCTCCTGGTTGTCCAGCAGGATGATCGACTCCTCGGCCATCTTCCGGGCCAGGGCGCGGCTGTCCGCCGGGTCGAGGTCGATGGCCTCGCCGGTGGTGGCGGGGTCGAAGTCCGGATCGAGCAGCCCCAGCTCGACCTTCTGGCGCAGGATCCTGCGCACCGCCTCGTCGAGGACGTCCGGCTCGAGGTCGCCGTCGCGCACGGCGTCGGGCAGGTGCGGGAAGGCGGTGGTCTCGGGCAGCTCGACGTCCAGGCCGGCGCGCAGTGAGGCCACGGCCGCCTCCCGGTCGCTCTCGACCACGCGGTGCATGGACTGCAGGAAGCTGACGGCCCAGTAGTCGGCGACCACGGTGCCCTCGAAGCCCCACGTCTCACGCAGCAGCTCGGTGAGCAGCCAGCGGCTGGCGGCGGGCGGGGTGCCGTCCAGGTCTGCGTAGGAGTTCATGACCGCCCCGACCTCGCCATGGCGCACGGCCATCTCGAACGGGACCAAGTCGATGTCGTGCAGCTCGCGCATCCCGATGGAGACAGGAGCATGATTGCGGCCGGCCCGGGAGGCGGCGTGGCCGGCGAAGTGCTTGAGGGTGGCGATCACCCCGGCGGACTGCAGGCCGCGCACGTACTCGGTCGCGAGCATCCCGGTCAGGTAGGGGTCCTCCCCCATCGTCTCCTCGATGCGGCCCCAGCGGTAGTCGCGCACCACGTCCAGCACCGGGGACAGCCCCATGTGGGAGCCGATGGCGCGCATGTCCGTGCCGATGCGCTGGGCCATCTCGCCGATCAGGGCGGGATCGAAGCTCGCGCCCCAGGCGATCGCGGCCGGGTAGGTGGTGGCACCGTGGGCCATGATCCCGGTCAGGCATTCCTCGTGGACCAGGGCCGGGATGCCGTGCGGCGCGCTGGCGACCACGGTCTGCTGCAGCTGCCGCAGGTTCGCCGCGCCCTCCTCGGGGCCGAGCGGCGCGCTGCCGTAGGGGCGCGTGAGGTGTCCCAGTCCGTGCTGGACCGCGGCCTCGAAGGGATCACGGCCCTGCTCGAAGGTGGACTGCATCGGGGCGAAGCCCTCGGCGTCGCCGAGGGAGGGGCGCTTCCAGTAGCTGCCGAGCTGCGCGGCCTTCTCCTCCAGGGTCAGCTCGGCGAGCAGCGCCTCGACGCGCTGCTCGGTGCTGCAGCCCCGGTCATTCCACACGGGAATGGTCATGATGCTCCTTCGCACGATCCGGGGCGGTCGCGGAGGACGATCCGACGGCGACGTCGGGGCATCCGATGCGGACTGCATCCGGAGACAGTTTCAGATGACTTTAGGCAACCTTTTCGGCTACTTTCGGTGGCGTGAGCGTACGACACGACACGGCGGACGGTCAACAATCCCTTCCCCGCTCGTGCAGGGCATCCCGCTCCCGACCCGTGGTGACACGAGGGAAAGCGCTCGTTAGGATGGGGTCCTGCAGGCTGCGGGGGCACCACGGGAGATCCCCGGGACGGCACGGGACCAGCGTCGCAGCACAGCGCCACGGCCGCATTCGACGTCCCCTCTGGACCCTGACCTCGCCCCTCGCACAGTCCGAAACTTTCACTCAGGAGCAGTGATTCACCGATGACCACCGCACCAGCCAGCGCCGGCACCCTGACCGTCGGCATGATCGGCTACGGCTTCATGGGCGCCGCCCACTCGCAGGCGTGGCGCACAGCCCATCGCTTCTTCGACCTGCCGCTCACGCCGGTGCTGCGCACGATCGCGGGTCGCACCGAGTCCGCCGTGGCCGAGGCCGCCGAGCGCTTCGGCTTCGCGCGCCACACCACCCGCTGGCAGGACGTGATCGAGGATCCCGAGATCGACGTGGTGGACATCTGCACCCCGG
>DXDT01000203.1 GCA_019115335.1 Candidatus Brachybacterium merdigallinarum
CGGCGGGGCCTACCTGTACCAGGGCGAGGAGCTGGGCCTGCCCGAGGTGCGCGACATCCCCGACGAGCTGCGCGAGGACCCCTCGCACCACCGCGCCGGAGTGCCGGGCCGCGACGGCTGCCGAGTGCCGATCCCGTGGCAGCAGGACGCACCGGCCTACGGCTTCTCCCCCACCGGGCAGAGCTGGCTGCCGCAGCCTCCCGAGTTCGGTCCCCTCGCCGCCGATGCGCAGCAGGGCGTGGCGGGTTCGACCCTCGAGCTGTACCGCAGCGCCCTGGCACTGCGGCGGGAGCTGGGTCTGGGCCGTCAAGAGGATCCGGTCGAGTTCCCCCTCGACGTCCCCGAGGGAGTGCTCGCGGTGCGCCGGGGCGCGGTGACCGTGCTGGTGAACACGACGGATGCGGAGGTCAGCCTGCCGCAGGACTCACCGCTGGCGAGCGCCGAGCTGCTGATCTCCTCGAACCCGGAGACCACCGAGCCCGGCACGATCCCGGCCGACGCCACGGTCTGGCTGCGCAGCACGCGGGCCTGACTGCGCGACACACCGCCCAACATTGTCGAGTGCACGGGTATCCCCCGCCAACGGGGGAAATCCGTGCACTCGGCAGGCGTGTCGGCCAGAACAGGAGAGCGACCGGGACGGACGAGCGGCAGGGACGGCTGCCACCGTTCTAGAGGTTCAGGATGCGGTCGATCTCCTCGGCACGCTCATCGTCATCGAGGTCGTCGTCGCCCACCACGTCGACCCAGGCGTTGAATCGTGCCGCGATGTCGATCGAGGCCGCCTTCCCGTAGCGGAACTCCAGGTCCAGTGCCCAGTGCAGGCGGCGGGCGGCCGTCTCGGTGAGACCCACCAGCTGGATCTCCTCTCCGAGGCTGCCCAGGACCAGGGACACCGTGCCATCCGGCACGGGCTCGAGACGCGACCCCGTGACCGCCTGGGAGGGCAGCCAATGCAGGGAGCCGTCCACCCGGCGGGCGTCGACGAACACCCTCCGATTCGTGACCGCCACCGGCATCGGCCCGGCAGCGGGCCTGGACAGGGCGATCTCGCGAAGCCTCTCCCCGTCCTCGCGCACCGCCGAGATCGCTGCCGCTGCATCGCGCAGCTCCATCTCCCCGCTGCTGCGCTGCAGGGCCGCCTCGACATCGTCGGGCAGCGAGCTGGGCACCGGGTTCTGCACATGGTCCTGAGGAGACTGGCTCATCCCCCGACCCTAGCTTCTGGACACGTGTCCCGACAGGATCCCCCGCCCCGAGCCCGCGATGCATAATGGCGGTCCCTGGCCCCGATCCGCGGCCCCGCCGCGGGCTTCAAGGAGTCCCCCGTGGCGGAACCCGGTCCCCCTGCCTCCCTCCCCCGCCTGCCGGCACCGTTCCTGCACGTCCAGGATCTGACCGCGCTCACCGACGAGCAGCTGCGGCCCGTGCTGGCGGAGATGGTCGCCGAGGCCCCGGATGGCCCCGGGTCCATCGAACGGATCGTGGTGTTCACCAGCGGCAGGATCCCCGAGGAGGTCCCGGCCCTCACCGCCGGAGCCGACCGGGAGGGCCTGACCGCGGACCAGATCCGCCTCGCCCATGTCGGGGACTACGTGCCGGCGCCGCCGTCCGTCTGCGGTCCCGACGCCGCGATGCACGGCCCCGCTGCTCCGGGCCCGGCTGCCGGGCCCCATGGGTACGAGCTCTACCGGGCGCCTGCGGCCCCACCGATCGAGTCCGCGGACTCTGCGGAGGACTCTGCGGGCGACCAGCCCCGAAGCCTCGCCCGGAAGCTCGACTCGCCCCTGGTGGTCATCCTCGGCACCTGCGGGGGCGCGGTGCTCCTGCTCGTCGCCATCGTGCTGTTCAGCATCCTGTTCATGTGAGGCGAAGAGATGCTCCCGGCGGACCAGCCAGATCCCACCCGCCCCGATCACACGGAGGCAGCTCTCTGGCAGGAAGACATCATCGCCGACACGGTGCCCCTCAAGCTGCACAGTGTCGTCACCGGTGACGTCCCCGAGGGGCTGAAGGGCACCGGCGCGTCCACGACGGAGCGCGATCGGATCGCGCTCGGGGTCGGGCTCCCGTTGAGCATGGCCATGGAGGCGCCCCCGGACCGGGTGGAACTGTGCCCGCCGGGCGACGGCCGACGCCTGACCGCCTGTCAGACCGCACTGCGCGAGCTCCGTGCGACCTCCTCCCCGATCGAGGTCTCCCAGGAGATCTCCGCGCTCCTGGACGGCCCGTCGGAGATCGCCCACCAGCTGGTCCACCCGCTGCTGGACGTGGAGGAGGACGCCGCACGGAGCTTCCTGACCGAGATCGCGATGACCGCGCAGGAGGCTCGGGACGACCCGTCGGGCCTGTTGGGCGCGCTGATCCCGAGCATGCACCGCGGGCTTCTCACCTGTGAGCGGCTGGGCATCGATCCGCTGCCGGAGGGGGGCCCACGCCCGCATCTGGCTGCGATCGATCTGGCTCGGGCGATCCACCTCGCGCGTCTGGCGGCGACCCTGGAGCTGCTGTCCATGGAGGAGGCCTGGATCCTGATCCGAGCGGCCGGGCGCGAGGCGGCTGCCCTGTATCCCACGTGGCGGGCCTTCGCCGAGGCGTATCTCGTCGGCTCGACGATCGAGCATGCCGCTCGCCTCGAGCAGGCGGATGCGATCGCCGCGGCGAGGCGGGCGGACGGCGCCGTGATGCTCGAACTCTTCGCCCAGCCGTTGTCCCGGTGGGTCCGCTCCCCGCTGCGTCCTGCGGTGCGCAGCCGTCGCACCTACGGCGACTCGCTGAAGTTCTGATCCGCGCCCTTCACTGCGCTCAGCGAGGCAGCGGCGAGTGCTCGCCGCTGCGCGGGGTCGGCGCGTGCCCATTCCTCGAAGCACTCCCGAACCTGGTGGGCCGCGAGCGTCCGGGCCCGGCTCCGCGCCGCGTCCCGGGCGTCAGGACCCCGGAGAGGTGCCAGTGACTCACGGAGCCGCTGGGCGAGGGCTGCGGACTCCTGTGCGCTGTCCATCCGGACACTGCGCACGCGGCCGGTGAGGTCCACCAGGTCCAGCACCTCGGCATCGACCCGCACGGTGGCGAGGCCCAGCAGCGGCAGTTCGAGCACACGGGAGCCGTTGAACCCTCGGTTCGACGCCGCGAACTCGTCACCGGTCGCCACCAAGCGCATCGCCAGGATGCGCCGGTCGGTCACGAACACTGCGCATCGACGGCCTGCGAACCACGCGCCTGCCGAGCCGAGCACCTGTTCATCGCTCGCAAGCAGCGCCGGCAGCCCGAACACGGGATCCGTAGCCATCACGGTGCTGAGGTCCTCGTCCACGGGCATGGAGCCATTGTGCACGGTGGTCGCCCCGCGGTCCTCGCCCGCGTACCCTCTGGGCATGCAGAACGCGAGTGCCGCCCCTGCCCTCCGGCCCATCGGGTTTCCCGCCGATCGCTCCGACGGCCCGTTCCGCTGGAGCGGGCTGCCCTTCGACGCGAATCGCATCCGCATGCTGAGCCTCTCCGCTCCGTACTCCCTGCAGGAGCCGGATGACCTCCACGACGATCTGCCCGGGGTCGATACGGACGGCGGCGAGCTGTATCGAGCAACTCTGAAGGAGTGGTGGGGAGTGGAATCGTCTGCGGACTGCCACGACACTCTCTCCCGGCTCAGCGAGGCCAGGATGTCCGGGGACTACGACGTGATCGCGCCCCTGGCCGAACGTGCCCTGGAGTTCCCCGCCGGGCACGAGATCGAGAACGCGCACCTGGACTTCCTCGCGGACCTCGAGCGGGCCAACGGGCTGCGGCCCGAACGCTTCACCCTCCGCTATCGCCAGTGGACCGCTGCGCTGCGAGATCCCGGGTTCCGCCGGCACCTGCCCGAGTTCCTGCCGCTGGAGGACTTCGGCTGGGACCTCATGCGCACCGGCTCCTTCGGGCGTGCGAGCGTGCAGTCGGGGTACCTCACCGCGGCCGAGCTCGGCGCATACCTGCACACCGCCCTGGGCAACGCGCAGCGCTTGGCAGGGCACTGGCGTACCTTCGCATCCAGCTTCCTGGTGGGGCGCGCCTTCGCGAACCTCGACTCGGCCTTCGGCGATGCCCGCGAGCAGGCCGCGCACGTCGCATCGCGGGTGCGTCGCTGCCTGGCCGATCCCGACTCGCCCTGGGTGCGCGTTCCACTGCTTCCCGAGGAGTGATGCCTCAGGGAACCGCATTACCATCGACCGCATGCCCTTCTCTGCTGCCACCGACCCCGGGTTCGACGTCGTCGTGCTCGGAGCCGGCCTGAACTCCCTGAACCTCACCATCGCCTTCCATCAGGAGTACGGGATGCGCTGCACCACCGTGGTGCGGGTGCCGGTGGAGATGAATGCGCGCACCGTCACCAGCGACCAGCTGGTGCTGGGGGCGGATGCCACCGACGAGGACATGCGCGATGCTCTGCTGGAGCTGGCCGCGCAGCGGGAACCGGGCCGTCCCGCCCTGCTGCTGACCAACGCCGATTCCCTGATCGCCTTCATCGACCGCTTCCGCGGCGAGCTCGAGGAGCACTACCTGCTGGCCCAGGTGGACGGCTCACAGCTGGCGAAGCTCGCGGACAAGGCCGAGTTCGCCGAGATCTGCCGACGGATCGGGATCGACACCGTGCCCACCGTGATCGTCGACTTCCTGCGCGCGAACGAACCGGACTGGAACGGCACCGACCCGTTGCCCTGGGAGTACCCGGTGGTGGGCAAGGCAGCGAACACCGCCGAGTACCACCACGTCTCCTTCCCCGGGAAGCGGAAGGTGTTCTTCCTCGAATCCGCCGAGG
>DXDT01000204.1 GCA_019115335.1 Candidatus Brachybacterium merdigallinarum
GCCGAGCGGACGAGCACGAGGCCGCCCTTGGCGCCGGGGACGGCACCCTTGACGAGCACGAGGCCCTTCTCGACGTCGACCGCGTGAACGGTCAGGTTCTGGACACTGGTGCGGTCGCCGCCCATGCGGCCCGCCATGCGCTGGCCCTTGAAGACGCGACCGGGGGTGGAGGCGCCGCCGATGGAACCGGGCTTGCGGTGGTTGCGGTGCTGACCGTGGGAGGCCCCGACACCGGCGAAGCCGTGACGCTTCATGACACCCGCGGTGCCCTTGCCCTTGGAGGTGCCGACGACGTCGACCTTCTGGCCGGCCTCGAAGATCGAGGGGTCGATCTCCTGGCCGACGGTGTACTCCGCGGCGTCAGAGGTGCGCAGCTCCGCGAGATGACGGCGCGGGGTGACGCCGGCCTTCTCGAAGTGGCCCTTGAGGGGCTTGGAGACCTTGCGCGGATCGATCTGCCCGTAGGCGATCTGCACGCTGTCGTACCCGTCGCTCTCGATGGAACGGACCTGGGTGACGACGTTGGCGCCCGTCTGCACGACGGTCACGGGGACGAGCTTTCCGTTCTCGTCCCAGACCTGGGTCATGCCGAGCTTGGTGCCGAGCACGCCGGACACGGCGTGGGCACGCTGTCCCGTCAGTTCGTTGCTCATATCGACCTGCCTCAGAGCTTGATCTCGATGTTGACATCCGCCGGCAGGTCGAGGCGCATGAGCGAGTCCACGGCCTTGGGCGTGGGATCGACGATGTCGATCAGTCGCTTGTGCGTGCGCATCTCGAAATGCTCACGGGAGTCCTTGTACTTGTGGGGTGAACGGATCACCACGAACACGTTCTTCTCCGTCGGCAGCGGCACCGGGCCCACGACCGTCGCGCCCGCGCTGGTGACCGTATCGACGATCTTGCGCGCCGAGCTGTCGATCACCTCGTGGTCGTACGACTTGAGCCGGATGCGGATCTTCTGTCCCGCCATGGCGTCCTGTCTCTCTTCCTCGTCTGGCCTGTGAGCGCCTTCGTCCCGGTACCCGAGGACGGGCGTGTCGGCTTCCGCGGGGCGCACGCGCCCATGCTGAAGCCACCGAGATTCGGCGGCGTCTACGATGATTCCCTCCTGCGATGCGCCCTCGATGCAGAGGCATCGTTCGCATCCTGGGGACGGACCTCATCCGGTGGTCATTCGCCGCGATGCGTGATCACGGAGAACGGAACCGGGCATGTCGGCCCGCGCAGACAACTCCACTAGTGTGCCAGAGGCGGAAACGCCCCACAAGGGTGGGTCAGGTGCACCCCGTCACAGTGCAGTCGCCGGGAGGGCGCGCCGCGACGGCGCGCCCCCGCGGCCCCTGCTCGACAATCCGCCGGCAGCCCGCCGGAGACCCACGGCCGCCATCGGCTGATCCTCACTTGTCGGTGCCGGGACCGATCCCGCCCTGCAGCTGGCGCTGGAAGATCAGATAGACGATGAGCACCGGCAGGATCGTGATCGTGACGGAGGCGAACATCGCCCCCCAGTCCGAGTCGTAGCCCTGCTGGGCCTGCATGTTCGCCAGCCCTTGGGCGAGAACGAACTTGTCCCGGTCGGTGTTCAGCACGATCGGGATCAGGTACTGGTTCCACAGCCCCAGGAAGTTGAAGATCGTGACGCTCGCCATCCCCGGGCCCGCCATCGGCAGCATCACCTGGAAGAAGGTCCGGAAGTCGCCGGCCCCGTCGATCGCCGCGGCCTCCCCGATCTCCTCGGGCAGCTGCCGGAAGAAGGCGTAGAGGAAGAAGACGGTGAACGGGAGCGCGAAGCCCACGTAGGCCATGATCAGCCCGAAGTAGGTGCCGCGGATCTGCAGCCCGTCCATGATGAAGAACAGCGGGACCACCGCCAGGAACAGCGGGAAGGTCAGCCCGGCGATCAGCGCGTAGTAGATCAGGCGCCGGCCCGGGAACGAGTAGCGCGCCAGCACGTAGGAGCACATCGCCCCCAGCAGCATCACCAGGAACAGCGCGCACCCCACCACCAGCACGGTGTTGCCGAAGAACCGTCCGATACCGGCCTCGGTCCAGGCGGTGACGAAGTTGTCGAGGTTCCAAGCGGCGGGCGGCTGGAACGGCGAGGCGAGGATCTCCCCGGAGGACTTGAAGGAGCTGAAGACCGTCCACAGCAGCGGGAGGATCACGATCAGCGCCCAGATCGCGAGGATGATCTGGGCGACCACGGTGAAGGCCCGGCCCCCGGGGTTCCCCCGCCGCCGGGCAGGTCGCGGCGGGGCAGCGGACCCCCGAGCCTGCGCGCTCGGGGAATCGACGTCGACGCTCATCGGGTCTCCTTCCGCTGCCGGGTGCCGAACAGCACCAGGACCGCCATCAGCATCGTGATCAGGGCCATCACCACGCCCATCGCCGAGGCGAGTCCGAACTCGGATTGGCTGAAGGCCGTCTGGTAGAGGTACCTCGAGACCACCTCGGTGCTCTTCCCGATCCCGCCGTTGGGAGTCATGACGTTGATGTAGACGAACATGTCCAGCGCCATGATCCCCATGTAGACCGCCGCGGTGGAGACGTTCTCCCGCACCATCGGCAGGATCACCCCCACCGACAGCCGGAACCGGCCGGCGCCGTCGATCCGGGCGGCCTCGACCACCTCGGAGGGGACCGACTTGATCGCGGCGACGAACAGGACCATGTAGAAGCCCACCAGCGACCACACCACGGCCGCCATCACCGCGGCGAGCGCGGTGCGCCGGTCCCCCAGCCAGGCGATGCTGATGTCGATCCCGACCAGGTTCAGCAGGCCGTTCAGCAGGCCGCCGTTGGGCGAGTAGATGAAGGCGAACAGGATCCCGACCACCACGGCCGGGATGACATAGGGGAAGAAGCTCACCACCCGGAAGACGGCCGCCCCGCGCACCCCGCGGATCGCACCGCGGCTGTTCCCGCCCACGGTCACCAGGATCGCCAGGGCGAAGGCGAGCGAGATCGTGACCGTGGGCAGCACGATCAGCAGGATCACGTTGTTGCGCAGCGCCCTGCGGAAGGTGTCGTCCTGGAAGAGCGTGACGTAGTTGTCCAGTCCGATGAACTGCGGGGCGGTCGCCAGGCCCCGCCAGTCCGTGAGCGAGTAGTAGAACGCCTGGATGAACGGCGAGACCACGAACACCACGTAGATCAGCAGCGGGACGCCCAGGAACAGCGCGAAGAACAGGACCCGCGACAGGGTGAGACGGCCCCGCATCCCCCGCGAGCGCGGTGCGCTCTGCGGGAGTGCGGCCGTGGGGACTGCAGCCATCATTCGACGTCGAACTTCTCTCGGCTGTCGTCCTCGCGGATCTCGTCGATCGCCGCCTGGGAGCGCTCACGGGCCTCGTCCGCGGTGATGTCGCCGTTGAGGAACTCCGCCCACAGCGGCTTGAACGTCTCGCCCATGCCGTACCAGTCGGTGAAGTTGTAGGTGAAGACGTCCTCCCCCGCGGTGTCGATCATCGAGCTGACCGAGGACAGAGCGGTCGAGCCGAAGCCGTCCTCGGGCACCGTGTCCTTGACGATCGTCATCGAGGAGGTGAGCTGCGAGAAGTTCTCGCACTGCTCCTTGGACAGCATCACGCGCAGGAACTCGAGGCCACCGGCGCCGTTGGCCGCCTGGCTGGGCACCATGAACGGCTCCCCGGCGGCGCCGTGGATGGCCCCGGGGCCCATCGTCGCGGCGTCCGACAGCATCGGGGTCGCGCAGCCGGTCATGTCATAGCCCTCGGGCGTGGTGCTGCGCTGCTCGTTCTCGATCCAGGACCCGGAGGGGTACATCACGGCCGCGCCGGTGACCCATTCCGTCTGGGCCTCGGTGTGCTGGATGCCGGCGCCGCCGGCGAGGAAGTAGCCGGCCTGGACGGCTTCCTCGATCGCGGCGAAGGCGTCCACCACAGAGGGCTGCTCGTAGGCGCCCTCCTCGAGCCGGTCCAGGGCGTGGCCCACCTCGATGCCGCCCTCCTTGATCGCCATCGACAGGGCGAGCTCGTGGAAGTAGTCGGCCGCGTTCTGCCCGCCCCAGGCGAACAGCGCGAGATCCTGGCTCGCCGCGGCCTCGCCGATCGACATGACATCCGCCCAGGTGGCCGGGGCCCCCCAGCCCTGCTCCTCGAACTGCGAGGCGGAGTACCACAGGGCGAAGACGGTGTACATGTAGTTCAGCGCGTACAGACTGCCGGAGTACGTGCCGGGGGCCAGCACGCCGGGCAGCAGCGAGTCACCGATGGTGCCGCCGTCGAGCGAGGGGGCCTCGATGAGGGCGCCGAGCTCGGAGAGGCTGCCGTCGGAGATCAGGGCGCTCGCGTTCATCGACTGCGCGCCGGAGTTGTCGAACAGGTCCGGCGGGTCACCGCCGATGAAGCGGGGCTGCAGATCCGGCTGGATGTTCACCGTCGAGCTGACCTCAGCGGTCACCTCGGGGTGGAGCTCCTCGAACTTCACCCCGGCGTCGATCGCGTACTGGTCTCCGTAGCCGCCGTTGAAGATGACGACGTCGACCGACGAGCCCTCCTCGACGCCGAAGGGGTTCTCGTCGCTGACCTCGCCACCGCCCTCGGCGAC
Organism: Candidatus Brachybacterium merdigallinarum; assembly: GCA_019115335.1. Taxonomy (GTDB): domain Bacteria; phylum Actinomycetota; class Actinomycetes; order Actinomycetales; family Dermabacteraceae; genus Brachybacterium; species Brachybacterium merdigallinarum. The sequence continues at coordinate 4,573 of DXDT01000204.1, forward strand.
GCCGGCGCCGTCGCTGCCGCCGCTGTCCTCGTCCCCGCTGCCGCCGCCCGTCGCGCAGGCGCTCAGGGCGGCCGCGCCGGTGCTCAGGCCGGCCAGGGAGAGGAAGCGGCGCCGTGAGGCACCCATCCGGTCCAGAGGAGTCTCGAGGGGATCCTGATGTGCGTCCATGGTGACCTCATTCGTGGTTCGTCATCGAATACGAGTGCTGGAAGAGCACACTATCCCCTCTGAGACCCACGTCACACGATTTCGCGCGGTGCGGCCCGGCCGTGTCGTTCCCAGGGAGTGCTCGGCTCTCGTCCAGGACGTCACCGCGGGGCTGGACTACGGTGTGGTGATGAGCCAACCCACGCAGACCCCCTCCCCGCTGACAGCCAGGCTGTACGACCTCGAGTACCCCCGCTCCCTCGGGGTGTACAGCACGTACCAGGAGGTCCAGGCTGTCGTCGACACCCTCGCCGACAACCAGTTCCCCGTGCAGTCCACCCTCATCGTCGGCACCGACCTGAAGCTGATGGAGCGAGTCACCGGGCGCAAGACCTGGGGCCGCGTGATCGGCCAGGGCGTGATGTCCGGGCTGTGGATGGGCCTGTTCCTGGGACTGCTGTTCATGCTGATCAGCCCGGCGAACTTCGGGATGATCCTGATCTCGGTGCTGATGGGCATCGTGTTCTTCACGGTCTGGTCCGTGATCGGCTACGCGATGACCGGGGGCAAGCGGGACTTCACCTCGATGGTCGCCACGGTCCCGATGCAGTACGAGCTGCTGGTCGAGCACAAGCACGCCGAGGCCGCTCGCCGCCTGCTGGCCGAGAACGGCAGCACTCCCCCGCCACCCGCCGGCCACACGTCTCTCCCCGGCGCGCAGCAGCCCGTCGCCGGAGGCCACCCCGCAGCCCCGCCGGCCCGCCCCGGAGCGCCCAGCTACGGGCAGCCCGCACCCACCCAGGCGCCGGCGCCGCAGACCGAGCAGTCCCCGGCCGTGCGCAATCGCCCCAGCTTCGGCCAGCCTGCGCCCACCCAGGCACCGGTCGGACAGCCGGGAGCATCGCAGCAGCAGCCGCCCGCACCGCAGCAGTCGCCCGCGCAGCCGCCGTCCGCACAGCAGTCGCCCACGCAGCCGCCGTCCACGCAGCCGTCGCCCGTCGTGCCCCCGGGGTCGAGGGGGGACGGCACGGGCGAGCAGCGCTGAGGCCTCTCCCCCGCTGCGCTCTCCCCCGGGGACCAGTGCCCTGTCTGCCCCTCGCCCGCCGACTTCTGCTCCGCTCGGAAGGGCATGACGAAGGCCCCGTCCCGGATTCCCGGGACGGGGCCTTCTCCGATTCAGCACCCGCCGAGGCGGGGCATCACCGCTGCGGGGTCTCCCCCGCTCAGATCACTTGTTGATCTTGGTGACGCGGCCGGAGCCGACGGTGCGGCCACCCTCACGGATGGCGAAGCCGAGGCCCTCCTCCATGGCGATCGGCTGGATCAGCTCGACCGACATCTCGGTGTTGTCGCCGGGCATGACCATCTCGGTGCCCTCGGGCAGCGTGATGA
>DXDT01000026.1 GCA_019115335.1 Candidatus Brachybacterium merdigallinarum
GAACTTGCCCACCTGCTGGTGGCGCAGGAACCGGCCCAGATCGCCCGTCCCTCCACGCCCCGTCTCGAAGAGCTCCGCGCTGTCCAGGAGGTCGACCGCCGTGGTGGGGAACCGCCCTGCTGCGGTGCGCAGCCCCAGCGTGCCCTGGTTCTCGTTGTTGTCCCAGGCGACGACCCCGCCGCCGCGATGCTCACCGAGGACCGCGGCGAGCAGCGCCACCACGGGAGTCTTTCCGGCCGAGCCCTTGTGGTTCGCGACCGCGACCGTCATGGGGCGTGAGAGCTGCAACCCTGCATCCCGCTCGTCGGCGAGCCGGGACAGCTCCTCCTTGCCTGGACGCAGCTTCACCAGCCCGAGGGTGGCCAGCGCGAGACGGCGACGCCACCCCTCGGAGGCCACGAGCCGGAACGCATCAGGGGTGCTCGCCTCGAGAGCCGTATATGACGGCTGAGTTGTGCGCTCACTCACACCTGTGGAAGTCTGATTCTTGTCTGATCGATTCGGGGGAATCGAGGGGGAAGTAGGCCTCTTCTTCACGTCATCTCGGGACTCCCGCGGCTCTGCCGTCTCCGCATCTGCGGAGGCGTTCTCACCAGGGAGGTGTCCGGACTGTTGAAGGAGCTCATGGGCAGCGCTCTGTCGACGCTCGTAACTCCCGCCTTGCCAGTCGCTCACTGCAACCCCTCTCTGCTGCATCCCATCGTTCTTCCATAGTCTCGCATGTTCCCGTAGCATGCAACCATGCGGAAACTTGCAAAACCTCAGTTCGATCGGGCGATGCGCCGCGACTGGCCGATGATGATGGACGCCACCGACATCGCAGAGTTCACCGGATGGACGAAGCTGACGATCCTCAACTGGATCAAGGACGGGCAGCTCACCGGAGCGCTGACGCTCTCCGACGCTCCGAAGTCGACCGTCCTGATCCCCCGCGAGCTCGTCTTCGCACAGCTAGATCCGCGCCACGGCACCGGCGAGCAGGGGTGAGCCGGCCATGAAGAAAGTTCTCGCGCTGGGTGTTGGCGGAGTCATGCTGCTCGGAGTGACCGTCGTCGGGGCCTCCGTGCTCGACGAGGAGGGCGGTTCTGCCGCATGCCTTCCTGGAGGCGCAGCAGTCACCGTCAACGTCGACGGCCTGCCTGAGGAAGTCGCCGGCTACAGCGGAGACGCGCTCCGCAACGCAGCCGTCATCGCCCAGGTCGGCGAAGAGCTCGGCTTCGGCCGGCAGGGGCAAATCGTCGCCCTCATCACCGCGATGCAGGAGAGCGACCTCGGCCGCCACCCCAGTACCGCCAGCCCCGACGAGAACGGTGACGCGGGAGTCTTCCAGCAGCGACAGCTAGATGGCTGGTACGGCTCCCTCGAGGAGGTCAACGACGTCTCCTACGCCGCCACCGCGTTCTACAACGGCGTGACCGCAGAGACCGCCGGAGACTACGGGTCGGTGGGCGGCGGCACTGGCTACGGCCACATCCCGGGCCTCACCGACATCTCCGGATGGGAGTCCATGACCCCTGCCGAAGCAGCCCAGGCTGTGCAGCGCTCAGGCCACCCCAATGCCTATGCCTCGCACGTCGACGAGGCCGAAGCCCTCCTGGCAGGGCTGGCCGACGCGGACGTCACCGTGGACAGCGCCGCGGCCAGCGACGCCGGCGGTGCCAGCGACTCCGGAGGCGATCCCTGTGCCGGCCCGGCCGTAGAGGCCACCGGCGATGCCGCCGAAGCCCTTGCCCGCGGCCGAACTCTTCTCGGCACGCCCTACGAGTTCGGCGGTGGAGGCAAGCACGGCCCGGACACCGGGATCGACTGCAGCGGCTTCGTGCTCTTCGCCTTCGGCCTCGACAACAACGTCATCGGCCGCACGGCCCAGGCCCAGTTCGACAGTCTCGCCTCCACCAGCGTTCCCCCCGACCAGATCCAACCCGGCGACCTCATCTTCTACGCCAAGGGCCGCACCGGCCCCGTCGGGTCCCCCGACGCCATCAGCCACGTCGCCATCTACTCCGGCAACGGCAAGATGATCGAATCCACCCGCTACAACGGCGGCACCGAGCCCGGCGTGCAGGAGGTCGACGCACAGGTCGAGGACGGTCGAGGCTTCGTCGACGTGCGCCGTCTCCCCAGCACCTCCGAGGAGGCCGCATGATCCGCCGACGCATCCCCTACGTCGCCGCCACCGCGCTTCTCGTGCTCGCGGCAGCGTGCGCCCCTTCCGAGCCGGCTCCGACGACGCCCCCGCCCGCGCCGACCGAGTCCACCCCGGAAGAGCCGGACTGGACCTACAGCACACCCTCCCCGACCAGTGACGGCCCCGACGACATCCCGGACGACAGCCTCATCGACGAGGAGGCCGACCAGGACGCACGAGAGGGCGCGGCCGCGGCCGCGACCGTCACCGCAGAGATCTGGGTCCAGGGCTCGACCCTTGAGCAGCGTGAGTGGCAGGAGCGGCTCATGGAGACCCTGACTCCGATCGCGCAGGACTCGTACCGCGACCGCTGGTGGGGCTACCGAGTCGCCGAGACCGAGCTCACCGGCGAGCCCGAGATCGTCGCCGCGACGATGGCCAGCGCCACCGTCACGATCCCCACCGAC
>DXDT01000027.1 GCA_019115335.1 Candidatus Brachybacterium merdigallinarum
TCGAGCAGCACTGGCTCGCCCCCGTCGACACCCCCGCCTTCCACCGCGGCGCGATGCCGCAGGTGGAGCGCCCCCGCCGCACCTCCTTCTGGGAGGCCTGCACCGACCAGATCCCCGCCTCCAGCGAGGACTCCCGCGCGAGTGCTGCCCGAGTCAACGAGGTGCTCACGCTGTTCGAGAGCGTCCTGGCCCGTGAAGAGGCCGAGCTGGGCCGCATCGACGCGATCGCCGGGGACGGCGACCACGGCCAGGGCATGGCCTACGGCTCCAAGGGCGCCGCCGCCGCGGCGAAGGCCGCGCTCGAGAAGGGCGCCGGCGCCCGCACCCTGCTGGTCCGCGCCGGTGAGGCCTGGTCCGAATCCGCCGGCGGCACCTCCGGCGCGCTCTGGGGCGCCGCCCTCATCGCGGCCGGCGGCGTGTTCGATGACCAGGCCGGGGCCTCCTCCCGCACCGTCGTCGACGCCCTCGACGCGGGCATCGACGCGGTGCTGCGCCTGGGCGGGGCGAAGCCGGGCGACAAGACCATGGTCGACGCCGCCGCGCCCTTCCGCGAGAAGCTCGCAGAGGCCTTCACCGGCGAGAACGCGGCCGACGCGATCCTGGGGGCCGCCGAGGTCGCGCGCCGGGCCGCCGACGCCACCGCCGACATCACCGCGACCCTGGGCCGCGCCCGCGTGCTCGGCGAGAAGTCGGTCGGCACCCCGGATCCCGGGGCGATCTCCTTCTCGATCCTCATGAAGGAGCTCGGCCAGCACCTGTCCGACTGATCCCGCCGAACGGGCAGCCGGCGCGCACAGGAACAGAACCCCGCCGTCCGTGCGTTGTACGAAGAGACGGGGAACGGCTCGCCCGACTTCCCGGACCCGCTCCCCGTCCCGTCTGCTCGAGCTGATTCACCGGCTCGCCTCGCCCCGTCCATGCCTCGCTCTCGCGATCCGGGTCAGATTCTCAACCTCCCGCCCTGCTCTCGCGATTCGGGTCAGATTTTCAGCCAGTTCTGGCCCCAGAGTGGTTGAGAATCTGGCCCGGATCGCCGGCTCGCTCCCGGGTCGCTGGTCCGCTCCCGGGGCACCGGTCCGCTTCCGAGCCGCTGGTCCGCTTCCGGGCCGCTCGGCCGCTGCTGGCTCGCTGGTCCACCACTCGTCTCATCCGTCTCATCCGTCTCATCTGTTCAGAAGGAGAAGTTTCATGGCACTGAAGATCGTCACCGGTTCCGACAATGCTGGCTATGGCCACAAGTCCGCGCTCAAGGAGCTGCTGGAGAACGACCCCCGCGTCGCCGAGGTCATCGATGTGGGCGTGACCGGTCGGGAGGACGGCACCTACTACCCCAACGTCGCTGTCGAGGCGGCGGAGAAGATCGCCGCCGGCGAGGCGGACCGGGCCCTGCTGATCTGCGGGACCGGTCTGGGCGTCGCGATCGCGGCGAACAAGGTCTCCGGCGTCCGTGCCGTGACCGCGCATGACCTCTACTCCGTGCAGCGCTCGGTGCTGTCCAACAACGCGCAGGTGCTCACCATGGGCGAGCGTGTGATCGGCCTGGAGCTGGCCAAGGAGCTGGTCAAGGTGTGGCTGGATCTCGAGTTCGACCCCAACTCCTCCTCCGCCGCGAAGGTCGACGCGATCTGCGCCTACGACGGCTCCCTCGACCAGAACTGACCGACCCGCAGCACCTCTGACCCCACCGCGGAGCAGCCCGCCCCACCCTCACGCACCCGCCAAGACGAGGTCGACGTCTGAGCCGCTAAACCTCCTGGATAGCGGCGCAAACGTCGACCTCGCTGCGCGGGCCGGGCCGCTGCCGCCCCTAGCTCACCCCTGCACTGCGTCGACAGAACCCCGACGTTGACAGACCCCGACGAGGAGACCCATGACCACCCTGTGGATCGGCACCAGCTGGAAGATGAACAAGACCCTGGCCGAGGCTCGGGAGTGGGCGGCCGGCCTGCGCGAGCACCTCGACTCCGGGACCAAGGAGTCCGCATGCCCGCACGCCTCGGCCACGAGCACCCTCGCGGGCATCCAGCCCTTCGTGATCCCGTCCTTCACCGCCACCACCACGGTGCGGGAGGTGCTCGGGGAGGAGTCGCCTGTGCTGCTCGGCGTCCAGAACGCGCACTGGGAGGATGCCGGGGCCTGGACCGGGGAGGTCTCCGTCCCGCAGGCCAAGGACGCCGGCGCGCAGATCGTCGAGATCGGCCACTCCGAGCGGCGCGAGCACTTCGGGGAGACCGTGGAGACCACCCGCCTCAAGGTCGCCGCCGCACTGCGCCACGGCCTCACTCCCCTGCTGTGCATCGGCGAGAGCGCCGAGGTGAAGGACGCGGGCGGATCGAGCGGCTTCATCCTCGAGCAGGCCCAGGGCGCCCTGGAGGGGCTCACCGCCGAGGAGCTCGCCCGCGTGGTGATCGCGTACGAGCCGATCTGGGCGATCGGCGAGAAGGGCCGACCGGCCACCGTGGAGGAGCTCGTCGAGCCCTTCGCCGCGCTCGGCGCCCAGCACTCGGGGAAGGTCGCTGGGCTGCTGTACGGCGGCTCGGTCAACCTCGACAACGCCGCGGAACTGCTCGGCATCGAGCATGTGACCGGCCTGTTCGTCGGTCGCACGGCGTGGCAGCTGCCGGGCTATCTCGAGCTGCTGCGGATCGCCTCGGCCGTCACCCGCTGAGCCTCCGCCGCCGCCCGCTGAGGTCGCGGGCCGTCAACCCCCCACGGCCTCGCCGGTGCCGAACTCGTCGCTGTCGGCGGCGAGCGGTCGGGAGCGGGCGAGCACGGCATCCAGATGCTTGCCGAGGGCCGCGATCGCACCGTCGTGGTTGTGCTGGCGAACCCGCTCCAGGATCAGCTCGTGCTCCTGGTGGGCGATGTGCCCGTCGAAGGCGGCGGGCCCGCCGGACCAGGTCTGTCGCATCCGGTGCGTGTGGGTGCGCAGGTTCTCGACCATGGTGCCCAGGTAGCGGTTCTCCGCATGCTGGAAGAACACGTGGTGGAAGGCCCAGTCCGCCTGGA
>DXDT01000205.1 GCA_019115335.1 Candidatus Brachybacterium merdigallinarum
CGTGGACCTGGGGTGGGGTGTGGACGTGGAGCGTGGGGTGCTCGGTGGGTCAGCGGGCGCGGCGGATGAGGTCGATGAGGAGGTCGGCGTTGTCGCGCAGGGGGTGGTGGGCAGGGGTGGGACCGCCGGGCCGCGGGGAGCCCGTTCCCTCCCCAGCCCTTGGGCAATCCCCGCCGACCCCGGGCCGCGGGGAGCCCGTGGTCTCCTCGGCCCCCGGGGAGCCCGTGCCCGCGCCCACCCCGGGCCGCGGTGAGGCAGCGCCCGAGTTCGTGCCGGTGGTGGCTGCGGGGGTGCTCGGCTCGGCCAAGGGCGGGGCGTAGCGGGAGTCGGAGACGGCGTCGGCGATGCGGGCGGCGGCCTGCCGGTGCGCATCGGTGACCTGGGGTGTCCGGTAGCCCTCGGGCTGCCCGACCTCGATGATCGCGACGACATCCTGCAGAGCTCGACCCACCGGGACGGAGGGGTCCAGGCGGAGTCGGCGCGGTGGCCAGCCCCAGGCCCCCGTCCAGCCAAGGGTGCGCAGGGCCAGGTCACGGGCGCGCAGCTCGCTGCGGATCTCGCTCAGGGCCAGCTCCCCGGCCCGGCGTCGCAGCTGCTCCTGCTGGATCCGCTGCTGCTCGATCGAGGTCTCCCCCGTGAGGCCGCCCACTCCCCCACCGGCTGCGCCGCCACTGCCGTCGCCGCCCATACCGCCGCCTCCCGTACCGCCGCCGCCCGCGCCGCCCCCTCCGGGAGGGCAGCTGGCCAGCAGCTCGGTCCAGCGCCTCTCGCGGCGACGGGTCCGGCGCTGACGCAGCAGCACGACGGCGATGGCGATCAGACCGAATCCGATGGCGGCGATGGCGATCAGGGTCAGGGCGCCCCGGGCGGCATCACCCAGGGTGGGGGCCTGGACGTCACCGGCGGCACCACCGGCGTCGGAGGCGGAGGCCTGCTCGGAGGTCGGGTCCTCGGAGTCCTCCTCAGTGGTGGTCTCGTCCTCGTCGTCCTCCGTGCTGGTCGTCTCCTCGGTGGGGGCCTCGGTGGGCTCCTCCTCGGCAGGCGGGTCCTCCGGGGTGTCCTCGGCGGCAGGATCGGTCACCGCCGGCACGTTCACCCCGTTCGCAGCGGCGGCCGGGGTGGGCTCGAAGCGGATCCAGCCGTGCTCGGGGCCGAACCACACCTCGGGCCAGGCGTGGGCATTGGTCGAGCTCACCACCCGGTCGCTGCCGTCTGCCTGCCCACCGGTGAAGCCGATGACCACCCGAGTGGGATAGCCCTGGGAGGTCATCATCAGCGCGAAGGTGGCGGCGAACTGCTCGCAGTAGCCGATCCGGTCGGCGAGGAAGGACTCGAGCGGATCGGCGCCCAGCGGGGTGCGGACCGTCAGCGAGTAGTCGAAGTTGGTGCGGAAGTACTCCTGGTAGGCGACGGCGGTGTCGTAGGCGTTGGCGGCCTCGGCCTCCGCGGCGATCCCCCCGGCCAGGTCCTCGATGCCGGCGGGCACCTGGGCGATGTCGATGTAGCCGGACTCGAAGGGGTCGGCGAAGGCCGCCGGGTCGGTGACCGCGCGGAGGTCGTCGGCGGTGGCGGGGTTCTGCTCGGAGAGCATCGTGTACTGCACGCCCTGGAAGCCGCTCAGCCCCCCTCCCCCGTTCTCGGCGTCGGCGGAGAGGGCGACCTCGCCGCGGCTCGGGACGGCATCGGCGGTCAGCCCGCCGGCGGTCTCGAACTCGAGGGTGCGGAGGTTCTCGGGCACTGGCAGCCGGTCTCCGCCGAGGCTCTCGATGATCACGTCGTGGGTGAGCGTCAGCTCCGGGTCCCCGGACCGGCCAGTGCCGTCCACGCTCGCGTCGGAGAATGGCGGCGCGCCCTCGCGGGTCTCGATGCGGGAGGGGTCGCCGCTGGCGCGGAATGCCTCCCCGTCGAAGCTGTTCAAGGTGCGCAGTCGCAGGTAGGGAGGCTGCTCGGCATCGGTGGTGTAGCGCAGCACCTCCACGGGTTCCTGGCTCAGCAGGCTGCGCCGCACGGAGACGTCATCGTCGATCATCACCGCGCCGAAGCGGGGCAGGTCGCGGTTGCGCCACTGGTTGACGACGTCGATGTTCAGGGCGACCACCGGTTCGGCGAGCACCGGCAGAGCCCTGCCGGCGGGGATCGCCATCCCGGCGATCAGCACGCTGACCAGCAGGGCGGCAGCGGTGGTGCGCACCGGGGCCGGATGGGGGCCGCCCTGGGGACGACGATCGCCCTGCAGGTGCCGGGGGTCGGCGTGGAGGGTGCGGGCGGCGAAGATCAGCAGACCGGCGAGGACCGGCCCGGAGGCGGTCCACCAGGCCCCGCCCTCGGGCTGCTGCAGCGCGGGGACCAGCAGGAAGCTCAGCAGGATCAGGGAGGTGGGGGTGTGCCAGCCGAGGTCCACGTACAACCGGTCCAGCACGAAGGCGACCAGCGCCATCATCAGCACCACGATCACGGTGCCGCGCACCCCCAACGCCATCGGCGCCACCCCGGAGCCGATCTCGTAGATCCCGGCGGTGAACAGCTCCGACTGCGCCTGGAGGATCGTGATCGGGCCGTCGAGCAGACGGATCAGGCCCTGCTGCCACTGCAGGACGAGCACCAGGAGCACGATCGCGAGCAGCTGCACGGCCGGGGCCACCAGGAAGCGCCGTGTGATCAGGCGCGCCGCGGCGCCGACGACGATCACGGGGATCACGCCGGTGGCGGTGAGGGTCAGCCAGGAGTCCCCGGCCAGCAGCGCGGACAGCGGCGCGGCGGCCATCAGCAGGGCGATCAGCAGCAACAGGGAGCGCAGCAGCACGTGGCGGCCGGTCAGGGCGGGCCGGCCCAGCAGGGGGCTCATGCGCCGCCCCCGCGCCCGGCGGCGGTCAGCAGCTCGTCCAGGGAGTGGCGGTCGGTGCCGCGCACCAGCACCCAGGAGCCGAGCATGCTGCGCTGCGGTGTCGGGCCGACGGGGGCTGCGCCCGCGGAGGCAGTGCCGTCGGCGGCGAGGTCTTCGGGCCCGGCACCGTCGGAAGCAGCGCCGTCGGAGGCAGGGCCGACGGAGGCAGGGCCGACGGGGGCAGCATCGTTGGGGGCGGGGCCGACGGGGTCGGCCGAGCGCAGGGCGATCGCGGTGCGATGGGTGGAGCGGCCGGCGAAGCGGTCCAGGTCCAGCCGGGAGAAGGGGGAGGCGTCGTCGATCCCGATCGCGATGGCGAGCGAGGTGTCGCCGGCCGCGTGGTCGCGGCCGATGTTCTCGGGGGTGTCGTCGAAGTCGATCTCGGCGAGCGCGAGCAGCATGGCGCGGCGGGAGACAGCCTCGGCCTCCGCGGACAGCGCGGAGGAGAGCCCCGATGCCGCCGAGGGAGCCAGCGACGCCAGGGATGCGCCCCCGCCCTCGTGCGTGCGGAGGGTGGGGGTGATCTCGTCGCCGCTGGCGTCGACGATGCGGGCCCGCCAGCCGTGCCGGGTCAGGGAGTCCAGCAGCGTCGCGGCATGGCTGACCGCCCTGTCCTCGACCGCTCGATCCACCGCGGCGTCCACCGCGTCGGCATCGTGCCCGGCCCGGTCCTCACGACGGGAGGTGTCCAGCACGATCACGGCGGTATGGGCGGCGGCGGGCTCGTCCTCGCGAGTCATCAGGGCGCCGGCCCGGGCGCTGGCCCGCCAGTGGACGCGCCGCATGTCGTCCCCGCTCACATAGGGGCGGGCCAGGGGGCCGATGTCCCCACCGGTGCCGGGCCCGGCGCCCACCAGGGTGCCGTCGGGGGCGATGCCGGCCTGGCGGATGGCGAAGGGTCCCACCGTCGTGATCGCGGGGATGCCCACCACCTGCAGGTCGTCGATGATCGTGCGGCGGGCGTGGAACAGGCCGAACAGGTCCCGGACCACCAGGCTGAAGGGTCCGAGCGGATGGCGGCCGCGCCGGGTCACCTGGAGCCCGTGGGGCAGGTGCCGCTTCAGCGCGAGGTCCCCCTCGCCGCCGAGCGCGTCGGGCAGGTGCTGGCGCACGCTCGCCCGGCCCAGCGGCAGGATCGTGATCAGGGCGCTGCCGGGCAGGTCGATCCGTGCCTGCACCCGGGTGCCGACGGGCACCGCGTCCTCGCGCAGGCGGCGCTGGGCCCGCAGCCCCACCAGCGACAGGAGGATGCAGATCGCGCCGACCGCCAGCGCCATCAGCAGGGCGGCCGCGAGGGTGCGGGCGGGGGTAAGCACGAACAGGTCCGCGAGGATCCACAGCGCCGCGGCGAGGGCCCCGCAGATCACGCCGCGGGCGGTGGGGCGCACGCGCAGGCCCGCTGTGGGGACCCGGGGCGCTCGCCCGGTCATGTCAACGGGGTGCTGGCGAGCACCTGCTCGATGAGGTCACCCGGATCGGTGCCGCGGGAGAGGGCCTGCGGGGTGAGGTGGAGGCGGTGGCGCCACACCGGCATGATCACGGAGCGCACGTCCTCGGGCAGCACGTGGATGCGGCCCTGCATGGCGGCGTTCGCCTTCGCGGCCCGCACCAGGTGCACGGCGGCGCGCGGGGAGGCACCGAGGGCGACCTGGTCGTGGTGCCGGGTGGCGGCGGCCAGGCGCACCACGTACTCCAGCAGGCGCGGGGAGGCGTAGACGCGGCGCACATCGCGCACGTGCTGGGCGATGCGCTGCGGTGTGGTGCGTTCGACGATCGCATCGAGCACGTCACGCTCGCCGTCCCGCACCGGCCCGGCCTGGGCGGCGAGCATCCGCACCTCGGCGCTGCCCACGGGGTAGCCCATGGTGGTCTGGGCGAGGAAGCGGTCGCGCTGCGCCTCGGGGAGCCGGTAGGTGCCCTCCATCTCGACGGGGTTCGCGGTCGCGACCACCATGAACGGGTCCTCGAGCTGGTGGGTGATGCCGTCGACGCTGACCTGCCGCTCCTCCATCGCCTCCAGCAGCGCGGACTGGGTCTTGGGGGAGGCACGGTTGATCTCGTCGGCCAGCAGCACCTGGGTGAACACCGCGCCGGGACGGAACTCGAACTGGGCGGTGGCCTGGTTGAACACGCTCGCACCGGTGACGTCGGTGGGCAGCAGGTCCGGGGTGAACTGGATCCGTAGACGCTTCGCGCCGAGGGCGGCGGCCAGCGATTTGGCCAGCATCGTCTTGCCGACCCCGGGGATGTCCTCGATCAGCAGGTGCCCGCCGGAGAGCAGCACGAGCACGGCGGTGCCGATCACGGAGTGCTTGCCCTCGACGACGGTGGAGATCTCGTCGATCACCGCGCCGGACTCCTCCGCGATCACGATCGCCTCCTGCTCGGTGAGGTGATCGTTCCCGCGGCGCTCCCGCCCGGAGGGGGCGTCGGGGCCCTCCGGGCCGACGGGGCCTGCGCCCTCGGCCGCATCGGTGCCGTTCTCGCGGGAGCGGTCCGCGCGGCGTGCGCGGGGACGAGGCTCCTGGTCGAGAGTCTGTGAGGGAACCGGCCGATCATCCATGGGGGCTCCTCGAGAAGTGGTCCGGGACGGCGACACGGGCGTGGCCGTTCACGAAGTGTTCGTCTCCGATAGCGCTTTTCGGGTGCACATCGGCTGGACGTCCTCTTAGAGTATGACGGATACCTTTTCCTACCGAGGAGTTCCTGTGTCTCTGCGCCGTCGTGCGGCCCCTGTCCGGCTGGGGGCCGGCCTCGTCCTGGCGACCGCCTGCGTCCTCGCCCCGACCGCGGCGTTCGCGGCGCCCGATGGTCCGGGGACCGGGGAGGAGAATCCCGCCGAGGAGTGCCAGGGCGTTCCTCAGATCTCGGTGAGCGCCTCTGAGGTGCAGGCGGGCGAGACGGTCACCGTGTCCGGATCCTGCTTCGAAGGAGCCGCGCGTGCGGTGATCGTGATCTCCGGCCCCGAGAACGACTATGAAGAGACGACGACGTCCACCACCGGTGAGATCTCCGGGGTCAGCTTCTCCTTCGAGACCCCGGGCGACTATTCGGTGCAGATCACGGCCGACGGCAAACAGGCCGACACCTCCTTCACGGTCACGGAGCCGGAGCCGGAACCAGAACCCGAGCCAGAACCTGAGCCGGAGCCGGAGCCGGAGCCTGAACCTCAGCCGGACCCCGGGGGCGATGAGGGCGGCACGGACGACGACGAATCCGATGAGGGCGACGGAACCGACGATGGCGACGACCAAGCCGGCTCCGATGGCGGCAATGACAACGGCTCCGACGGCGGCAACAACGGCAACGACAACGGCGGCGGGCAGCCCGACGAGGGCTCCTCGCCGACCCCGCCGACCAATGACTTCCCGGGCGAGGTCCAGGACGACGACGAGGACGGCCAGCCGACCGCCGCAC
>DXDT01000206.1 GCA_019115335.1 Candidatus Brachybacterium merdigallinarum
GCCGGAGAACTCGCTCGAGAGCACCTTCTGGAAGCCCGCGCCGAGGCTCATCACCTGGAAGCCGCCCGAGTCGGTGTAGGTGGGGCCGGGCCAGTTCATGAACCGTCCCAGGCCCCCGGCCTCGTCCACCAGGTCATGCCCGGGCTGGAGGTAGAGGTGGTAGGCGTTGGCCAGCAGCGCCTGCGCGCCCAGGTCGCTCATCGACTCCGGCAGCACCGCTTTGACGGTCGCTTTGGTCCCGACGGGGATGAAAGCCGGTGTGGCGATCTCGCCGTGCGGGGTGGTGAGCGTCCCGGCACGGGCCCTGTCCCCATGGCGGGCGGTGATCTCGAAGCCCCCGTCGGCCGGGGACGGGGCGGCGGTGGGGTCGGCACTCTGAGCGGTCACCGCCTCATGATCCCATGGCGGTCCCGCAGCCGCCGCAGCCACGGGATCCACTAGGATTCACCGCAGCGCGGGGGCATCGGAACCAGACCGCCCGCACATGCCGTCGACGTCGGCGCAGCGGAAGGGGATCACGATCAACTCGCCCAGTGATCCTGCCCGCCCGCGCGACGAAGAGCAGCGCACCCGCCCGCTCGGCGAGCCGGAGCCTGACCGGCAGGCACCCGAGGCCGCCGCTGACATCAGCGCCTGGGAGCAGCCCGGCGAGCCCCTCGCGGACGAGCTCGCGGACTGGACCCAGGAGCCGGAGCCTGCCCCGTCGCCCTCCCTCCCCCGCTCCGACCTCGCGGCCTGGACGGCGGGCCCCCTGCCCTCCCAGACCTCGTCCCTCGGCGACTGGCTGCAGGGACCGATCGAGCTCCACGCCGAGCGGGAGGCGGAGGACGCCTGGTCCACGAGCGGCGCGGTCTCCGGGACCTGGCGACCTCGCGGCGAGGCGACCCGATCCCGCAGCACCGTGCCCTCCCCCACCGACGGCACCGCCGCCGGGCAGGGACCCGCAGTCGTCGAGCCCGCCGCCTCCCGCCCGGCGTTCCGTGGCGAGCTGCACGGGCTGCGCGCGGTCGCGCTGGGCCTGGTCGCGATATATCACATCTGGCTCGGCCGGGTCTCCGGCGGCGTGGATGTGTTCCTGTTCCTGTCCGCGTTCTTCCTCACCGGCACCTTCGTGCGCCGGTTGGAGAGCGGCCGACCGCTCGGGGTGCCCCGCTACTGGCTGCACACCTTCAAGCGGCTCCTGCCCCCCGCGGCCATCACGATCCTGCTGAGCCTGGCCGCGACCGCCGCCCTCCTCCCCGCCTCGATGTGGCAGACCGTCATGCAGGAGGCAGTGGCCTCGGCGGCCTACGTCCAGAACCTGCTGCTGGTCATGCTGCAAGTCGACTACCACGCACGTGACGCCGGCGCCGCCTCCCCGCTGCAGCACTTCTGGTCCCTCAGCGTGCAGGGACAGGCTTTCGTGGTCTGGCCGCTGCTGTTCCTGCTGGTGGTACGGCGAGCGCGGGCCGGCAAGCCCGTGCGCCGCCCTCTGATCGCGATCATCGCGCTGATCGGTGCGGCGTCCCTGACCTGGTCGATCATCTCCACCCAGAGCCAGCAGCAGATCGCCTACTTCGACACCGCGGCCCGCCTGTGGGAGTTCGCCGCCGGGTCCCTGCTCGCGCTCGCCCTGCCGCTGCTGGACCGTCTCACCGGCGCCCGCCGGCCGGAGGACGGGCAGGCGCCCTCCCATCGCACCCTGAGAGCGTTGACCGGCTGGGCGGGCATCGCCGCTCTGCTGGCATGTGGAGTGGTCCTGGACGTCTCGTCGATGTTCCCGGGCTGGATCGCGCTATGGCCGCTCGCGGCCGCCGGCGCCGTGGTGGTCGCCGGGCATTCCGGTCGACGCTGGGGCGTGGATGCGCTGCTGTCCACGCGGCCCGCGGCCTTCGTCGGCGACATCTCCTACGCCCTCTACCTCGTGCACTGGCCGATCCTGGTGATCTGGCTCCACCACAGCGGCCAGGAGCGTGCCGGGCTACTGGACGGGCTGGTGGTGCTGAGCGGTTCCGTACTGCTGGCCTGGCTGGTGACCCGCGCGGTGGACGCCCCGGTGCGCCGCTCCCGCTGGCTCGAGGCACGGCCCTGGCGGGCGCTGACCGCGATCGCGCTGAGCTTCGCGCTGGTCGCCGGTACAGCGGGCGGGTGGTGGGCCTTCCTGCACCGTGAGCAGCCCCAGCCGCCGGTGGCCGACGGGCCGAGCATCGCGACCGACGAGGTCGCCACCATCGCCCCACCGGACGTGCGCCCCTACGGCTGGCAGCTCGGTGCGCAGTGGCCTGACCTGCCCGAGCGCTGCGGCGGCGAATGGGCGCCCGAGAGCGGCTTCCGCCACGTCAACTGCCAGCAGCTGCTGCCCGACGACGCCGACGCAGCGAAGACCCTCGTGGTGGTGGGCAGCTCGCACTCCCGTCAGCTCATCCCGGCGCTGCTGCCCTGGGCGGAGGAGCACGACGTGCAGATCGTGAACCTCTCGATGGACGGCTGCAGCTTCCGGATGCTCTCCAGCGAGACCGGATACTGCGGCGGCTACGACTCGTACGTGCTCGACTACCTCGATCAGGTGCAACCGGAGACTGTGCTCACCACCGTCACCGTCACCGCTGCCGACTCAGCGGACGAGACCATGCCGAGCGGCACCGAGGACGCCGTCCAGCAGCTGCTCGACCGTGACATAACGGTGATCGCCGCCCGCGACACCCCGCGCTGGGAGCAGGACCAGTACCAGTGCGCCGAAGCGGTGATCGACGCAGGCGGCACTCCGGCCGATGCCGATGCTGCCTGCGGCGCCGGGGTCGAGGACAAGCTCGCCCCGGAGAACCCTGCCGCGCCGCTCGCTGAGCTCGGCGACCCAGAGGCCGGCGTCACGCTGCTCGATCTCACGTCATCGATCTGCCCCGGGAGCCGGTGCTCCCCCGTGCTCGGGGATGTCTTCGTCTACATGGATGACAACCATCTGACCAGGCTCTTCACGGAAGAGACGCTCGCTCCCGCAGTGACTCGCGAGCTGGACGCCGCGGAAGGCTGATCTCGATGCCGCACCGCCCGGAGGTCCCCACCAGAAGCGAGGACTAGCATGTGCCCGTCCCTGAGGCGCTCGCGCCAGCTCGAGATGGAAGCAGGTACCCCCGCGTGGACGTCCTGAGCGTGCTCATGACACTCGGTGCAGCAGTGCTGGTGCTCGGCGCTCCCGGCCTGCCGACGGTCCTGGCCCTGCGGCTGCGGCCCCTCACCACGATCGCCGCGACCGTCCCGACCTCGCTGGTGATGGTCGCCGTCACCGCAGAGATCGGCCATGTGCTCGGGATCCCCTGGAGCTTCGCCTCCCCGCTCGTGCTCGGACTGCTGGTGGGCGGGGCGCTGGCAGTGCTGACGCGGCGCCGGGCACGTGCCACGGCACCGGCCGCTGAGCCGGCCACGGCACCGGATGGGGCCGACGTCCTGCAGCAGCACGAGCGCGACCGGACCGCCCCCGCCGAGCGATTCCTGGCGACCGCGCGCGGGGGCGCGATCGCAGTGCTCACCGGGGGGCTGCTCGGCGGTGGCTGCGTGCTGGTGCGCGCACTGACGATGATGGGCGGGATCAACGCCGTCAACCAGACGTACGACAACGTCTTCCACCTCAACGCCGTGCGCCACATCCTGCGCAACGCCGACGGCTCCGCGTGGGTGGTCGGCGGCCTCACGACGCTGCCCGGCAACGAGGGCTACTACCCCGCTGCCTGGCATCAGCTGGTGAGCCTGGTGGTGCAGCTGTCGGGGCAGGAGATCGTCCTCGGCTCCAATGTGGTGATGCTTCTGCTGGCCGTGGTGGTGTGGCCGGTGGGGCTGATGGCCCTGATGCGCACATGCACCACCGCGGGGCCTGTCGGGTGGATGGCCGCAGGCACGCTGGCGGGGATCACCGGGGCGTTCCCGCTGTCCCTCATGTACTGGGGCATCGTGCTCCCCTATTTCCTCTCCATGTCGTTGATGCCGCTGATCGTGATCATGGTCAGCCATCTGGCGGGCCTGGCCCCGCGCTCCGCACAGCGGTTGTCGGGAGGGCAGGTCGCCGTGCTGCTGCCCGTCGTCTGCGCGGCGATCGCTCTCGCCCACCCTCAGGGGGTCTTCGTCGGGATGGTGCTGGGCCTGCCGATCCTGGTGTGGGGGACCGCCGCCCGGGCGCGCGACCGGTGGGCGCCGGGCCTCGCCCCGCGCCCCCGGCTGTGGCCGCTCGCGACACTCACAGCCGTGGCACTGATCGGCTCCGCAGCCGCATGGATCGAGCTCCGGCCCTCGCAGAGCTCAGCGGTCTGGAAGCCCAATGCGTCCCTGAAGGAAGCGATCGGGCAGGCGATCTCGCTGGCACCCAACGACACCCCCACGTTCCTCCCGCTGGGCCTGGTGATGCTGGTCTGTGCGGCGGTCGTGCTGCTGCTGACCCGCTCCCGCTGGCTGGTGGCACCCTGGCTCGCCGCCACCGCGATGTCCATCATCACCCGCAGCACACCGGAGGGGGATCTGCGCTATCTCCTCACGGGGAACTGGTACACGGACAACAACCGGACCACCGCGATCATCGCGGTGGCGGCGATCCCGGTGCTCGCCCTCGCCATCGAGCACCTCCTGCGTCTCGCCTCGCGCCGATTCCCGCGGCTCGACGGGGCATCCGGACTGGTGGCGGGGGCACTGATCGCTGTCCTCGTGCTCGCGATGGGAGTCCTCTCCCCCGGGTCCCGCGTGAACCAGAGCTACTTCGAGATGGAGTGGCAGACCAGCGGACTGCTCAGCGCTGACGAGCGCGAGCTCCTCGAGCGCCTGCCCGAGGTCGTGCCCGAGAACGCAGTGATCGCCACCAATGCCTGGAACGGCAGCTCGCTCGCCTACGCGATCTCGGACCGACAGGTCCTGAACACCTATATGGGCTTCCAGGCGGAGCCCGAGGTGCATCTGCTGAACGCCGAGCTCGACGACGCCCAGGAGAAGCCGGAGGTGTGCGACGCAACCGAGGAGCTGAACGTCGAGTACGCCCTCGACTTCGGCCCTCAGGAGATCCACGGCCGCACCGCCACCTACACCGGCCTCAACGAGATCTCCGAGACCGGTGCCGCGGAGGTGGTCCTCCAGGTAGGCGAGGCGAAACTGCTGCGTATGCTCCCCTGCCGCGGCACCGATGGTTCAATGATCGGGTGACTCCCTTCTCCGCCTCCGCCCCCTCGCCCCGCGCCCGCGCCGCCGCGCTAGATCTCGGCGCCTTCGTCACCGCCGCCCCGTCGAGCTTCCACGCCGCCCGCGAGGCAGCCCGGCGACTCGAGGCGGCCGGCTTCACCGAGCTCCACGAGACCACCTCCTGGG
This sequence comes from Candidatus Brachybacterium merdigallinarum, assembly GCA_019115335.1. Taxonomy (GTDB): domain Bacteria; phylum Actinomycetota; class Actinomycetes; order Actinomycetales; family Dermabacteraceae; genus Brachybacterium; species Brachybacterium merdigallinarum. The sequence continues at coordinate 5,320 of DXDT01000206.1, forward strand.
GCTCGGCCGACGCCGCCGGGAACCGCTACGTGCTGCGTGATGGGTCGATCATCGCCTGGTCAGCGCCCGAGGGGGCGGATGCCGCCAGCCCCTTCCGGATCGTCGGCTCCCACACCGACTCCCCCGCCCTGAAGCTCAAGCCCAACCCGCAGCTCGGCGCCGAGGGCCTCGCCCAGGTCGGGGTCGAGATCTACGGCGGACCGCTGCTGAACTCCTGGCTGGACCGGGAGCTGAGAATGGCCGGCCGGCTCGCGCTGACCGACGGCAGCAGCGTGCTGGTGGACACCCCCGGCCTACTGCGCATCCCGCAGCTCGCCGTGCACCTGGACCGAGCGGTGAACAAGGACGGCGTGCAGCTGGACCCGCAGCGCCACATGCAGCCGATCCTCGGCTTCGCCCCCTCCGACGTGCTGGAGATCCTCGCCCATCACGCCGGCGTGGCCCGCCGCGACATCGTGGGCCTGGACGTGGTCACCGTCGATGCCCAGGCAACCGCGCTGTTCGGCGCCGACGAGGAGTTCCTCGCCTCGGGCCGGCTGGACAACCTCAGCTCCGTGCACGCCGAGGTCGAGGCCCTGATCACGGTCGCTCGCGGTGCCCGCGCCGAGACGCCGGACGGTCCCGCGCCGATCGCGGTGATGGTCGCCAACGACCACGAGGAGGTGGGCTCCGCGACCCGTTCCGGTGCTGCCGGCCCCTTCCTCGAGGACGTGCTGGTGCGGGTGCACGCCGCCCTCGGCGGTGATGAGTCGAGCCGCAGGCAGGTGCTGGCCTCCTCGATGGTGCTCTCCGCCGATGCCGGCCACGCCGCCCACCCGAACTACCCCGAGCGTCATGACCCGGTGACCCGGCCGCGCCTGGGCGAGGGACCGATGCTGAAGATCAACGCCCAGCAGCGGTATGCGACCGATGCGGTGGGCATCGCCGCCTTCGTCGCGGCCTGCGAGCGCGCCGGGGTGCCGCATCAGCACTTCGTCTCGAACAATGCAATGCCCTGCGGTTCGACGATCGGTCCGATCACCGCGACCCGGCTGGGGATGACCACGATCGATGTGGGCATCACGCTGCTGTCCATGCATTCGGCGCGCGAGATGTGCGCGACCGCTGATCCGCTGATGCTGCAGCAGGCCTGCGCGGCTTTCCTGCGCGGCTGAACGCTCCCTGCCCGCCCGATGTCCCGGACCACCTCCCTGCCCTCCGCCGTGCCCGCGACCGGCACCCGTGCGGGCCGCTTCCGCCCTGAGCTGCACGGGCTGCGCGGTCTCGCGATCGCCCTGGTGGTGCTGTACCACATGTTCTTCGACCGGGTCTCCGGCGGAGTGGACGTGTTCCTGTTCATCTCGGCGTTCCTCCTGGTGGGGACGTTCATGCGGAAGGTCGACCGCGGGGAGCCGATGCGGCCGGCCGCATACTGGGGGCGGACCTTCAAACGGCTCCTGCCACCCACGGCGGTGGTCTCCCTCGCGACCCTCGGCGGCGTCTACCTGCTGCTGACCCCGGATCGGTGGATGACCGGCATCACCGATGCGATGGGCTCCCTCCTGCACGTGCAGAACTGGGTGCTGATCCAACGCGGGGTCGACTACTACGCGGCCGCTGAGACGGGCCCCTCCGCATTCCAGCACTTCTGGTCGCTGTCGATCCAGGGGCAGGTGTTCCTGGTCTGGCCGGTGCTGATCGCCCTCACCGTGGCGGTCGCCCGATGGCGGAGGATCTCCGTGCGGGCCTCCCTGGCGACCATGTTCGCTCTAGTCCTGATGTCGTCCTTCGCCTGGTCGGTGCACTCCACGGCGACCCAGCAGGAGATTGCCTACTTCGATACCTTCACCCGTCTGTGGGAATTCGCCGCCGGTTCCCTGCTGGGGCTCGCACTGCCGTGGTGGGAGCAGCGCACGACGCGCTCCGCCACCGCCCGGCACCGAGCGATCACGCCGGCGCGGGGCTTGCCGCAGGTGCTGATGGGATGGGCGGGCATCATCGCGCTGGTCTCGTGCGGGCTGCTGATCGATGTGCAGGGTGCCTTCCCCGGGTGGATCGCCCTGTGGCCGCTGGCCGCTGCGGCATTGGTTCTGTGCGCAGGCACCACCGGGCATCGGTTCAGCGTGGACCGGCTGCTCTCCACCCGCCCGGCAGTGGTGCTCGGTGACATCTCCTACGGGCTCTATCTGGTGCATTGGCCGCTGCTGGTGCTCTTCCTCGCCCGCACCGGCAAGGAGCGGGCCGGCTTCCTCGACGGGGCGTTGCTGATCCTCCTCTCGCTCGTGCTGGCCTGGGTGCTCACTCGCGTGGTGGACACCCCGATCCGCCGGTGGCCCTGGGCTGCCGCGAAAGCCTGGCGCTCCGGACTGGTGGCGCTCACCTGCCTGGTCATCGCCCTCGCTCCGATGGCCGGGGCGCAGCAGCATCTGCTCGGCCAGCAGCGTGAGGCCGTGGCTCGAGCGGTGGCCGACAATCCCGGCGCCCGTGTGCTGGACCCGGAATTCACGATCCACCCCGATGCGGATCCGGATGCCGAGGTGCTTCCCACGGCGGCGTTGATCGGGAAGGACTGGGTCGCAGGGCGCGAACGCTGCACCGACGACCTCGCGCCGGCGCATGCCGAGGCCGACGAGCTCCTTGCACTCTGCCGCACGGTGCCCGGCCCGAGCCCGGACGCCCCCGTGATCGTGAGCGTCGGGGACTCTCGGATCGAGCAGTTCTCGGCATCCCTCATCGCTCTCGCCGAACGTGAGGGCTGGACTCTGGTGGCGCTGTGGAAAGGCGGGTGCACCTACGCTCCCGATGCGCAGATCTCCGAGGAGTGCGATGCCTTCAGCAAAGCAGCCGAGGCATACATCCGCCGCATCTCGCCGGACGCCGTCGCGGCAGCGACCACGGCTTTCGGGCGCGACGGCACGGAAGCCCTCACTCCGGGCATGGAGCTCACCCTCCCTGCTCTCACGGCCGGTGGTACGACGGTGATCGCTGTGCGTGCCCTGCCGCGCCTCGGCTTCGATCCGAAGGCATGCGTCGCGGAGAAAGGAGCGGACGCCGTCGAATGTGCCCCGGAGCTTCCCGCCGACTTGCAGCGGGAACGTTATGACACGGACCTTCTCGGCTCCGTCGACGGGGCTGTCGTCCCCGTCGATACGACCCCGCTGGTCTGCCCTGACGCACGCTGCACACCCATCATCGGCAACGTGATGGTGTGGCTCGATGGCGATCACCTCACCGGCACCTACGCGGGATCGATGCTGGACGGTGTCGACGCACAGCTCGCGGACGGAGGATTCACGTGGTGACAGGACGCCCCCGCATCGCTCTCCGTCCCCGCCATCAGCGCCCGGTCACGGCCGCTCGGACAGGGACCGGGCACCGTCCTGAGCTGCACGGGCTGCGCGGCCTCGCGATCGCCCTGGTGGTGCTCTACCACGTGTTCTTCGACCGGGTCTCCGGCGGAGTGGACGTGTTCCTGTTCATCTCAGCGTTCTTCCTCACCGGGAGCTTCGTGCGCCGGATGGAGGACGGGCGCCCGATGGCCCCGATCGTGTACTGGGCCCGGACCTTCAAACGCCTGCTCCCGCCTGCGGCGCTGGTGATCCTGACGACCCTCACCGGAGTGCGGCTGTTCCTGCCCGCCAGCACCTGGAAGCCGGCCATCGACGATGCGATCGCCTCTCTGCTGCAGGTGGAGAACTGGCTGCTGATCCACCGCGACACCGACTACGAGGCGGCAGCGACCGCCGCCACCTCCCCGCTCCAGCACTTCTGGTCGCTGTCCATCCAGGGCCAGGTCTTCCTGCTGTGGCCGCTGCTGTTCGCCGTGTGCGCTCTGCTCTCGCGACGGTTCGCTCTCGCGCCGCGCCGAGTGGTGCTGGTGGTGTTCGGGGCGATCGCCGTCGCGTCCTTCGCCTGGTCGGTGGCCTCCACCGCCGCCCAGCAGCCGATCGCCTACTTCGACACCAGCACCCGGATGTGGGAGTTCGCTGCCGGTTCGCTGCTGGCGCTGTGGCCAGCCGCGAACCCGGGCACCGCCGCGAACGGCCACTCCCGCCGGGTGCGGGCATCGCTCGGCTGGGTGGGGCTGGCGGCGCTGATCTCCACCGGAGCGCTGATCGACGGCCGGTCGATGTTCCCGGGCTGGATCGCACTGATCCCGCTGCTCGGCGCGACCGGTGTGTTCCTCGCCGGCACCTCCGGCTCACGGTTCGGCGCCGACCGCCTGCTCTCCTCGCGACCGTTCGCCTTCCTCGGCGACGTGAGCTACGGCCTCTACCTGGCCCATTGGCCGATCCTCACGATCGTGGTGCTGTCCACCGGCCGCGAACGCGCCGGCCTGCTGCTCGGCAGCTCGATCATCGCCGTCAGCCTGGTGCTCGCCTGGCTGCTGACACTCCTGGTGGACTCGCCCGTCCGGCGCTGGCGCTGGGCGAACTCGAAGCCATGGCGGGCCGGAGCGGTCGTGCTGACGGTGCTGGTGGTGGGGCTCACGCCCAGCATCGGTGCGCAGACGCTGCTGCAGCGTGCGGCTGATGAGGCCGAGCGCCGCGCCTACGCGGACAATCCCGGCGCCCGTGCGCTGGCCCCGGGCTTCTCACCTCACCCGGACGCGAACCCGGATGCCCCAGCCCTGCCCACGGCCGCGGAGGTGCGCAGCGACTGGGGCCTGCTCGACGGCCCCTGTGAGGGCGACTGGGCTCCCACCGAGGGTTCGGTCGCCGAGGGCTGCCAGAGCACCGGAGCACCTGAGGACGCGAAGATGATCGTGGCGGTGGGGAATTCGAGGATGCGGCAGTCTGCGATGTCGTTGATCGGCCCCGCGGAGGAGCACGGGTGGAGGCTGGTCCTGATCCACAAGAACAGCTGCCAGTTCATGCCGGGGGTGATGACCTACAGCGGGCAGGAGTGCTTCGACCACAACCTCGCGGTCATGGACTATCTGCGGGAGCTGGACCCCGATGCCGTGGTCGTGAACACCACCGTCTATCGAGGGGTGGGGCCGGAGACGGAGAGCGAGGTCCTGGGAGAGACCGTTCCCGAGCTCCTCTCGCTGGGCATCCCGGTGGTCGCGATGCGCACTCCGCCCCGTGCTGTGGAGAATCCGCTCGACTGCCTGGACGCCGGTGGCACCGATGAGGAGTGCACGACGCCCCTGGATCCCTCGCACATGCCGCAGGTGCGTACCGACGCGGCTCGCCTCGAACAGCTCGCTGGGGAGGGCGCGGTGCATGCGGTCGATCTGCTTCCGGTGCTGTGCCCCCAGCATGAGTGCCGACCGCTGATCGGCAATATGTACGTCTTCCAGGACGAGGACCACGCCACGGCCACCTATATGGAGAGCACGGGCCCCGAGGTCGAGCGTCAGCTCGCGGAGGCGGGCTTCGATTGGTGAACGGAGGGCTCATCCCTCCGCAGCGCCCTCTGCGGCGCGCATCCCGATCGCGCGCACTGCCTCGACGGCGGCCCGCGCCCGGGCGACGGACTCGTGGTCGGGGCCGTGGTGGCGCTGGGCGTCCTTCAGCAGCTCCTCGACCTGGTAGTACGCATCGTCGAGGTGGCCGGACTCCGCGGTCGCCTCGGCGAGCTCCGCGCGCAGCTCGATCGCCTCGGGGGTGAGGGACTCGCCGTGCTCGAGCAGG
>DXDT01000207.1 GCA_019115335.1 Candidatus Brachybacterium merdigallinarum
TGTGGTACTCCGGGCAGGACCGCATCTCGATGCTGCTCACGCTCGTGGTCTGCCTGCTCAGCGTGCCCGGACTCGCCCATCTCCAGCGCCTGGTGCGCCGGGTCGACTCCCCTGCCCGATGGATCATCAAGGGCCTCGCCCTCGCCTCGGTCCTGCTGGTGGCCGTCTCGACGATCGGGCCCCGCCTCGAGTACGCGGACCGCAACCTGGACCTCGACCGGCCGGGCCGGGCCCGCTACTTCGACGCCGAGGAGTACTCGATGCTGCAGCAGGTCGCCTCCGGGATGGACACCGAGAAGGTGCTGCTCGCGAGCCCCTTCTCGGGTGGGGCGCACCTGTACGCGATGACCGGTCAGAACGTCCGCTTCCCCGCGGCGGGCATGAACCCGACCGAGACCGACGCCCAGCTCATGCAGGATGTGCTCGCCGCTGCGGAGGACCCCGCCGCCTGCTCCCGGCTCCAGGAGGCGAACATCGGGTACGTCTACGCGGATCGACGGCCGTACAACGTGGGCGGCAGCTTCGTGCTGCTGGACCAGGCGACCGGGGATCTGGGGACCGTGATCGGCCGCACCCCGCACTCGATCATGATCGAGGTGGACTGCCGGGCGGGGTAGTGCTCCGCCGCCCCGTGCTCAGAGCAGCGGGGCGAGAGCTCTCACGGCGCGGTCCCCGGCCGAGTCGAGGCTCGCATCCTGCTCGGTCCACGCCCGCAGATGTGCGCGCGAGGGTCGGTCATCGCCCTCGAGGGCGGCGGTCATCGCCGCGGCGACGGCCTCTGCCGTGTACGGCACGGACCAGCCCAGGCCGTTCTCCTCGACCAGTCGATTGCCGTAGCCGGCACCGCTCTGGATGACGGGGGTGCCGCAGGCGGTCGCCGCGAACATCTTGGTGGCGACCGCGAAATCGTAGCCCTGGCCGGGCGCGACGGAGGACAGCGCCGCGACGGCCCCGCGGATGTAGGCGGCGACCTCGGCCGCGGGCAGGCGGTGCCGGAACTCGACGCCCTCCAGGCCCCGCTCGCGCGCCCGGGACTCCAGTGCATCGCGATGCGCGCCCTCGGAGAAGAACAGCATCCGCGCGTTCGGGTGCGTGGCCAGGAGCTGCTCGTAGGCGTCGAGGAAGATCCCCGCGCCGTGCCACTCGGAGACGGTGCCCGTGTAGATGAAGTACGGCCCGGGCTCGTCGGCGACCGTCCCCTCGACGGTGAAGTCGCGGACGTTGATGCCGTTGCCCACCACGGTCACTCCCGGCCGCGGCCCGATCAGCTCGATCACTCGGTCGTGCACGCCCTGCGAGGTGGCGAGCACGACCTTCGCCCGCCGCCAGATGAGCTTCTCGGCCCACCGCAGCCCGGTCCGCACGATCCACGGGACCCCGCCCACGGTCTCGGTGGCGTCTGCCCAGACGTCGGCCGCGTAATAGGCGAAGGGCACCCCGCGCAGGGCGCTGGCGAGCATCACGGCAAGGCCGGTGGTGGGCGGGGGTTCGGAGATCACCCCGGCGAGGTCCCGCTGGAACAGGAGGCGCAGGACGAGGGGGAGGTCGAAGCTGAGGTAGGAGACGTACCCCTTGACGTGTCCCTGACGATCGCGCTTGACCGGCCAGCGGGAGACGTCCCGGAGCTGAAGGGGCTGGTCCTCGGTGCCCGGGGCGGTGGTGGTCATCACCCGCACCCGGTAGCCGGCGCGCTCGAGCGCATGGGCAAGCGCTTCATTGCGGAACGCCGCCGGCGTGGGCTCGGGAGCGAACAGCCTGGTGGCGACCACGTACGTGCCCTGCGTTCGACGGGGATTCTTCGACGTCACGCCATGACCATCCGTATTCTTCACCAGTGCCGGCCGGGACCGGATCACAGTAGCACTGGCCCGCCGCCACACGATCAGGCTCGCGCCGGGGCCCCACGGTGCCCCAGCGCCTCCGGGCCGCGGTGAGACACCGTGGGCGGTGGGCACGACGCGACACCGGTGACCATGGTGATGGGAGAATGCCGGTCATGACCGAGCCGCGGATCCTTCACTTCCATGACGCCGCCGACGTGGGGGGCGCGCTGGTGCGCGCCGCCTCGCGCCAGGGCCTGGACTGGGACTACCTGGGGGCGGAGGCGGTGCGGCCCTCGCAGCGTCCGCAGAATGCCCTGGCCTCGAAGCTGGTGACCGCCCGCCTGATGGCCACCTTCCATCGTCGGATCCGGCGCGCCGACGTGCTGCACATCCATTACGCGATGGTGGTCCCGGCGGCGACGCAGCGGCTCATGCCCCGGCGCCCCTACGTGCTGCATCTCCATGGCACCGACATCCGCCACCACTGGGCGGGCCTTCGCCGTCGGAGCACCGTGCAGACCTACATCGATGGCGCCGAGCACGTCTACTACACCAATCTCGACACCCGCGAGAACGCGGAGGAGGCCCGCCCGGACGCCGAGTTCATGCCGGCGTTCATCGAGCCGGACCGGCTGACCACCTGGACTCCTGCGGACTCCGGCCCGCCGCGGGTGCTGTTCCTCTCCCGCTGGGAGGACAACAAGGGCGCCTCTCACAACCTCGAGCTCGCCCGCGCGCTGCACCGTGCCCGCCCCGACATCGCCCTCGAGGGCCTGGCCTGGGGTGCCCATGCGACCGAGGCCGCCGCGGCAGGCGTCCACCTGGTGCCCAGGATGCCGCACGAGGAGTACGCCCGGTGGCTGGCCAGCGCCCACATCGGCATCGGCCAGGCCAATGAGATGCTCGGCGTCTCCGAGTTCGAGGCGATGGCCATCGGAGTGCCCCTGGCGGTGCTCGGGCAGCGCATCCCCCGGCCGGACGACGGGACCACTCCCCCGGTGCTCGAGGGGACGGTCGCCGACGTCGTCGAGCAGATCTCCCAGCAGATCGCCGATCCCGTCGCGGCCTCGAGGGCGCTCGGGGGCGATGAGTGGGCTCTGGCGCACCATCTCGCCGACCCCTATGTGCAACCGCTCATGGCGCTGTACCGTCGGATCGTCGGCGCCGCCTGAGGGACGCCGGGAGGAGAGCCCTCAGAAGGGCCTCTTGCCGGCGGCGAGACGGGCGCCGGCGGCGGCGAGCGCCCAGTGCAGGGTGGAGTCCCGCTCGATCACGGCCATGAGCGGGTTGGCGGGCAGGGCCCGGCTCAGCAGCGGGCTGCTCTTCCACTGCGCCTGGGCGGTGAGGATCTCGGGGAGGTCCGCCCGGAGCACGGCGGAGATGATGCGCTGATCACGTCTGCTCAGCCCGCGATACACGCCGGGGGCGAAGTGGCGCAGGTCCTGCGCGTAGGCCCGCAGCCAGGCGAGATCCCCGGGCTGCCAGAGGTCCTCGGTGGGGCGCAGGGTGACTGCCCCCAGGATGTGCACGCGCGCCATCTTCACTGCCAGGGCCTGCCGGGTCGCACGGTCGAAGTCCGCCACCAGCGGCTCCTCCAGGAGCGCCCGGTAGGGGGCGCCGGTGGCCTGGAGGGGGCGTGGGGTGAAGGTCACCCGACTCTGCGCGTCCTTGCCCACGACGTAGGCCGGGTCGTCCCAGTAGTAGGAGAACCGGAAGCCCGCGGTCCACAGCAGCGCGGTGACGCGCATATCGGATCCGGCGGGGAAGACGTCGCCGAACCGGTACTCGGGGCGCTGCATGATCTCGGTGCGATAGATGCCCAGCGGCGCGGTCCGGTAGAACATGCGGTCGCGCACCGGATCGAGACCGGAGCGTCGGTGAGTCAGGGGCTTGATCTGGTTGAACTCCAGGAACTGGTGGGTGAGCGGCGCGATGACGCCGTCGGCATCATCGTGCTTCGCACGGCGGCGCATCGCCGCCAGCGCACCGTCCTGGTACCAGTCGTCGGATCCCATGATCCCCACCCAGGGAGCGGTCGCGGCGGCGATGCCCGCGTCGAAGGTGGCCCCGGGCATTCCCTCCGCGCCCTCGAGCGGCAGGACCCGCACCCGATCCGAGCTCGGCAGGTCCAGGACGTCCGGATCGATGTTGTGCGCGATGACGATCGCTCGGGTCTCGGCGTCCTTCAGGAGCGACTCGACAGCCCGCCGGACAGGCCGGGTGCGGTCGTGGACGGGGACGACGATCTCGGTGCTGATCTGGCTCATGACTCTCCCTGTGTCGTGGTGCGGCGGCGGAGTCTCTGCCGCGCCTCGTACTCGATGTCCTTCCACCGCCAGCGCAGGGCGCTGTCCCGCTCGCGGATCCCCTCCCACAGCTCCCGCGCTCGAGAGCGCGAGGTCTCCGCGGCGAGGATCCGACGGTGCTCCTCGGTGCCGGGCTCGGCGCCGGCCTCCGCTGCGCGGAGGGCGCCCCGCAGCGGTCCCTCCAGGGCGCGGTCGAACCGGGGGTCCTCGGTGCGCAGTCGCCTCACGTAGGCGCCCAGCCATTCCTGGTCGCCGGGGAGCCAGTCCTCGGGGTGCGGTCTGGCCGTCAGCGCGCTCCTCAGATGCACAGCGGCGATCTTCACGGCGAGGGCGTGCCGCAGCCGGCGGGGGGCGGTGATCACCATCTCCTCGTCCCAGATGGTCTCCCAGGCGGCGCCGAGCGCGGTCAGCGGCTGGATGCCGCGCGTGATGCGCGAGTCGGCGTCGTCGGTGATGACATAGGCAGGGTCGTCCCAGCTGAAGGAGATCGAGGTCGCGGTGGTCCACAGGGCGAAGCTCATACGGATGTCCTCACCGGACCGGACGCGATCGTCGAAGTGCATCCCGGGGCCCTGCATCAGCTCCCGGCGATGGATGCCCAGCGGTGCGGTGCGGTACAGCAGGCCGTCCCGCACCACGTCCAGGTGGGAGCGTCGGACCGTGGGGAGGCGGCTCTTGTGGCGCTTGCCCTGCTTGTACACGGGGGCGAGGACGCTGTCCGCGCCATCGGCGCGGGCGCGCTCCCGCATCGCCTGCAGGGCGCCGGGCTCGTAGAAGTCGTCGGATCCCATGATCCCGAGCCAGTCGCTGCGCGCTCGTGCGATGCCCGCGTTGAAGCAGGCTCCGGGCCGGCCCTCGTATCCGCTCAGCGCCACGGTCTCGATCCGCTCGGAGTCCGGCAGGTCGAGGTCCGCGGGGTCGAGGTTGTGGGCGACCACGATCGCTCCGGCCTCCGGGTCCTCGAGCACCGAGTCGACCGCACGGCGGATCGGCCGGGAGAGATCGTGCGTGGGGATCACGATCTGAAGGGATGGCCTCGCGGGGATGACTCTGCGCTCCTCAGTCCCGGGGGACGTCCTGTGCCGCGGCGGGGCCTGTCTCGGTCCCGTCCCCGCCGCGCCGATCCTCGTCGTCGCGCCGATCCTCCTCGCCGCGCTCTTCACCCTCAGCGGCGATGAGACCCGCGAGGGTGGCCTGGCGCGCGAAGGCCGGGGCGTCGCGGACCACCTCGTCGAAGGTGCCGGAGGTGATCACCCGGCTGTCCTCCATGAAGTAGAGGACGTCGGAATGGCGGACGGTGGAGAGCCGGTGGGCGATCGAGATCAGGGTGATCTCCCCGCGCAGCCCTTGGATCGCCTCGGCGACCTGTGCCTCCGTCTCGGTGTCCAGGGCGCTGGTGGCCTCGTCGAGGATGAGGATCTGCGGATCCGCGTACAGGGCTCGGGCGATCCCCAGCCGCTGGCGCTGCCCCCCGGACAGGCCGATGCCGCGCTCCCCGATGGTGGCGTGCAGGCCTCCTGGGCGCTCCTGGGTGGTCTCCCACATGCGGGCCTTCTTCAGACACTCGATGACGCGTTCCCGATCGATCTCACCCTTCCAGGTGAGAGCGACGTTCTGCTCGATGGTGCCGTCGAACAGGGAGACGTCCTGCGGGACGTATCCGATCAGGCCTCGCCAGGCGGCGAGCACGTCCTGGAGAGGCTGGCCGTCCACCAGGAGCCTGCCCTGCTGCGGTTCGAGCAGCCCGAGGATCACATCGACCAGCGTGCTCTTGCCGGAGCCGGATTCGCCGACGAAGGCGACCGAGGAGCCCATCTCGATCGTCATCGTGATGTCCCGGATGGCGGGGGTCTCGCGGCTGGGGTACGTGAAGGAGACGTCCTGGATCTCGAGCTTCTTCGGCTTCCCCCGCAGCGGCTCCTTGCCGACGTGCTCCCGCAGCGCCGTCATGCGCTCGGCATCCTCGATGTCGCGCAGCACCGCGCGCACCTGCGAGGCGTTGGAGTTCAGGATGTTGACGGTGCCCTGGAAGCCGGTCAGGGCGGGGATGAGTCGGATCGCGGCGACGGCGAACAGGACCACCGAGTTGATCACCGTGTCCATGTCCCCGCTGAGCAGGTACTCGGCTCCGCCGATGACCAGCAGGCCGCCGATGAGCGCGAAGTCCATGATGAACCGCGGCACCGAGCCGAGGAACTGGATGTTCGCGCGGGCACGGGTGGCGTGGAAGCGACTGTCCTGGACGACGTCGGAGACCTCGGCGAACTTGTTGCGGAGGGTGACCTCCTTGAGAGCGCCGACCATGTCGGTCATCAGTCCCGCGGCCTTGAAGGAGTAGCGGCGGTTGACGCGGCCGGCCTCGAGGGTGCGCTTCGAGAGCAGCAGGAAGATCCCGATCGTGAACAGGCCGAGGTAGGCGAGGGTGACCAGGGCGGTGACCGGGGTGGAGATGAACAGGAACAGGACCACGCTGCCGGAGGAGATGAGCATGCCGGGAACGCCGAGGAGCGGGAGGATGAGCCCGGCGTTGATGGTCGCGACGCCCACGTCCGCCATGCGCACGAGCTCGGAGGTGGAGCGGTTCAGACGCTCCACCCAGGGTGCGCCCAGGTAGGCGTCGAACAGGCGCTTGCCGAGGGCCATCTCGAACTTCGCGAACGTGCGGGTGGCGAACCACTGCTGGAGGATCGAGAGGATCGCCTTGATCAGGATGACCCCGGAGATCGCAGCGACCAGCCCCACGTACCCGTCGGGCCCGATGCTGATGTCCACCACCGGGATCTCGATGGTGCCGCCGGCGAGGATCGTGGTGACGGAGAGGGCCAGAGCCATCAGGGCGGTGATGTCGAGCACCGCCAGGGCGGAGGCGATGATCGAGTAGACGATCATGTACTGCCGTGCCCCGTCGGGCAGATAGGGCAGGGCCTTCCTCAGGTTCTGAATGCCGTCTTTCATCTACATCTGCTCTCGGTGTGTGGTGCGGGCCCTCGTGGGTGCGAGGGGCCCGATCTCGGCGTCGACCTGCCACGGCGTGACAGCCGTGGCCCGCTTCAGCGCATGAGGGCGCTCGCGATGGTGAAGCGGAGGCTGCCTGCTGGATGCAGCGCCGAACGCGGGTGCCGTCCCAGCAGGGCAGTGAGTGAACGATAGTGCTTGGACCTGCCGGCAGCCGAGACGAGGCGAGAAACATCGCCTTCCTGGGTCGCGGTCCACGTCGCGTGCTCCGCGACCGACAGCAGCTGCCGCGCGGTCGGCACGTTCGCGAAGAGCTGCTGGCTGATCTGCTGCAGCGCCGCCAGGTCCTCGGGGGGCCAGTCCGGCTGGTCACGGCGTTTGAGGATCGTGTCCAGCACGTTGCGGCGGAAGAGCTTGACGGCGAAGGCCTCGCGTACCGGACCCGGCTGCGCGGCGAACCAGGCGGAGGTCACCAGATGCGGCAGGACGGCGAGCTCCTGGGCGATGGGCTTGGGCTTGGTGGTCACGCGCACGGGGGCGTCCGCCATCTCGATGTAGGCGGGGGCCTGTCCGGCATAGACGACCCGGCCGGTCGCCCAGAGCCGGGAGACGAACTCGAGGTCGCCCCCGTTCTCCGCGTCCGGGGTGAGCCGCAGACCGAGCCGGTCGATCGACGTGCGGCGCAGCAGGCCGAGCGGCGCCGAACGATACGGGAGACGATCGCGGACCACGTCGAGCGGTCCGTGATGCCGGGGGCGCAGTGCGGGGGAACGGACGAGCACCCGCTCGTCGCCGCGCTCGATCCGGGCGATGACGGCGTCGGCGCGCTGCTCGTCGATCATGGCCCGCCACGCCCGCACGGCACCGGGGGCGAGGCAGTCGTCCGAGCCCATGATCGACACGTGCTGCGCCGTCGAGGCGTGGATGCCGTGCATGAACGGGCCGGACGGGGACCGTAGCCCGTCCGCGAGGTGGAGGAAGGTCGCCTTCTCGGCGAGGTCGCTCGGCAGCGTCGCGGAGATCTCCTCGACGGGCACGTTGTGGCAGACCACCACCGCCCGTGCCTCCGGGTTGTCGACCACGATGGATCGCACGGCCCGGGCGATCTGCCGCCGCGGGTCGTGCGCGGCGATGATGACGTCCACATCGGGAGTGCTCATGAGGTGATCCTCCGATACTGCGCCGAGACCGCGGTCGCATGCGCGGCGGAGCTGAAGCGGGCAAGCAGCTCGTCGCCGTACGCGGCGGCGGCTGCCGGGTCCCAGGCTGCGAGAGCCCGCTCGACGCCGTCGGCATAGGCCGTCGCGGTCCGCTCGGGGACCAGGGCCGCCCAGGGCGCGTCGGCACCGGAGAAATCGCGGTGCCCGCCGCGGTCCGCGATGATCAGGGGGCGCCCGAGGACCAGGGATTCGGCGGCGACGATCGAGAACGTCTCCTCGGAGGAGGTGTGCAGCACGGCATCCACCTCCGCCATGCGCTCCAGCGTCGC
>DXDT01000028.1 GCA_019115335.1 Candidatus Brachybacterium merdigallinarum
GCGACCTTCTTGCGCAGGATCGCGATGCGGGTCTCGAGGTCCGGCGGCTGCACATCGGTCATCAGCCCCATCTCGAACCGCGAGCGCATGCGGTCCTCGAAGCCGCCCAGCTCCTTCGGCGGCAGATCGGAGGTGATCACGATCTGCTTGTCGGTGTTGTAGAGCGTGTTGAAGGTGTGGAAGAACGCCTCCATCGTCTCCGGTGCCCGCTGGAGGAACTGGATGTCGTAGATCAGCAGGATGTCGATGTCCCGGTACCGCTGCTGGAACTCCTGGGCCTTGCCGAACTGGCCGGACTGCACGGAGTTGATGAAGTCGTTGGTGAACTCCTCGGAGTTCACGTAGCGCACCACGATCCGCGGGTAGAGGCTCTGGGCGTAGTGGCCCACGGCATGCAGCAGGTGGGTCTTGCCCAGTCCCGAGCCGCCGTAGATGAACAGCGGGTTGTAGGCCTTCGCGGGCGTCTCCGCCACGGCCGACGCAGCAGCCTGCGCGAAACGGTTCGAGGAGCCGATCACGAAGGTCTCGAAGGTGTACTTCCCGTTCAGGCGCGAGTCCTCACCGAGCCGGGACTCCCCGCCGGCGGCGCCGCGCAGCGCGGCCGGAGCCAGCAGCGGTGAGGGGGCGGAGCTGCCGGTGAAGCCGGCGAGGGCCGGATCGTCGTCATCGGTGGGCAGGGTCGCGAGGTCGCCGCTGCTGCGGGGGCCGACGGAACCGCCGGCGCCGGTCTGTGCGTAGCGCGGTGGATCGTTGTGGACGAGCCTCTCCGACCCGTCCACAGAGTTGTCCACAGGATGTGCATCATGCGAGGTCGCGCCGGATGTGGACCGGGCTGGCGGAGCGAAGTCCTCCTCCGAGTCCTCCAGCAGCAGGGTCTCGTCGACCGTCACCGCGAAGCGCATCTCCTGGCCCGCGGCCTCGCTCAGAGCGCTCTTCAGGGCGCCGGCGATTCGATGCTCGAACAGCTCTTTCGCCGAGCTGGAAGGCGCTGCGACCAGGGCGGTGTCCGCGACCACGGCCATCAGGCGCGACAGGGTCAGCAGGGCGATCACGCGGGGCGACACCGAGTCGTCGCGGCGCAGGGCCTCCAGGGTGCGCTCCCAGATGGCCTCGACGTGCGGGTCGTTCATGGCGGGCTCCGTGACAGTGGATGAGTGGCGGTGGTTATCCACAATAGACTCTGCCCTGTGGACGGGGGCTGTGGACCCACCCTGCGCGCAGGGTTCCGGCGGGCCCCCGCGCGCATGAGCAGGTCCGAACGCGCTGGACGGCACGGACCGGGTGCTGCGTCTCACCACGACACGCTCGATCGGGGTGAGAATCCGGCCACACCGGGGTGCTGCGAGGGTCCTCGCCGTTGACCCCTGTGACCCGCGCGCCTAAAATCGTGCAGTCAGCGCTGCGCGCCGATCGGCCGGACCTCCGGATCCTCGACCTCTTCGACGGGGCCCTCGTGATCCACCCGACCGGCCGGTCCCGGACCCCCGGCAGCCGCCCCGCAGTCGCGGGTGCGCCCGAACTCCCGTTCGTGCAGCAGACCCCAGACCACCGCGAGGGGCACACTCGTGCCCACGATCGAGGAGAGACACCGATGAGCAAGCGCACGTTCCAGCCGAACAACCGCCGCCGCGCCAAGAAGCACGGCTTCCGCGCCCGCATGAGCACCCGCGCCGGCCGCGCGATCCTCAACGCCCGCCGTTCCAAGGGCCGCGCTTCCCTCTCGGCCTGAGTCGGAGGCCGACGGGGTCATGACCTGGTCCCGCCACCGGCTCCGCACCGGGGAGGACTTCCGCGCCATCACCCGCAGCGGTGTGCGCAGCGCCCGATCCCACGTGGTCGTGCACCTCGCCCTGATCCCTCAGGGCGCAGAGGCACCCCGCGTGGGATTCGTCGTGTCCAAGCGGATCGGCAATGCCGTGGTGCGCAACCGGGTCACCCGCCGGCTGCGGGAGATCATCCGCCCGCTGCTGGCCGAGCTGCCCGAGCACTCGGCGCTCGTGATCCGGGCCCTGCCGGGGATCGACCAGGCCGCCTTCGCCGATCTCGAGAACGAGGTCGGCGGGGCGCTGAGCTCGGCCCGTCGCAAGCTCGACCGGCGCCTGGGCGAACAGCGCCGGGACGACAGTCACCAGGAGGTGACCGCATGACCGCACCGGAGCGGCAGCAGGCCCGGGGGCGCGCCCGGCGGGGGTCGGGGCGCAGTTCGCTGCGCACGCTCTCCCGGCTGCCGCGGCGGATCCTCGCCCTCCCGGTGCGCGCCTACCAGGTGGGCATCTCCCCGTACACCCCGCCGGCGTGCCGGTTCCATCCGGTCTGCTCCCAGTACGGGATGGACGCGCTGCGGGTCCATGGGGCCCTCAAGGGCACCCTGCTGACCACGTGGCGCATCCTGCGCTGCAATCCGCTGAGCCGGGGAGGGCCGGATCCCGTGCCCGCGCCCGGGATGTGGAGCAATCCGCGCCGACTGCGGAGCCCGGCCCGCTAGGGCCTACCCTTGACCCAGACTCCCGACCACTCGCCGTCATCACGCAGGAACGTCCTGTGCATCCGGACGGCAGGAAGACCAGGCCGATGAATCCCCTCTACCCCATCGAATGGGCCGTCGCATGGATCATGGTGACGTTCCATGACGGGCTCTCCCTGTTCATGGATCCGGACTCCGGATTCACCTGGGTGCTCTCGATCGTCGGTCTCACCGTCGTGACCCGTACCCTGATCATCCCGCTGTTCGTGCGGCAGATCCGGGCCTCCCGGGCGATGCAGATGGTGTCGCCCGAGCTGCAGGCCGTCCAGAAGAAGTACAAGGGCAAGACGGACGACGCCTCCCGCCAGGCGATGGCGCAGGAGACCATGGCACTGTACAAGGAGGCCGGCGCCAGCCCGTTCTCCTCCTGCCTGCCGGTGCTGCTGCAGATGCCGATCTTCTTCGGCCTGTTCCGCGTGCTGTTCAACAAGCTGCCGGCGGCGGCCGAGGGCCAGGGCTTCGGCGCCCTGACCCCCGAGATCGCCCAGAACGCCTCCAGCGCCACCTTCTTCGGCAACGTCACCATCGCCGACAGCTTCCTCAGCCCCGGCGACGGCGAGCTGAGCACCCGCATCGTGGCGGGCCTGATCATCGTGGCGATGTGCGCGGTCACCTTCTTCACCCAGAAGTCGCTGACCATGAAGAACATGCCCAAGGCCTCTCTCGAGGGCCCCATGGCCAGCACCCAGAAGATGATGCTGTACATGCTCCCGTTCATCTACGTGATCACGGGGCCGAGCATGCCGCTGGGTGTGCTCGTGTACTGGCTGACCACCAACGTGTGGACCTTCTGCCAGCAGTACCTCGTCATCCGCGCCGTGCCCACCCCCGGCACCGAGGCCGAGAAGGCCAAGCAGGAGCGGATCAACGCCAAGCGCGCCCGGAAGGGCCTGGAGCCGCTGGACTTCACCCCGCCCAAGAAGATCTCCGCCCCCGAGCCGGACCAGCCGATCCGCGTGCAGCCCTCCGCGAAGGGCAGGGACGGCAAGAAGCTCACCGATCAGGAGCGGCTCGAGCAGGCCCGGGAGGCGCGCCGCAAGGCCCAGGAGGCCCGGCGCAAGGCCCAGGAGGAGGCCGGACAGACCCCGTCGGCGGGCTCCGGTGGTTCACCGCTGAACAAGGGCTCCGGCAAGAAGAACTCCTCGAAGAAGTCCAAGCGCAAGAAGTGACCCTGCGATCCGGGTGCGAGGACGCATCCGGGTCATTCCCCGCATCCGTCGTGCCCGCACCACCCCGGAGGACCCCATGACCCTGAACCCCACCGACCAGCCGATGCCCGACGAGGGCGAGACCACTGACGCCGCCGCGGTCGCCGCGGAGACGGCCGCTGCCGAGGGGATCGCGGCGCCGGAGGCCGCCATCGAGGACGCCACCGGCCAGCTGCCACTCGAGGCGGCGGACGACGCCCGGGACGACACCGAGGGCGAGGCAGAGGGCGCTGACGTCACCGAGGGCGGCTCGGCGGGCGATGCCGAGGCGGCGTCCGAGGACGAGTCGGCGCAGCGCCGCGGGGAGAGCACGGAGGAGCGTCTGGCCCGTCTCGAGGAGGAGGGCGACATCGCCGCGGACTTCCTCGAGGAGCTGCTGGACATCGCCGACCTCGACGGTGACATCGACATCGACGTGGAGGGGGACCGGGCCTCGGTCGAGATCCGCGGCGCCGACCAGCTCGCCCGCATGAACGGCTCGAAGGGCGAGCTGCTGGACGCCCTCCAGGAGCTGGCCCGCCTCGCGGTGCAGACCCGCACCGGCAGCCGTTCCCGCCTGATGCTGGACATCGGCGGTTTCCGTGCCGAGCACAAGAGCTCCCTGGAGGTCCTCGCCGAGGAGGCTGTCGCCCAGGCCAAGGAGGGGGGTGCGCCGGTCCCGCTGCGGCCGATGAACCCCTTCGAGCGCAAGGTCGTCCACGACGTCGCCAAGCGCGAGGGCCTGCGCTCCGAGTCCGACGGCGACGGCAAGGACCGCCACGTCGTCATCTACCCGACGGACTGATCCCCGATGCTGCCACTGCCTGACCATCTGCGTGCCCCGGCACAGCGCCTCTTCGGCGATCGGCTGGAGCTCGCGGAGCGCTTCGCCGCCCTGCTGGCCGAGGAGGGTCCCCAGCGGGGCCTGATCGGGCCGCGCGAGGTGGAGAGGCTGTGGGAGCGTCACCTCCTCAACAGCGCCCTGCTGGCCGATGCGATCCCGGACGGTTCCGGGACCGTGGCGGACGTCGGCTCCGGAGCGGGCCTGCCCGGGGTCGTGCTCGCGATCGCCCGACCGGACCTGCGGATCACCCTGATCGAGACGATGCAGCGCCGCGCCGCCTGGTTGCAGGAGGTCGAGGACACCTTCGACCTCGGCCTCGAGGTGGTGCGCGCCCGTGCGGAGGACCTGCACGGGGCCCGCAGCTTCGACGTCGTCACCGCCCGCGCGGTCGCCGCCCTGGACAAGCTCTCCCGCTGGACCCTGCCCCTGGTCGCCGACGGCGGTGAGCTGCTGGCTCTGAAGGGCAGCTCGGCGCAGGACGAGATCGATGCCGCGCAGAAGGTGCTGCGGCGCCTGGGCGGAGTGGATCCGAGAATCCGGCGCTACGGGGAGGGCGAGGTGGAGCTTCCCACTACAGTGGTGCACGTGCGTCGCCGGCACCAGGCGACCGGGAAGGGAGAATCGCGTGGCTGATCAGCACACAGGGTCCTCCCCGGGCAGTGCAGCGCTGGAGGACACCCCGCTGATGCGCGAGCTCTCTCGCGATCATGCGCGCCGCCGGCAGCTCGAGGACGCGGAGTTCGCCGTCCCCGAGGAGACCCGGGTGATCACCGTCGCGAACCAGAAGGGCGGGGTGGGGAAGACCTCCTCCACCGTGAACCTGGCCGCGGCGCTGGCGATGGGCGGCCTCCAGGTTCTCGTGATCGATGTGGACCCGCAGGGCAATGCGTCGACCGCACTGGGCATCGAGCATCACGCCGAGGTGCCCAGCATGTACGAGGTGCTGGTCGAATCCGTGCCCATGGCGGAGGTGATCCAGGAGGTGCCCGAGGTCGAGAACCTGCTGTGCGCCCCGGCCACGATCAACCTCTCCGGCGCGGAGATCGAGCTGGTCTCCCTGGTGGCCCGCGAGAACCGTCTGCGCGGTGCGATCAACGACTATCTCAGTTGGCGCGAGGAGCAGGGCCTGTCGCGCATCGACTACGTGCTGATCGACTGCCCTCCCTCCCTGGGACTGCTCACGGTCAATGCGCTGGTGGGAGCGCGTGAGGTGCTGATCCCCATCCAGGCCGAGTACTACGCCCTCGAGGGCCTCTCGCTGCTGCTGAACAACGTCGAGCTGCTGCGCCAGCATCTGAATCCCGAGCTGGTGGTCTCCTCGATCCTGCTGACGATGTACGACGCCCGCACCCGGCTGGCCGCGCAGGTCGCCCAGGATGTGCGCGACCACTTCCCGGAGCAGACCCTGGCGACGACGATCCCGCGGTCGGTGCGGATCTCCGAGGCACCCAGCTACGGGCAGACGGTGCTGACGTACGACCCCGGATCCAGCGGTGCCCTGGCCTACCGAGCGGCCGCTCATGAGCTGACCGTTCGCCCCACCCGACCCTTGACCTGACCCCGCGACGGCACTCGAGCGCAGATGCTCGAGATGCCGTAGGTTCCACTTTGGTGTTGACGTGCCCCCGGAAGGATGACCGACATGACGCAGAAGCGAGGACTCGGCAGAGGACTCGGTGCCCTGATCCCCGGGGCATCCTCCGCCGCGGCCCCCGAGAGCGAGCTGCGTACGCGGACCACCGTCCGTGCCGACCAGGAGCGCACCGCCTCCGGCCGCCCGGTCGACATGTTCTTCTCCGGCCAGCCCTCCGCCTCCAGCGCCGACGACGCGGGCGATGCGGAGCGCCCCGTGCGTGAGCGCCGCGACTCCCAGGACCTCGCCGGCGACATGGCTCGCGCGGCGAAGGAGCGCCGCACCGGGCGCAGCTCCCCGCGCACCACCTCGACCAGCACCCCGGCGAAGAAGGCGCGCTCGACCTCGGGCGCTGCTGACCCCGAGGAGTCGGCGGAGGCGGCCGAGGGATCGACCACCTCCCGCCGGCGCACCACGTCGTCCTCTGCGTCCACGTCCTCCTCGTCCGCGCCCTCCGGCTCGACAGCGAAGTCCCCGACGTCCTCGACCAGGTCCTCGACCGCGAAATCCTCGGACACGAAGTCCTCCACCGGCCGGTCCGCGAGGGCGGGGTCCTCCACCGGATCGGGCGGTACTGCGAAGCGCACCTCCACCACGGCGTCGAAGCGCGCCAGCACCACTGCCAAGCGTTCTTCCAGCGCGAGCACCCGTGCGAAGGCGACCTCCGCTGACACCGCTGCTGCTGACGCTGTCGCTCCGGACACCTCGACTGCGGACTCCGCGCCGGCAGAGGTCTCTTCCCCCTCGAGTGCTCAGGGCTCTGCTGCCGCCTCTTCGCGCGCCCCGCACGATGCGCCTGTCGTGGATGTCGATCCCGGCCACCGCACCGCCGTGCATAAGCGGGGCGTGCCGGCCCCGGGGGGGACGACGTCCGAGCAGAGCACGGACGCACCCCCTGTGGCGCCCGCCGGCGACTCGGCCCGGGGAGAGACCGCGGCCGGCCTGACTGCGCCCGCCCCTGCGACACTTGCCGGTGAGAGCGCAGCCGACGACGCGATCGCGGAAACCTCCCACGAGGATCCCTCCACGCTCGTGGCGCAGCGTGATGACCTGGTGGCTGTCCCGGGTGCTGAGTTCGCCGAGGTCCCGATCCACGAGATCCGCGAGAATCCCCGCAACCCGCGCACGATGTTCGACGAGGATGAGCTCGACGAGCTGGCGTTCTCCCTGCGCGAGGTCGGCGTTCTGCAGCCGGTCGTGGTGCGGCCGATCCCGGTCACCGAGGACGGCGAGTCCTTCGAGCTGGTGATGGGTGAGCGGCGCTGGCGTGCCGCCCGACGTGCGGGTCTCACCTCGATCCCCGCGATCATCCGTGAGACCAGTGATGACGACCTCCTGCGAGATGCACTGCTGGAGAACCTCCACCGCACACAGCTCAACCCGCTGGAGGAGGCAGCCGCCTATCAGCAGCTGCTCGAGGACTTCGGCTGCACGCAGGATGAGCTCGGCGAGAGGATCGGACGGTCCCGCCCCCAGATCACCAATACGCTCCGCCTGCTGCGCCTGCCCCCGCTCGTGCAGCGCCGCTTGGCCAGCGGGGCCCTCAGCGCCGGCCATGCGAGAGCACTGCTCTCGCTTGATGATCCGTCGATGATGGAGGAGTTGGCGCAGCGCATCGTGACCGAAGGTCTCTCGGTGCGTGCGGTGGAGCGTCTCGTAGCCGGCCGACTGGAGCCGGCGACCACGCGGACTCCCCGGCGTTCGACCTACGATCCCCATGTGGTCGACTTGACCAGCCGCTTGTCCAACCGGCTGGAGACCCCGGTCAGAATCGACGTCGGCAAGCGCAAGGGCAAGATCACCCTCGAGTTCACCAACCTGGAGGATCTCGAGCGCCTCGTCGAGACGATGGGGCTGACGACGGATCGCGAGTCCAGTTCGCGCGACGACTGACTCCACAACGACGGTCCACGAGGCCGTTCTCCCTTGGCGTGGCGAGTGAACTGAAGCAGCGCCGTCGCCGAGGCACGGTTTCACGTGCAACGAACGGCTCTCTCCCCCTGAGAGGTCATAGCTTCTTGCGCCAGAGGCGGCGTGGGGTGATGCCAATCCGGGGCAGATTGGGGACGAAGGGGTGGCCTCGTCTTCCGCGTGACAGGTGTTGGAGCTGGTCAGCACACGTTTTGTGCGTTGTCCACCGCTGTGTCCACGGGTGTGGATATCGGCCGTGAGATCGCCGTGTTCTTCCTTGCTCTTTGAGGCGATTCTGGACCGTTCAGGGAAGTTTCGCGTGAAATTTCTCCGGGTAGTGACCTCGTTCTCGGAAGACCGGGATGACTTTGCACGATGTGTGGCTGCATCTGAGCGGCGCAGAGCTGTCCGGGGAACACGATGATGTAGGCAACGGCAGTGCTTGCGCCATGTGTTTCCTGTGAAACGTGGGCCCACGCATCGATGCAGTCATCGCGTCTTGCGTACAAATTCGTTGAATGCATGCTTTGGAAGCCTGCGTCGAGAACCGTTTCACGGGAAACGGCATCCTTCTTGAGCTTGCCTCGCGACCGGGCGCCTCATGGTGGACTCTCCGCGCCAGCTGTTGATGACGCTTCGATGCCTCGCACTGCGGGAACCAGATCACGTCGGCGATCTCTCGACCGCCGGCGCTTTCGTTTCACGGGAAACTCGGCACCACTCCCGACCGGAGCACCCTCGCTGAGGCTGCCTACGGGTGTCCTGTCGGATCGGAACGTCGTTCAGTCCCGGAGTTTCACGGGAAACGCTGCAACTGTACTGCGTGAGAGAGGTTCCGGAGGTGGACCTCGGGCGTAGGAGGATCTCAAGGTGGCTGCCTCCCGGCAGTGCGACCAGTCTCTGCTTCCCCTGCCCATCTGCGCCGCGTGCGTGACGCGTGTCGTCCTCCGACGTCGCAGAGTCGGTGAGATCGCGACCCGAGGTCAACGAAGCCACGTTCGCGACATCGACCTGGCTTGACCACGGTCCCAAGGTCCACCGTATGAGGGGATGGGGAGGTCTTATGTTGTGGCCCCCGATATCGCCGTATGGAACCAGGCAGTGGTGAATGAATTCGACGACTCCGAGGGCCGACGATTCACGTGGAACCATACATTCTTGTGCCTGAACGCTCGTCGCCGCATCGTTCCGTGCGCCGGAAGCACCTTGTGGCGGCAGAGCTTGTGGCCTGCCGTGTGACTACCCCGTCCAGACCGACGTGGATCTATTCGGGAATCAGTTGGAATTCGAGGCCTTCGTCTCGCAGGAGCGTCGGCATCGCGTTTCACGTGAAGCACTGGCTCGTGCCAGGGCCGAGGTGGGTCCTCCCGCGCGTGGGTCCCCGGGCCCCGACTCGATGGCCCGGCGATATCACGCTGCTCCGAGGGACGCCTCCAGCCGGACGGTGTGGCCTCTCGCCCGCCGTCGACGGTTCCTGACGCCGGAGTGGGGAAGACGACCAGGTGGATCAGCACACACATCATCTCTACCGCCCACACCGCGCAAGTGGAGACACGGGCACTGGATAGGCTGTTTCACGGGAAACGTCCTGCGGAACCAGTGGGCCGAGGATCGTAAAGTGTCCACGGCAGGGGGGCGTCGGGGGTCGCGGGCAGTCACCTGCTGATGGACTTGAAGTCCTCCCCTCACGCCGGCGGACATTGAAAAGAATAACCTCATCTCCCCCGCGGGACCGGCATGTTTCACGTGGAGCAGGACCGTACCGGCGTTGCTTGTCAGCGCGATCCCCCCGCGGGGAGTGCAAGTCAGCATGGCTGCCGGCTCGTGCCCGGACGTCGGTGCTACCCCAAGGACGGCCACTCACATTTTCCCTCCGCGTTCCCCGTGAAACGTCAGAAGTGGACAGGGGCAGCGCCATGATGACTGAGGTCCCTCGGGGTCACTCGCTCTCAGCTCCGCAGTGGTCGAAGCCTGGATGATCCGGTGCGGGGGACGTTGCCGAAGAGCGATCAGGCTTCCCGTGAAACATGATTGGGCGGAATCCATGACGTTCAACAGCGGCGAGAGACAAGTCGACCGTTCGTCGTGAAACCTGCGAGTGTCACGCTGACCCAGACGCGCACAATGCGTCAAAGTGAACGGCGGGTGTATTCCGCGTGGCCGACTCTGGATACCTCCTCATGGCCTCGCCGTGGGCGCAAGCAGTGCGGCGAGATGGCCTCGAAGTTTTTCGTGGAACCCTCTCCGCTGGGCCGGAACCCGTCAGTACTCACCTGCACCGAGGCACGTTGTGCACACCGTTGACCACATTGTGGAAAAGACCGGAGAACCCCCCATGGCTTCGCGTGAAGAACGGTGGACAAGCGAGGAGACAAGATATACTGAACAGGCGTCCAGAAGCGGCATCGGTGCAGGTCTGGCACGTGTGCGAGCGATTCCCGAGCGAAATGGACTCACTCTCGTCCACAGCAGTCTGTGGATACCTCTGTGGACGACGACCGTAGCTATTGTGCACACTGTTGTGGATAACGGTGTGGATACAACAGTTGTCGCACGTCGGAGCAGAGCGTCCCAGTCACGTTGACAGCAGGCGCAACTCGTATGTGGACGGGGCCGGTCCCCCTGTCGCCGGCCCCACATCGTGACGTGACGAATACAGGTGCTCACGCACCGTGTGAACGCGGTGAGCGGTCGGTCACCGGCGTCGGATGGATTTGTGTCAGTCGCGCAGGGAGCGGGCTGCACTCGCGGACGGCCCGAACTCGTCATCGATGATGTGCTTGGGGTGGGCGCCAGTGCGTCGATGCGCCTCCGCCCAGCCTTCCTCCATGAACCGGCGGAGCGCTGCGGGCCATGAGGGCGCTGAATCGGGATCCTGGAACTGCTCGGGAAGGGCAGCCGCCCTGTCGGTGCTGTCTGGCGGTGCCAGCTCGGGAGCAGACGGCGATCCTGGGCGGAGCGTCGCAGCTGCAGAGGCGTCGGAACCTGCGGAGCCGTCACCCGGGCGGAGGAGCAACCAGGTGGGCAGTGCGGTGACGCGCAGAGCAGTGAGCACCTGGTCCTCAGGATTGTGGAGGTGAACGGTCTCGATCGCCCCGCCCCAGCGAACGGAGAGCTCGCGCAGGATGGTGGGAGCCGGGCGGGCCGGAGCACACCAGTCAGCTGTGATCAGCACGACGGCATGATCACGGCCGCTGGTGTCCGGTGTCCCCATGGGAGCACGGTCGCCCGCAGCATCACCGGAGGATGTCACTGTCTCGGATCCTCTCCGCTGTGCTGGCCCAGATGGCCCCTCAGGCCTCGGTGCCGATCAGCTCGGCGTTCACCGCAGCGTCCTCCTGGGCGGCGGCGGCCTGGTCGGTCAGCCACCGCTCGGCATCCAGCGCGGCCTGGCTGCCCGTTCCGGCGGCGGTGATCGCCTGGCGGTAGGTGTGGTCCACGACGTCCCCCGCCGCGAACACGCCCTCGATGGAGGTGTGGGTGGAGCGGCCCTCGCACACGATGTAGCCCTGGTCATCGAGCTCCAGCTGCCCCACGAACAGCTCGGTGCGCGGGATGTGGCCGATCGCCTCGAACACGGCGGAGGTGGGCACCTCCCGCTCCTGACCGGTGATGGTGTCGCGCAGGGTGGCCGACTCGACCTTCTCCCCGCCGTTGATCGATACCAGCTCGCTGTTCCAGGCGAAGCTCAGCTTCGGATCCGCCTCCGCGCGGCGCGCCATGATCTTCGAGGCGCGCAGTTCGTCGCGGCGGTGCACCAGGGTGACGTTCTTGCCGAAGCGGGTCAGGAACGTCGCCTCCTGCACGGCGCTGTCCCCGCCGCCGACCACCAGAATCTCCTGGTCCTTGAAGAAGAAGCCATCGCAGGTCGCGCACCAGGAGACGCCCTTGCCAGAGAGCCGCTCCTCGCCGTCGATCCCCAGCTTGCGGTACGCGGAGCCGGTCGCGATGATCACGGCCTTGGCCCGGTACACGGTGCCGTCCTCGATGACCACCTTCTTGACGGGTCCGTGCAGGTCGACCTCGACGACGTCCTCGAACTCGATCTGGGCGCCGAAGCGCTCGGCCTGCTCCTGCATGGCGGTCATCAGCTCGGGCCCCTGGATGCCGTCGGCGAACCCGGGGAAGTTCTCGACATCGGTCGTGGTCATCAGGGCACCACCGGCATCCAGCGCTCCCGCGAGGACCACGGGCTTCATCTCGGCGCGGGCGGTGTAGATCGCGGCCGTGTACCCAGCGGGACCGGAGCCGATGATGACCACCTCGTGGAGGGTGCCCTCGTCAGGGGACGGCGTCGCTGCCGGGGCCGTGTCGGTGACGGCGGAGGTGCCGAGGATGTTCAGGGCCTTGATGGGCTCAGTCATGGGGATGTCCTTCATCGGGTCGGAGGGAGTCGGAGGAGCAGGAGGAGGCAGGGGCGGTCGACGCGGAGGCGGGAGCGGAGGTCAGATGCTGCCGATCATCACATCTCCGGACCAGAGCCGCTCCTGGTCCACCGTCGTGGAGTCGTCTGTCCCACAGGTGGGCTGGACCACGGTGGTGGAGACGGTGCCGCCGGCGGCGCGCAGGGTCTCGCGGTCGACCGGTCCGTGGACGATCAACCAGCCGGGGGTCTCCTCGGGTCCCCATGCCACCTCCTCCATGATCAGGATCGTGTCGGTGATTCCCTGCTTGCGCAGGCACTGGCTGGCGTCGAAACTGGTCATCGACTGGATGGTGCCCGTGTCGACCAGCCGCTGCACCTCGATGCCGAGGGTGCTCTCTGTGATAACGGGAATGCCCGCCTCATTCATTCCGGCACCGGATGAGCCGTCCCCCACTGTGGCGGAGGTGTGGATCCGGCTGGAGGTGGAGGTCTCCAGTGCCGAGGCGAGCTGCAGACCCAGCAGGCCCGAGAGCAGGAGGGCGGCGGCGATGACCGGAACGGGGATGCCCAGGAGGGACCGGACCCGTCCGATCGACCGTGGACGGTTCCGCAGCTCCTGCTGAAACGGGTCCGGCGGGGTCATTCGACGCGGATCTCCGCGATGCGGCCACGGAAGCGACCGGCCTCATTGCTGTCCGGGGGCAGCTCGGTGATCACCAGGGCGACCGCGGCGGTCTCCACCGGCTCCTCAGGGGCCAGTCGGACCTCGCCATCGCCGGCGAAGGCACCGGTGGCCACGGTGTCCCCGAGCGATCCGTCCTCGTTCACGGGTCGCATCTCGATGGTGCCGCCCGTGTTCCGGGCCGTGGTCAGCACGACGGCGGTGAGGGTGGAGGGCTCGGCGAAGTCCACCCGGACCTCGATCGCGTCCTTCAGCCCGCCGAACTGCGCAGAGGTGTAGTGCTGGCTGGACCAGAAGGTGCCGGGGTCCCCGTCCGTCATCCGTCCCAGCTGGTCCTCGTTGTCCGGTCCGCCGTCGGCGCCGTGCACGGACAGCGAGACGTTGCCGAGCTGGGCGGCGGGCAGAGCGGGCTCCTCCTCCGTCGGCTCCTCGGTCGGTTCCTCGGTGGGCTGCGGCTCCGCGGTGGTCTCCGCCGGCGCGGCGACCGGTGAGGTGTTCAGCGGATTGTCGATCCGTTCCCGCAGGCCAGAGGTGATCGTGGTCAGCGCGAACACGAGCGCGAGGATCACCAGCAGTGCCGCACCGATCAGGATCCACTGCGACTGCCGGGAGCGCTCGGCCGGCTGGACGGTGCTCAGGGAGAAGGAGGGGGCATCCTCCGAATCCACCGCGACCCCGACGACGTCGCGCAGGAGGGCCGAGCGGTGCACGGGCTGCGTGGCCTCCGACGGGCGGTCATCGAGCGCGGACCGGTCCCGGCCGCGCACCACGATCGGGCCCGGCGGGTCGTGCTCCTCTGCGGGGGTGGGGGCCAGGGAGTCGGTGCGGCCGGCCACCGGCAGCGGGACCGACCCGTGGCGGGTCCCCGCCTGATGACGGATGGGGCTGGTCCGCTCCCCGCCCGGGGCACGCGACTCGGTGGCTGCATCGGCGGACGAGGTGGCAGCGGAGTCGACGGCAGGGGTCGATGCCGATGCCTGCGTCCCGGCCGGGCGAGGGGCTGCCGGCGAGGCGGCCGCAGTGGCCGGTGCTGCCGGGTCGGATGCTGCTGGGGCCGGTGCTGCTGGGGCCAGTGCTGCTGGGGAGGCGGCCGCGGACTGCTCCTCAGGCTGCGAGGACAGGGGCCAGTGCGTGCCGGAGCGGCGAGTGGGGATGTCACCCGGCGCGCCCGGGGCCGCGGGCGGGGTGCCCGCCACCGACGCCGCCGCTGCCCCAGCGGCTCCCGCTCCGACTGCGCCGGCGGCGGGTGCTGCGGAGTCGGACGGTGCCCAGCCGGTGTCCGACGGCGGTGCCGGGGAGGGATCGGGCTGGGGTCTGCGCGGCAGCGTGATGTCCAGGTGGCCGGGGAAGGCGGAGCTGCCCCTCTTCTCGTCGAGCTGCAGCTCCTGCACGAGCTCCTGGGCTCGCCTCCCCGTCTCGGGCCGTGCCGAGGTCGAGGGGTCCGGGGTCTGGTCCGGTGCTGCGACAGGAGGGAGCGCAGCGGTGGCCACTGGGGAGTGCTCCGGGGCGGGACTCGCAGCGGCCGGGGTGGTGGAGCGGACGATCGTGTCCTCGAGATCCGGCTCCAGCCCCTCTCCCGGACCCTGTTGCGGATCCGAATCCTGCGGAGTGCTCGGCCCCTGCGGTGTGCTGGACGCCGGCTCCGAGGGCGGTTCCTGGTCCGTGCTCGGAGCCGGCGTCTGCTCGGGCTCCGGTGTCGTCTCGGACGGGACGGCGTCCATGCGGATGGTGGAGTCGTCGTCGGTCTCGGCACTGGCCGAGCTCGCGGAGCCACGGCTCGCAGATTCCGGGCTCGCGGAGTCATCCGAGATCGCAGAGTCGCCTGGGCTCACGGAGTCGGAGCGGGCGGGATCGGTGTCCGTTCCGTCGGTCCCCGAACGGTGAGCGGTCGCGATGCCCGCGATACCGGCGGCTCCGACTGCAGCTTCGGTGATGCCGGCAGCACCGCCACCGGAGGCGGACGGATCGGCGGGGGCCGGAGCACCGGCGGGAGTCACGACGGTGTCCTCGTCCGAGGTGTCGGTCACGGTCTCGGAGACGGTGCTATCGGTGCTGGCGCCCTCAGAGACGGGGCTCGCGGAGACGGGGCTCGCGGAGACGGGGCTGGCGCCGGCGACGGGCGCAGCACTGGCGACGGGGCGCTCATAGGCCTCGAGGGTGACCGGGATCGACTGCCAGGGATCCAGCGCCTCGATGACAGCGCGCGTGGTCTCAGGAACGTCCTCGTCCCCATGGAAGTCCGCGTTCAGCACCAGGTCGCACAGCAGGTCCAGATCCTCCGGCACCGGGCCCGGGGCGAGCTGCGAGGCGAGCGGCACCCTGCCATCGGCCCCCGGTCGCGGTGCGCGCCCGGTCAGCGCCCGGAACAGCAGGGCGGCCAGGGCAACGGCGTCCTGGAAGGAAGCAACGGGCCGGGAGCGGTCCCAGCCGGGATGCGAGGCCGCCTCGACGCCGAGGCCGAGCACGCTGACCTCCCCTGAGGCGGTGTCGACGAACACGCGGTTGGAGTCCAGGAACTGATGGCGCACGCCGCGGCGACGGGCGACCTCGAGCCCGGTCGCCGCCTCGCCGATGATCGATCGCGCCATCTCGGGATGCAGCGGGCCGCTGCTCAGCAGTGCCGCCAGCGGCGGGACGGTGGGCAGGGGGTATTCGACCACCGTCATCGGAGAGCGGGCCTCGGCTCCGGCGTCGCGGGAGGGATCGCCGGCGGAGGGAACGGCCTGCGGATCATCCGAGATCTCGCGAGGATCGTCGAACACGTGGATGTCGAGCACCGGCACCAGGCGCGGATCCTCGATCAGGAACGCCCGACGCACCGCATCGGCCGCCTCGAGCGAGGCCTCGTTCTGGACCACGAACAGGGCCAGCGCCTGCCCCGTGACCCGGGAGCGGGCGCGATGCCAGGCGGCACCATCGGCCACCCTGGCCAGGGGGATCTTCCCCTCCAGGGTCCACCGTGAACGCAGTGCGTCCTGGGGCGAGTTCGAGTTCACCGAGTGTCCTCCACATGGAGCCTAGGGGGCACTTGCCCCGTCCGAGCGCTGTCCATGCTACGAGGTGACCCTGCGCCTGCGCAGGAAACGCAGGGCGGCATTCCCGAGCGAGCGCACGTCCTCGACCTTCAGCGCCCAGGTCACCGCACCGAAGATCCCGCACATGACCGCGCCCACGAGCACTCCCAGGACCACGGCGCCGAGGCGGTGCATCCACAGCACGTCCCCCAGCAGCGCCACCAGGCCGGTGCCCACCAGCCAGGCCGCGGCCGCGGCGGCGAGCAGCTTGGCCCCCAGGATCAGACTGGGGCGCAGCGATGGCGGGGCGGTGCCGAGCTGGGCGGCATGACGACGCAGCAGCATCATCCCCAGCACCCAGGCCAGCACATTGCCGAAGCTGCTGATCAGCGCCGCGGTCATCGCCGCCTGCTGGGGCGGCACCAGGGTTAGCACGATCGGCACCCCCAGCAGGGAGACCGCGGTGTTGGGGATCTGCACCAGGAAGGGCACCCGGGCGTTCTCGTAGGCGTAGAAGACCCGCTTCATCAGGTACAGCGAGGCGAAGGGCACCAGGCCCACGATGTACCCGATCAGCACGGTGCCGTTGGCGCGGGCGGCGTCCGGATCGGTGCCGCCGCCGATCACCCACATCACCGGCCCGGACAGCGCGATGAACAGCACGGTGCTGAGCACCATCGGCAGCGCCAGCAGCCGATTGGTGGAGGCGTACCGCGACAGGGCGGCACCGTGGTCGTCGGCCGCGGCGCTGCGGGAGATCGAGGGGAACACGGCGGTGACGATGGTGACCGCGATGATCCCCTGCGGGAGCATGAACGCCAGGTACGCCCAGTCCAGGGAGAGCAGGGCCGGGCTGCTCGTGCCCTCGATCCCGGCCTGCACGGCCGCCTCGTTGGCGCGCACCGCGCTGCCGGTGGACCAGCGGGTGGCCCAGATGCCCAGCTGCCCCAGGCCCAGCATCGCCAGCGTCCACAGGCCGATCCGGCTCAGCGTGCCCAGCCCCAGCCCGCGCAGCCCCCACCGCGGGCGCAGGCGCAGATCCAGCCCGCGCACGTACCAGAACAGGAACACCACCTGGGAGGCGGATCCGCCCACGTTGATCAGTGCGAGCGCCACGATCATCTGCAGGGTCCACTGGGTGGGGTCGCCCTGGGCGCCCCAGATCCCCAGGAAGATCGCTGCGCCGACGATGCCGACGAGGTTGTTCAGCACCGGTGCCCACTGGTACGGCCCGAAGGAGTCGTGCGCGTTCAGCAGCTGACCGCACATCACGTACAGCGCGGAGAAGAAGATCTGCGGCATCATCCAGTAGCCCAGCTGGATCGCCAGCGCATAGGTCTCCGGAGGCAGGGCGCCGCTGGTGAGGACCAGCAGCACCGGCACCGCGACCATGCACAGCAGGGTCAGCACCGCGGCGGCGGTGGCCACCAGCGTCATCAGCTTCGAGACGTACTCGCTGCCGCGGTCGGGCCGTTTCACGGCCCGCACGATCGCCGGCACCAGGATCGCGTTCAGGGTGCCGCCGCCGACCAGCAGCCATACCGTGTTGGGCAGGGCGTTGGCGGCGCTGAACGCGCTCGCCGCACCGCTCATCGACCCGGCCAGGATCGCGCCGAACAGGAAGTTGCGGACGAACCCCAGCAGTCGGGAGACGATCGATCCCGAGGCCATCACGACGCTGGCCTTCATCAGCCGGGAGCGGGAGGCCGGAGCACCGCGCCGCCGGTGGCGGGGGACGTGATGGACCCGGCGCTGGGGCGAGGTCGTGCTCATCAGCGGTCTCCTTCCGTCGGATCGGGGCGGGTGGCAGGGGCGTCGGCGGGCTCGGGATCTGCAGGCTCGCGATCAGCAGGCTCCGGATCGTCGGGCCCGGAGCGGCCGGGTGCGGGGACGACGGGCTCCGAGCGGCCGGTGGCGGCGAGGATCTCCGGATCCTCCGGTCCGTGCACGGCGGGGGCCCGGGCGCTGGAGCCGGTGCGCCGGGCACGCAGCACGCCGACCACCACCAGCACCCCCATCAGGATCACCACCAGCATGGTGGTCCAGTTCTCCCAGGCCGGGTTGACCGTCAGCGGCACCGAGACCGGTGCGGTGACCGGGTCGCCCTCGGCGGTGCTGAGGGCGACGGTGAGATCGACGGTGCCGTTGGCGACCGCCTCGACCGGCACCGTGAACTCGACCTGCCCGCGGGCGGGGACCTCGACCACCGGCTGCTCCTCGAACCGCACCAGCGGACGGTCGGAGGACACGGCCGTGGTCACGGTGATCGCGGAGTCCAGGCGGTTGGTGACGGTGATCGGCACCCCGGCCGCATCGGAGATCAGGTTGTAGCCGGAGGCCGGGACCACCTCGATCCTCCCCAGCAGGTCCGCGCAGGTCGCGGAGGCGGCGGCCGCACGCTCCGAGATGGCGTCCTCGCTGCCGCCCCAGACCGTCGAGGCGGCGGAGGCGGCCAGCAGGCGCGGGCCCTGCAGCGAGGCGTCGTCCGCCATCACCGAGGCCAGGGTCCCCAGCCGGGTCCAGGTGCCGCCCAGGTCAGCGATCGCCTCTTCGGGGATGCGCGGAGCCTCGGCCACCTCGGGCTGCTCCTGCCACACCCCGAGCCGGTCCGGAGCGGTGGGGGTGATCTGGTTGTCGGTGACCTCTCCGACCGAGTACATCCCCTCGCCCTCGCTCTGGGTGGTGGTGGTCAGGGAGTCGGACTCGGCGGCATCCAGCAGCGCCTGGGTCCGTGCGGACTGGATCCAGGGCGCCTGGGCGAAGGCGTCCAGCACTGCGGTCGCGGCGGTGTCGTCCAGGGTCGCTCCGGGCTCGGCGGAGATCAGCAGATGGCGGGGGGTGGTGGCGTACTCCGAGGCGATGGTGGCGGTCTCGGCCAGCAGCCGCTGCGTGATCTGCTCGGTGTCCGCGGTGCCGTCGAGCAGGGAGAACTCGGTGGACAGCACCGGGTCGGGTGCCAGCAGGGTGAGGTCCCGCTCCTGCCCCTCCAAGGGGTGCAGCGCCACCGAGCTGGGAGTCACCGAGGAGACGTGACCGGTGCCGATCGAGCTCAGCGGCAGCACCGCCGCTGTCGCCCCCGCCTCGGCCGCCGCCGCCAGGCGGTCGCCGTCGGCGGTGTCACCGGAGACCGGCATCGCCAGGGCGGCAGGGGTGATGCCGCTGCTCTCCCAGGCCTGCGCGGACACGTCCCGCAGTCCCGCGGCGACGTCGCCCGCCCCGGCATCGCGCAGGCTGATCAGATCCGCCTGCGCATAGGGCATCGCGATCACGGTGCGCTCTCCCGCCGCCGCGACCAGATCCTGCGCGTACTGGGCCGACGCCGCATCGGGGGCATAGCTGCGCACCGGCTCGGGACCGCTCTCGCCATCGCTCCCGGCAGTCCCGGCCGCCTCCTCCGTCTCCGGGACGACGGGCACGGCCGGCGGATCCAGCAGGGCGGGATCCAGCCACCAGTCGACGTCCTCACGCTGCGCCAGGGTGCCGAGCGCCGCCAGCCGCCCCTCCTGGAGGGACTGGGTGTGCGCCTGCGGGGAGGCCACTGCTCCGGCGGGATCCGAGGCGGCCAGCGGCAGCAGCACCGACTGGCTGATGGTCTGGGTGGCCTCTGCCGGGCGCCACACCACGAAGGTGCGCAGGGAGGCGAGGGGCTCGTCGCCGGCATGCACCGTCAGCGAGATGCGCCGGGTCCCCCAGTAGTACGGCGCCGCCTCGTACCCCAGCTCCTCCGCGGTGGCCTGCACGGTCAGTGACATCGACTCCCCCGGGGGCAGGGGCGTCGTCGCCGTGGTCTCGCTGATCGGCTCCTCGAACAGATCCGGGGCCGTGTCCGCCTGCCAGGCGGCCAGCTGGTCGCGATCGGTGACGCGCGGGGTGCGGGTCCGCAGGTCCAGGCGGGGGGCCTCCAGCATCTGGTCCGAGACATTGGTGATCTCCACCTCGGCCGTGACCGTCCCGGTGGGGGTGAGGGAGGCGGGGGTGAGCGAGACCAGATCGAGGCTGACCGGGGCATCCTCCGCCGGCTCCGGGGGGGCAGCGGGAGCGGACGGTGCGGCGGGCTCGGCGGGGGCGGCCGGTATCGCCGGCGCAGCGGGGGACGCCGTGTCGGAGCCCGGGCCCGCGGCGTGCGCGGAGCCGCCCAGCGAGCTCGCCGCCGCCGGGGCGAGCAGGAGGAGGGTCGCCAGCAGCGCCGCGAGCACAGGACGCACGGACAGCGAAGGCGACGGCATGTGGACACTGTAAGGGCCCGCTACCGTAGGGGGCCCGAAGGGGCACGAACCCTTTGCATCTCTGTGGCGAGGCTGTGGCATCCCTCACCGGGCCGTCCCCGATCGCGCCCGGCCGCACCACCCTGACATCCTGCGACATCCTGCGCGACACCTCGCCAGGTGCCCCGCCCGCCCGACCCGAACCGGATGAGGAATCCCGTGACCGACGCTCCGACCCCTGCTGCCTCGACCGCCGCAGCGGACGACCGCCTGGCGACCGCCCGCACCCGGGCCGCCTCGATGTTCGCGGCCCTGCCCGCCGAGATCCACGAGCTGGGTCGCCGCTTCGAGGCCGCCGGGCACGAGCTCGCCCTGGTGGGAGGGCCGGTGCGGGATGCGGTGCTGGGCCGCTCCAGTGCGGACCTCGACTTCACCACCTCGGCCCGGCCCGAGCAGACCGAGGCGATCCTGCGGGACTGGACCGGGGGCGGCGCGATCTGGGACATGGGCCGCGACTTCGGCACCCTGGGCGGTGCCCGCGACGGCGTGAAGGTCGAGATCACCACGTACCGCACCGAGGAGTACGACCCCGCCAGCCGCAAGCCCCAGGTCGCCTTCGGGGACACCCTCGAGGGCGATCTCTCCCGCCGCGACTTCACGGTCAATGCGATGGCGGTGCGGATCCCCTCCCTCGAGCTGGTCGATCCCTTCGACGGGCTGCGCGACCTCGCCGAGACCCGGCTGCGCACCCCGGTCGCCCCCGAGCAGTCCTTCACCGACGACCCCCTGCGGATGATGCGCGCGGTCCGCTTCGTCTCCCAGCTCGGCTTCCGCATCCACGACGGCACCGCGGCGGCGATCGAGACGCTCGCCGAACGGATCACCATCGTCTCCGCCGAGCGGGTGCACGACGAGTTCGTCAAGCTCATGCTGGGTGCGGATCCGCGCGGCGGCCTCGAGCTGCTGGTCGAGCTGGGGCTGGCCGACCATGTGCTGCCCGAGCTGCCGGCGCTGCGCCTCGAGATCGACGAGCACCATCGCCACAAGGACGTCTATCAGCACACCCTCACCGTGCTCGACCAGGCGATCGACCTCGAGAGCCCCCGCGGCTCCGACGGCCCCTGCGAGAAGCCCGACCTGGTGCTGCGCCTGGCCGCGCTGATGCACGACATCGGCAAGCCCGCCACCCGCCGCTACGAGCCGGGCGGCGTGGTCACCTTCCGCTTCCACGAGACGGTGGGCGCGAAGATGACCGCGAAGCGGATGCGCGCGATGACCTTCGACAAGGACACCACCAAGAAGGTCTCCCGCCTGGTCGAGCTGCACCTGCGCTTCCACGGCTACACCGAGGAGCCCTGGACCGACTCGGCGGTGCGCCGCTACGTCACCGACGCCGGGGAGCTGCTGCAGCACCTGCACCGCCTCACCCGCGCCGACGTCACCACCCAGAACCGGCGCAAGGCGCAGCGGCTGGCCCGGGCCTATGACGAGCTCGAGCAGCGCATCGAGGACCTCGCCGCCCAGGAGGAGATCGACCGGATCCGCCCGGATCTGGACGGCAACCAGATCATGGAGATCCTCGGCATCGGCCCCGGCAAGGAGGTGGGCCTGGCCTACCGGTTCCTGCTGGACCTGCGGATGGAGGAGGGCCCGCTCGGTGCCGAGCGCGCCACCGAGGAGCTGCATCGCTGGTGGTCGCAGCGGCAGGCCTGAGCGCTGCCCGAATGCCGACCGGAGGTGGCACAAGCCCGGGTCGGGGGCGGTTCGGAGGCTGTGCCCATGCGGTGCGGAGGCGGTGCCGTTAGTGTGAGCGGCACCGCAGGAGTCGTGCACACCCTGTGTGAACCGGCACCAGATCATTCCGTGCCAGGACCTCGATGCGCATACTGAATGGCTGTGCACCCCACGGTGCGCGCAGACCATCCCCGACGGACCAGGAGCAGCACCCATGAGCGATTCCCGAGGCTCATCAGGCAGCTCGCCGAGACGCTCGAACCGCAACGGTCGCTCGTCCGGCGGCGCAGCCCGTCGTGCCGCCGGCGTGCGGCGCGCTTCCGGTTCCCCGGCGAAGAGGAGCGGGAAGCGGGAGGAGCCGAAGGGCACCAGCCGCACCGCCCGGACCGGAGGTGCCGGCGCCGGCGGGAGCACCGCATCCGGCAGCAGCGCCGGCACGCAGGGCACTGCCGCGAAGGGCGGCGCGCAGAAGTCCTCCGCGGCGAAGGGTTCGGGCCCTCGCACCTCCGTCAACGCCCGCCATGCCGGAGTGGACCGGAAGCGGGCGGGAGCCTCGGCCGGGGCGGCCGGGGCCGCGCGCGGCGCGGCGCGTCCCCGCAAGAACTTCCTGAACTATCCCCGGGCCGGGGCGAAGAACCCCTGGCGCTGGATCCCCTCGCTGCGGATGATCCTCGGCGCGATGGCGCTGATGGTGCTGGCCGGGCTCGGTTTCGCGGTATGGCTGTACAACGACACGGAGGTCCCCGAGCCCGCGGACTTCGCGCTCGCCCAGACCACGCGCGTCTACTTCAGCGACGGCGAGACCGAGATGGGTGAGTTCAGCGAGATCAACCGCACCATCATCGCCTCCGACGAGATCCCCGACAACGTCAAGGACGCGGTGGTCGCCAGCGAGGACTCGAGCTTCTACGAGAATCGCGGGATCTCCCCGCGCGGCATCTTCCGCGCCCTGATCAACAACCTGCAGGGAGGTGCCCGCCAGGGCGGATCCACCATCACCCAGCAGTACGTGGAGAGATACCACACCGGCACCGTCACCACGATCCCGGGCAAGCTGCGGGAGATGGTGATGGCCCTGAAGATCGACGAGGAGATGTCCAAGGACGAGATCCTCGCCGGCTATCTCAACACCATCTACTTCGGGCGCGGCGCCTACGGCATCCAGGAGGCCTCCCAGGCCTACTTCGGCAAGGACGCCGCCGAGCTGACCGATGAGGAGGCCGCGCTGCTGGTCGCGGTGATCCCCGGCCCGTCGGCCTACGATCCGGCGCAGAACCCCGAGCGGGCCGAGCAGCTGTGGGACCGGGTCAACGCCCGCCGCGTCTCCGAGGAGGAGCGGATCTCCGCGACCGAGGGGCTGACCGCCGCGGAGGCCGAGGCGATGGTGTTCCCCGAGACCATCGACCCCACGAGCCGCAACTCGATGGGCGGTACCAACGGCTACCTGCTGGAGTCGGTGCGCGGCGAGTTGATCGCCCAGGGTTACACGGCCGACGAGATCGCCACCGGCGGGTTCCGGGTGGTCTCGACGATCGATCCCGCGGTCCAGGAGAACACCGTCGCCGCGATCGAGGACCTGCCCGAGGACCGCCCCGAGGCGAACCGGGTGGGGACCATGACGATCGATCCCGCCACCGGGGCGATCCGCGCCATGTACGGCGGTCCCGACTACATCACGCAGGGGCAGAACGACGCCACCCAGTCGCGGATGCAGGCCGGCTCGATCTTCAAGTCCTTCACCCTGATCGCGGCCCTGCAGGACGGCTACCCGTTGGACTCCACCTGGGCCGGTGACTCCCCCCAGCAGTTCCCCGGCTGGACGGTCAACAACTTCAACAACGTCGACTACGGCCGGGTCACCCTGGAGAAGGCCACCACCAACTCGATCAACACCGCCTACGCGGAGCTGAACCTCGAGCTCGGCCCGGAGCGGACCCGGGAGACCGCGGTCGCCCTGGGGCTGCCCGAGGAGACCCCGGGCCTGACCGATGACGCCTCCAACGTGCTCGGCTCCGCCTCCCCGACGGTCAAGGAGATGGCCGAGGCCTATGCGACGATCGCCGCCGGCGGCATCCACCGGTCCCCGTACCTCGTGGAGTCCGTGACCCTCGCCGACGGCTCCACCGAGTACGAGCACGAGGACGCCGAGGAGCGGGTGCTCGACGAGGACGTGGCGATCAACGCCACCGTCGCCCTGCAGGGACCGCCCACGACCGGCTCCGCCCGCAGTCTCCGTGACGTCATGGACGGTCGCCCGGTGGCCGGCAAGACCGGCACCTCGGAGAGCTTCCGCTCGGCCTGGTTCGTGGGCTTCACCCCGCAGCTGGTGACCTCCGTGGGCATGTTCCAGCCCAACGAGGGAGGCGGCGAGGACCCGCTGACCCCCTTCGGCGGCGAGGAGTACATCACCGGCTCGACCTATCCCACCGATATCTGGGGCTCGATCATGTCCGCCTCCCTGGAGGGTCAGGAGCAGCTGGACTTCCCCGAGGAGGTGGAGCTGGACAACGAGCAGCAGCATCGCACCGACCGCGGCTCCAGCGGCACCGAGGAGGAGACCGAGGCGCCCTCGGCCCCAGCCCCCACGGAGGAGCCCGAACCGACCGAGGAGCCCGAGCCGACGGAGGAGCCGAGCGAGGAGCCGGAGCCGACGGAGGCGCCCGAGCCGACGGAGGAGCCGGAGCCGGAGCCGACGGAGGATCCTGCGCCGGAGCCCGAGCCGACCGAGGAGCCGGGCAACGGCGACAACGGCAATGGAGGGAACAACGGCAACGGTGGCAACGGCGGCGGCAATGGTGGTGGTGCCGGGAACGGCGGCGGTGCCGGGAACGGGGGCACCGGTCGCGGTGGGTCCGGCGGCTCGGGGGACTCCGGCGGGCAGTCCCCGTCGACCGGCCCGCGCAGCGGCTCCGGCACCTCCGAGCGGACCTCGGTCCGCGACGGCTGAGTCCCGCCCCGACAGTACCTGTGATCCCGCGCGCACGTGGAAGGCGGCTATGGCCCCTGTCCGGTGCGACGGGTACGCTGGGTCGGTCCGTGCCCAGCGCCGCCGGCGTGCGGGGACGGACGGCATGAACCCTCCTGCCACGGAGAGACCGTGGCCGCGAAGACCACAGGAGGTGGGTACCAGAACATGCGCAAGTACGAGATGGTCGTGATCCTCGACCCGTCCGTCGACGAGCGGACCGTGAACCAGACGTTCGAGAAGCTCGTCCAGGTCGTCCCGAACCAGGGCGGCACCATCGACGAGGTCGATGTCTGGGGCAAGCGGAAGTTCGCCTACGAGATCGACAAGAAGACCGAGGGCATCTACATCGTCCTCTCCTTCACCGCCAAGTCGGAGACCGCCCAGGAGCTCGACCGCCAGCTCGGACTGAACGAGTCCGTGCTGCGCACCAAGCTCATGCGGCTCGACGCCAACTGATCGTCCTCGCCGGATCCCCAGGATCCGGTGACACCAGACGTCTGCACCACCCCACCGACCCGGAGCACAGGAGCACCCATGGCGAATGACACCGTCATCACGGTGATCGGCAATCTCACCGCGGATCCCGAGCTGCGTTTCACGCAGTCCGGCGTCGCGGTCGCGTCGTTCACCATCGCGTCCACCCCCCGCACCTTCGACCGTCAGGCGAATGAGTGGAAGGACGGCGAGGCCCTGTTCCTGCGCTGCTCCATCTGGCGTGACGCCGCGGAGAACGTGGCCGAGTCGCTCGAGAAGGGCACCCGCGTGATCGCGCAGGGTCGCCTCAAGCAGCGCTCCTTCACCGACCGCGAGGGCAACAACCGCACCAGCATCGAGCTCGACGTCGACGAGATCGGGCCCGCGCTGCGCTACGCCACCGCGAAGCCCACCAAGGTCCAGCGCGGCGGGGGCGGCTTCGGCGGCGGCCCGCAGGGCGGTGGCCAGGGCGGCTTTGGCGGCGCTCCCCAGGGAGGCGGCCAGGGCGGCTACGGCAACCAGGGCGGCTACGGCAACCAGGGCGGTTACGGCAATGCGCCGCAGGGCGGCCCTCAGGGCGGGCAGAACGCCGACCCGTGGGCCGGCGGCAACCAGGGCGGATACGACGATCCCCCCTTCTGATCGGGTCGCCGGAAGCGCGGCGCGGGTGAGCACCCCGCTGCGCTGACCGACCGGCACGATCCTCACCGAATCCACTCCATCCCGGGTGTATGCCCGGGCTCCCCGCAGAAAGAAGGAGCACCACGATGGCCAAGCCTGTTCTTCGCAAGCCGAAGAAGAAGCTGAACCCGCTGAAGGCAGCGGGTCTCGAGACCGTTGACTACAAGGACGCCGCGCTGCTGCGCAAGTTCATCTCCGACCGTGGCAAGATCCGCGCCCGTCGGGTCACCGGTGTGTCCGTCCAGGAGCAGCGCAAGATCGCCAAGGCCGTGAAGAACGCCCGCGAGATCGCCCTGCTGCCGTACTCGACCTCCGGTCGCTGAGCGAGGAAGGGACTGTCATGACCAGCAAGCTCATCCTCACCAACGAGGTCACCGGCCTCGGCACCGCCGGCGATGTCGTCGAGGTCAAGGACGGCTACGCCCGCAACTACCTGCTGCCCCGGGGTCTGGCGACCCCGTGGACCAAGGGTGGTCAGCGTCAGCTCGACCAGATGCATGTCGCCCGCGGCAAGCGTGCGATCGCCAGCCTCGAGGACGCCCAGGCGCTGAAGGCCTCCCTGGAGTCCAAGCCCCTCGTCGTTGCCGAGCGCGCCGGCGAGAACGGCCGCCTCTTCGGCGCTGTGACCTCGCAGGAGGTCGCCGCGACCGTCCAGGAGCAGCTCGGCAAGGAGATCGATCGCCGTTCCGTCGAGTTCGTGACCCCCATCCGGTCGCTCGGCGAGCACAAGGCGACCGTGCGCCTGCACGAGGACGTCTTCGCGAACCTCCTGATCCAGGTCGTCGCCGCCAAGGCCTCCGCCAAGGCCTGATCGACGACCACCCCCCGGTTCGGGTCAGATTCTCAGCCACTTTCGGCCAGGAAGTGGCTGAGAAGCTGACCCGTTCGGCGTGTGGTGTGGGCCTCTCCGGGCCCGCCCGGACCGCGCTGTGAGCGCCCCGGCCGTGCCCGCTCCGTCCTGAGCGGCCCGGGCCCCGCC
The DNA here is from genome assembly GCA_019115335.1 of Candidatus Brachybacterium merdigallinarum. Classification (GTDB taxonomy): domain Bacteria; phylum Actinomycetota; class Actinomycetes; order Actinomycetales; family Dermabacteraceae; genus Brachybacterium; species Brachybacterium merdigallinarum. Next base: position 27,203 of record DXDT01000028.1, read on the forward strand.
TCGCACCGTCCTGAGCGCCCCGCACCTCTCATCGTGCGGGGCGCTCGTGCGTGCGTGCGGCTATGATCGGAGCATGCTATTCGGCCAGGGCAGACAGCGGGATCATGATCAGGCGCGCATCGCGATGCTCAAGGAGCAGGTGCGTGATCTCGAGTCGCTTGTCGACGAGCTCGCCGAGCGCGCCGGGCTGAACCGGTACGAGGTGGCGAAGATCCGGGAGGATCGGGCCGGGCGCATCCCCGAGGAGTGCAAGCAGCTCGTCGCGGACGGCAAGGTCATCCAGGCGGTCAAGGTCTACCGGGAGCGCACGGGGGCCGGCCTGAAGGACGCCAAGGACGCGATCGACGCGTACCGCAACCAGTTCTGACCCGTCGCCGAGGGGGGCCGGCTCGAGGGTTCTCCGGTGAACCCGCCACTATCGGCCCTCTGGCTGCGGGTGACCCGCCCTCCCTCGGGGGATGCGATGAGGCAGACGACGTGATGCAGGGGACGACGGCTCAGGGGGACATGATGAGGATCCGGATCCGCGCACGAGCAGCGCTCGCACTGTGCGCAGTGGCCCTGTGGGGCCTGACCGCCTGCCAGGGCGACGGCGAGCCCGCGACGAGCGAGACCGCCACCGAGGCCGAGCCCGCCCCCACTGCGGAGGACCCGTCCGACCGCGGAGGCACCTCGCCGGAGGGCGCTTCGGACGGCGGAGGCGCGTCCGGGGAGGGTGAGGCAGGGGAGGGTGCGCCCGAGCCTCCCGGCGCCGACGAGGCCCTCCCGCAGCTGGCTCTGGGGCCGTGGGCGGACGACGCCACGCAGGCGAAGCTCGTCGCCGGCTTCGGGCAGGCACGAGCCGATGAGGTCAGCTGCGACCTCCAGCTCGCTCCCGACTCGACCGACCCGGCGCTGTGCACGGTCGAGGGGTCGAGCATCGAGTACTCCGTGCACGCGGTCCGCGGCACGGACGCCGAGGCGACCCCGTCGCTCCTGGTCACCGCGGGACCACTGCCGGAAGGGGTCGCCACGACCGCCACCGACCCGGACACCACGGTCGGCTACGGCTCCACCAGCATCTTCTTCGACGACCCCTCCCTCCTCGAGGCGGATGGGCTCCTGATCCGCGCACAGCTGGACGTCGACTCGATCGGTGCCTCTGCCGAGGTGCGCGAGTGCGCCGCCGAGGCAGATGCTGCCGATGCGCCTCGTGTGGAGTGCAGCGCCGTGGGCGGGGAGGACTCGCCCCATGGCGAGGGCACCCCGCTCGCGATCACGCTGCGCCCAGCGATCTCCGCCAGTGGGGATCCCATCGTGATCGGCCTGGTGCGCCCGCTCGCCTCCTGATCCCGACCTCCCCGTCGACCGCCCGCTTCCGTCGGATGCCCGGCTCGGGTCAGATTCGCAACCACTTCTGCCCAGGAAGCGGTTGAGAATCTGACCCATTCGGCCCTCGGGCCCGGCAGGGACGCCCTCGACGATCGTCGCGGCCCGCATCGACCATCCACCCCGCCGCAGCAGACCTGTGGGGGATGAGCGCAGAGGGTG